>JAESQS010000153.1 GCA_016765035.1 Kordiimonadaceae bacterium | reverse complement strand
GCCTCACTTACTCTCTGGCCAAACCAGCCCACAGTGTATTCTAGCGGGTGGTTAGGCCAGAGAGTAAGTGAGGCGTGGGCCGGTGATGCTTCTATTTAACGGATACGGTCTAGGCTTTTTTTAGAGTATTTAGAAAGTGATTTTGACTGAAACTAATCGAGGCGGCAGCTAGCTTTATTTCCGAATGGTAAAATCATGCAGCCAATCACTCAAGTTTGGCGCTTCTGCATGGACGGTGCTGGCATCATAATTGGCTTTGCCCCATTCATCACCGGTGTTGATCCAGACAGTACCCATCCCTAGGTCGTGGGCGGGTTTTAGGTTGCGCACCATGTCTTCGAACATAACAGATCGATTGGGGTCTACTGCATGATCCTTGATGAATTTATCATACACTTCGGTCATTGGTTTGGGTAAAAGCTCCGCTGCGATGATATCAAATACATCTTCAAACAGGTCTTCAATGCCGAGGCGTTGTAAAATTTCGACAGAATAGGGGGCGCTGGCATTGGTGAAAACCAACTTACGCCCTTCTAGTTTCTGGATCGCGGCCCGCAGTTTTTCATCTCGTTTAACGGGTGAGAAGTCGATATCATGTACGCTGTCCAGATAATGGTCTACATCCACACTGTGGTTGTCCATCAAGCCTTTAAGGGTTGTGCCATATTGCAGCAGATACCCTTTTTGTATGACACGCGCCTCTTCTGGCGGCAGGCCAAGGACTTTCTGGACATAGCTGCCAATCTTCTGGTCTATTTGCTTAAACAGATTGCATTCAGCCGCATAGAGCGTGTTATCGAGGTCAAAAACCCACGTATCATTGTGTCTATCGAAAATTGGGTCATACTGCTGTGGACTAGTTGTTAACATATTGGCCTTATAGCTTATAATTGGAGTGGAATTTTTAAATCTACAATAATAAAGTTAACGATCAAGTAATTGCGTCACGAGCTTGGGGTTATATATTTTAGGCGCTACTATTATCTGGTGTAGTCAGTTGGTATTTCAATATGGTCCATTCAAACCCACTTAAACGGTTTAATCGTAAAGAGCCATCTTTGCAGGGCGCTGTTTTATGTGCCATCAGCGTTGATAGCACAGGTGTTATCATTGATCAGAGTGATAGTGCAGGCCCTTTGGCAAATTTATGGCAGGTTGGCCATAAAACACTGAAGGATATTGTTGGGCAGGTGTTTGATACTGGGTTACCGATTGAGAGCCGCCTCACAACTGATGATAAATCGACGTATTGGCTTGTTGCCACGCTGCAAGTAGACCGTGTGCTGGTTGTGGCACGAGACACCACTTTAAGCGACACTGTCACGCAGGCATTGATGGACAGCCGTTCTTTGCTGAAAGATTTGCTTGATGCTGCCGTTGATTTTTCCTTTGAAGTAGACGCGCAGCAGAAATTTATTTTTGTGTTCCCAAAGGAAGTGTACGGCATTCAGGCAGGCAAACTGGCCGGGCGGGATGCAAATAAGGTGTTTTGGCCAACAGGAAATGTGCCCGCTCGCAACCCCTTTACTACCACTGTTGAAAAAACTTTTGATTCTGTGGCGGTGGAAGTTGGCAATGAAAAGCGGGATGTTGTCTTTTCTGTGCGGCCACGAAGAGATAGTAGCGGAAAAATAACCGGTGTTTGCGGGACATGCCGCGATGTAACGGCCCGTGTGGAAAAAGAGCGTAAAACCAAGCGGGATAATTTGCGGCTTGCTGTGCAGCAGCGTGTTACCCAAATTCTGAATGCATCAGACAATGCACAGGAATTGCTGGAAAATGCATCGCGTGAGCTAGTAGATGTGTTGCGCGCTGATCAGGTTTGGGCCGTTGTTCGCCGCAATGACGGGCTTGTCCCTGCAGCAGTGCACGGTGGGGCTAAACAGACGTTGGACCTTGAAGGTATCTGGCAAACGCTTGCGAGCTCAGACAGAAAATTGCGGGGAATTGAGATCGAAGGGCAGATTTATCTGGCCATTCGACTTGAGAGGCAAGGTGTTGGCATAGGCATGTTGATCATTGGTCGCAATACGCCAGACAGCCCGTGGTCCGAGCAGGAAAAACAACTTTTAGACCAAATTGCTGATATTTTAACAGCAGCGTTCATGAAAGCTGAGCTGATTGATAAACTTTCACATTTGTCTGGCCGGGACGAGTTGACGGGGCTTCTTAATCGTCGTGCTTTGCGAGAACTTGTAGAACGCCGCCTTTTACACCAACGCCGAACTGGCACAGCAGGCTGTATCGCCTTTATTGATTTGGACCACTTTAAAGAAGTGAATGACACTCTTGGCCATAAGGCTGGCGATGAAGCCATAAAAATGGTTGCAGATTTTTTGCAGCAGGCCATTCGCCCTATTGATTATGCAGGCCGGGTTGGTGGCGACGAATTTGTCCTCTGGATTGATGATGCAAATGAAGATACGGCCGCGGAGAAAGCGCACCGTTTACTGGATTATATGCCTGAGATTCGCAGGGCACTTGGCAATGAAAAACTTAGCCTGAGTGCTTCTGTTGGTATTTGCCGTTCCGTAGCGGGTGTGGATTTAGATTTTACCGTGCTAACAGACAGAGCAGATGCCGCGCTTTATAAAGTTAAAAAGTCTGGCAAAAATGATATTGCCTTTGCAGATAAGACGCGCGCTGAAGACAATGCTGCCCAGCCACAGGATGCTGGGAAAAAGGCTTCAAAAGAGGGCACTACAGGAAATGACGACATAGGGGGTGGGGATGCTGAGTAAATTGAAAGCGTTTTTTGGGGGCGGGAAAGCCTTACCAAAAGAACTGACAACTGCAGAAGAACAGGACATACTGAAACAAGGCACAGATAAGCAACGGGAGCTATTGGCCGAGCGCCATGATGCACGCCCGGAAGTTTTATACTTTCTGGCTGAAGATACGTCCCCTGAAGTGCGGAAGAAAATTGCCAGCAACCCTGCAACGCCACCGCAAGCAGATGCGTTGCTACAGCGCGATGACAATGCTGAGGTGCGCGCAGAACTAGCCCGTAAAATTGGCCGTTTAGTCCCAGATATGACCCATGCGGACAAAGAAGCCTTGCGGGAAGAAGCGATTAAAATACTTGAGGCTCTCGCAGAAGACCAATTGCCTAAAGTTCGGGCGATTATTGCAGAAGAAATCAAAAGCTCGAACGTAGTGCCGAAGGCGATTGTAGACAAGTTGGCGCGCGATGTAGAGGCCATTGTTTGCGGCCCTATCTTGCGCTACTCGCCTCTGTTGAATGACGATGACCTGCGGGAAATTATTGCGGCTGGTGCCACAGGCGCTGCTCTTGAAGCAATAGCAGGGCGCGATACGGTGTCGGAAGGTGTGGCAGATGATATTGCCGCCAGCCTTGAAGTGCCTGCTATTGCAGAGCTGCTGACCAACAAGAATGCCCAAATTAGAGAAGACACGCTGGACCAGATAATTGCGCAGGCGGAAAGCGTGGAAGATTTGCATAAGCCTGTAGCCTTGCGTCCAGAACTATCTATTCGGGCCATGAAACGCATTGCCGGGTTTGTCGCTTCTGCGCTGGTTTATGCGATGATGGAGCAAGCCGAGCTGGAAGAAGAACAGGCAGAAGATTTGCTGGAGCGTGTGCGGTTTCGGCTTTCCGGTGAGCGTGTGGGAGAAAATGAAGAAGCTGCCTTGGCGAAGAAAGCCATGGATTATTTTCAACGCGGTATGCTGGATGATGCCTTTGTGCTGGAGCAGATAGAGCATAATCGAAGGGAGCTGCTAGTACAGTGTCTTGCTGTGTTGGCTGATTTATCGGCAGATATAATCCGTCAGGTTATTCATTCAAAAAGCGGACGGGCTGTCACGGCACTTGCGTGGAAATGTGGGCTTAAAATGCGCACTGCTTACGAGCTACAAATTAAGTTTGCACTGGTGCCTACTGCGCAACTTCTGAGTGCCAAAGGCGGCGAAAAATACCCCATTGATGACAATGAACTGGAATGGCACTTAAGTTATTTTGTCGATAATGATTAGGGTATTTTTCTCAAAGTTAGCTTAAGAGCAGAGCTGTTACTCACGTATGAGCGTGCCGGCACCGCGTTCTGTGAACAGCTCAAGCAAGATGGCGTGCTTCACACGGCCATCGAGTATTACAGCGCCATTCACGCCTTTTTCAGCGGCCTTCAGGCATGTTTCTACTTTGGGCAACATGCCGCCTGAAATTGTACCGTCCTCTACCAGTGCATTCACGGCGGCGCGGTCAAGTTCAGTTAACATCTCGCCTTCTTTGTTCAGCACACCGGGTACATCCGTTAGCAAGAAGAAACGCCGCGCACCAAGGGCCCCTGCGATAGCGCCCGCCATTGTGTCAGCGTTAATATTGTATGTATGGCCATCGGTGCCGGAAGCAATTGGTGAAATTACCGGGATATTGCCGCCTTCTATGCACATGGTCAGCAAACGGGGGTCCACGTCTGTTGGATTACCGACAAAACCGAGGTCGATTACTTTTTCAATATTAGAGTTTGGATCAGTGATTTTGCGGTCCATTTTTGTAGCAGTAACCAGCGCACCGTCTTTGCCGGAAAGGCCAATGGCTTTCCCTCCGGCTGCTTGAATGTCCGCCACAATAGATTTGCAGATGGAGCCAAGAACCATTTCAGCCACTTCTACAGTGGCTTTCGAGGTTACACGCAAACCATCAATGAATTCGCTATCGATGGAAAGCCGCTCCAGCATTGCGCCAATTTGTGGCCCACCACCATGCACAACTACGGGGTGGATGCCTACTTGCTTCAGTAAGCTTATGTCTTGGGCGAACTGAAGCGCAAGTTCAGGCTCGCCCATTGCGTGGCCGCCATATTTAATAACAAAAATCTCGCCAGCATATTTACGCAGGTAGGGGAGGGCTTCTATAAGGGTTGAAGCTTTCTTCTGTAATCTCTTTTTATCTTGGTCTACCACGATCATGACCTTGCTACTTTGCTTGCTGTAAATGGAATCGCACCCTTTTCGGGCTTAATGACCTATTAGTCAAATCGATATCCACCATTGAAGCTGCGTCGGTCACTTAAAAGCATAACGCCCAGTGTCATAAATAGCTCAGCCAGATAGTAAGTTCCCCAGATGAAATAGCCTGTATTTTCAGGCATGGCGGTGAACATTTCTGCCCCCAAAAGACTGTCTGAAATCACAAATAGCAGGGCGCCAATGCCTACCAGCTTTACTGGAAATTCGCTTAATAGGGCTGTGCTAGCCATGGTGACAAGCGTTATTGAGTAGACAAAAATGGGGAGTAGTTTGTCGCCTAAATAGGGGTAAAAGAAATAAAGAGAAATGCCTGTCCCTGCCCATAAAAGACTGATGGTTCCTGTACGGAAAGATGAAACATCCCGCAGCGGCAGGCGGTTTTTTAGATAGAGAAGGATGAATAATATTTGGGCGCCCAGAAAGCTGCCCAAACCTTTCATAAAAGACGTTTCCCCGGGAAAGACGAGAAAAACATCCCCAGCCACCGAGGCAACAAGGGCGATAAATAGAATGAAATGGTTGCTTGTGCGCGCGCAAATAAGGACAAATAAAGCAAGGAAACCAACCGCGCTGCCTTTAAGGGTTGCCACCAAAATAACATCCCCAGCAGGGTACCATTTCCCCCCATATAAAATGGCGGCAATGACAGATAGAAAAATCAGGCATTGCCCAATGAGTTCGAATATTGGCTTGCGTCGTTTATGGAAAATCCTAGTCAAATTTCCTCCCCATTTTAAAACAGTATAGTCAGGCCTTGCTATTTGTCTCAAGTATTTGATTCAAATGTATCTATTTTGGGTATTTTTCCTAGCTGGTAATTGAGTCCGTAGTAGGACCGGCTTCCATTTCTTTCCGCAATTTGGTGACAACTGGCACAACAAGCAAATTAGCTACACCCATCACAAGCAACGCATCTGCGGATGTTAAACCAAAAGTTAGTAGGGTTATCACTGCGATTGCCCCCCCGGTCATGAAGCCGCTGTTGATAATATTATTGGCAGCCATCATGCGCGCGCGTTCGTTAGGTGCCGCGTTATTTTGCAAAATGGCATAAAGCGGTACAATGATCATGCCGGACAGTATGGAAGAACTGATAAACAGGCTAATAATCAACCAGTTAAAAGGCAGGCTTAAAAATTCGCTGACACCGATCAATGGCCCAGCAGGGGCTGCTGTAGGCAAAACAGCATAAAACACGAGACTGACGGCAAACATGGCCAGTAATGCAGGCTTGGCAAGCTTTGCTGATATTTCCCCTTTGAGCATTCTACTGCTCAGGAACGACCCCAAGCCGATGCCCACTGAGGAACAAGCCATAAACAGCGTGGCTAAAGTTTCGTCGCCACCAAGGTGTTCTTTTGTAATAACAGGTGTTTGCGCAAGATAAACTGACCCATACAGCCATATCCAGCTTGCGCCAAGGATGGCACGTTTGCTGATAGTGTCATTCCATGCACGCTTTAGCTGGCTTCTCGTAGAGACGAAAATATTTTTTGTAATAACTAAATCCGGTGCGCCGGGTGTTACTTTTGGCACCCGTCGGCCAACGAGCGTGCCAACAATGGCGAGGCCAATTGCCAAAAGCACAACATTAGTAACGCCGTTCCCTGTGGCAATGAACAGCCCTGCGAAAATAGTGCCTCCTAAAATAGCAATGAAAGTACTTGCTTCGAAGTAAGCATTCGCTGTGAGCAGGTCTTTACGGTCGACCAAGTCTGGTAAAATTCCGTATTTTATGGGCCCGAAGAAGGTGGATTGCAGCCCCAGACCACATAAAACAGTAAACAATAAGGGTAGGCTTGATAGGTAAAAACCAAGGCCACCAATCAGCATCAAGATGACTTCCCACAGTTTGATCCAGAAAATCTGGCCGGACTTTTCGTATTTATCGGCAAGCTGACCCGCCAACGCAGAAAACAGAAAATAGGGCAAAATAAACAAGCCAGCAGCCATGCTGTTTAGGGCAGCAGGCTGCATGCCAACTTCTTTTGCCATGCCAAATGTAATTAAGATTACAATGGCTTGCCGGAACAGGTTGTCGTTAAACGCCCCAAGGAATTGAGTGATAAAAAGTGGCAAAAAACGTCTGGTGAAAAAGAATGAAGTGTTGTGGTTGGTCACGCTGGTCCCCTCATGATTGAAGGCACCTTAGCATTGTTGTTTCGTTTTGGAAGAGGGGCGTTTCCCATTTGCGGGAGTTAAGACCATGGAAGAATACACTGCATCACGTCCTTGAAAGCCGTGTCACTCCGCTGGTGACGGGTCATGGCTGTTGTGCAATTCTGCCCGTGCCTGCCTGATGATGGATATTGCGCCACTGATAAACAGGCTTGCCATAATGGTTGCCACAATAAGGTCAGGCCAGCCAGAGCCTGTGGTCCATACACCTGCAGCAGCGATAATAACCATGACATTGCCAATGGCATCATTTCTGCTGCAAAGCCACACAGAGCGCACGTTGGCATCGCCATCTTTAAAGCGCAGCAACAGCAGCACGCTTAAGAGGTTTGCCCCAAGGGCTGCAAAACCAACCCAGCCCATAATAATGGCTGTAGGGGATGGGACGTAAAACACGCTGTAGATTGTGGACCCTAAAACCCAAAAGCCCATGGTTAACAGGCTGATCCCTTTAAACAAGGCTGCTTTGGCCCGCAAGCTGGCAGCTTTGCCAATAACGGCAAGGGACAGGCCATAAGTGAGTGTATCACCAAGGAAATCAAGCGCATCAGCCTTCAGGGCTTGGGATTGGCCAATGAACCCCATTGGCATTTCTACCAAAAACATGACGGCGTTGATGATGATGACAAGGATGAGGGCCCGTTTGTATTTTGGGTCCATACCATCAAATTTAACATCGTTGCAGCAGTGAGCGCCCATTCGCTTTTCCTAACCGGGGATTATCGGGAAAATGCAGGTTACAACCTATAGCAGCTACAGATTCAAGAAAAAAACACTCCCCCGTGTTTCATTAGGCACTAGCGTCTGCTGGTTCGCAACTATAAAATATGCCAAGGATAGCTGTTGGCTGAGTTTATGAATGAGGAGGTGGTATGCTGCGCAAGCTTTTACAAAGTATGTTCGCTGTGCTTTTGGGACAATATCTGTCGCTTGGCAGTATAGCTTTGCCTCAGTCAGAGACAGGGCCAGATGCAGGATATGTAGCCACAGGCGATGTGCAAGCAGGGATAGCGGTAATCCGTAGTCTCGACGTTGATAATTTGCCTGCAGGGCGGTTTCATTTTTACTTTCATGCCGGTTGGAAAGCCACTGGGCAAAAGTTCTATGTGCCAGTGATGGTTTTAAAGGGGGAAAAGCCCGGTAAACGGCTGATGATAACAGCCGCTGTGCATGGCGATGAACTGAACGGCATTGCCGTAATACATCAGCTTTTTGCGCAGGTGGCCCCGAATGACCTGACAGGGACCCTGATTGGAGTGCCGGGGATTAATCAGCCAGGGTTGCAGGCTGGAAACCGGCATTATGTGGGCAGTGGTGGCAGCACAATGGTAGATCCAAATCGACAATTTCCGGGCAAGAAAACAGGCGGCGACGCAGCCAGCCTTTATGTGGGAAACCTGTGGTATCATTTATTGAAAGATAACGCGGATTTAGCCATAGACTTACACACGCAAACCAGAGGCACGGCCTACCCGCTTTTTGTGTTTGCAGACTTTAGCAACAGCACCGCGCAGCAAATGGCTTATGGCCTCCTGCCAGATATGATTAAACAGGATCCCGGTCAAAAAGGAACGTTGGAAACAGCCTTTGTTTCAGCGGGAATTCCAGCCGTCACGTTCGAGCTGGGTGAGGCAGGCCGGTGGCAACAGACCACAATCAGCCGGGCCGTTGACGGCATTTTGAATGTGATGCGCCAGCAAAAAGTGATTGCGGGGCCTGTGGTGAAGCCCTTGGTAGCCCCCTATGTAGGCAAACACTATACGAATGTTTATAGCCGGGAAGGTGGGATGGTCCACATTCATGTGGCGCTGAAAGATAGCGTTAAAAAAGGCCAGCATATTGCAACTATGGTGGACCCTTTCGGGCAGGAAGTACGCCGGTATTTTGCGCCTCATGATGGCCGGGTGCTGGCAGTGGCCATTGACCCCTTGCGTGAAGCCGGGGCGATGCTCGTGCGCGTTTTACGGTAGCCTTCCAGTGATGTTACTTAAAGCAGATGCAATCTACTGAGCCAGATAGGTTACGGTGTTTTGGCCCGTTTTTTTGCGCTGTCAAACGGTCCTGTGGGCAACTGCTTCTGGAAGGCGTCTTTTACTTGTCGCCAGTTTAATTTATGGCCTGACGATTTCAAGTCAGTGCTGGACTGTGCCAGCGCTGTGTCGGGGTCACATAGTCTGTCATTCAGGTGGTTGAAGTAGTTTGATGTCAAAGCTGTAGATCCTGCGCTTGCAGGGCGGATGACTTTTTTACTTTGGACAGGTATTTTTTTACTGTCAGCACCCGCTACAATGGGCGCTGTTTTGGCTGCATGGTGTTGGGTAATGAGCAATGTAACCCGCTCTTCCATGCCATTGATGCACATAAGCGGGGCTAGGGCACACTTGCCGCAATCTGCCTCAGCACACCAGCCCTTCACACTGCCTTGTAGACGAAAAAGGGCACCGGCAAGGTCGTTTATACGGCCATCAAGGGCTTTTTCTATGGAGTGTTCAAGGTCTGAGATGAGGTCATCTCGTATCAGCTCTTTGTCGTCAGAATGCATTTATTGGAAGCCATAAACCATCTATTTCAGGAGGTCATAGTATAGCCAAAAAAGCAGGAGAAGTCCACGCGAGGGCCGATATTTTTTCCTTATTTTAAGGGGGTTTCGGTATAAGGTGAGTCGAGCAATATTAAGGTTAATAAATATGCGAGATGAACTCCTTGAGACTGAAACGGGCAAAACCGGGCTTTTGTTGATAAGCCTTGGTACACCGGACGCCCCAACCTATTGGTCGGTAAGAAAATATCTGGCTGAGTTTTTGTCTGATTCGCGCGTTATTGAAATGCCGCGCCTTCTGTGGCTGCCTCTCTTATATGGTCCAATATTAACCTTTAGGTCGGCAAAGGCCGCAAAGGCCTATGCGAAAATTTGGGATAATACTTTAGGGGAATCCCCTTTGCGCACCTTTTCACGCTCTCAAGCGGAGAAAATGCAGAAAAAACTTGGGGCAGAGTCGGATGTGGCTTGGGCCTTTACATACGGGGAACCCTCGATAGCTGATGCACTGGCAGAGCTGCAAAGCCGTGGGTGTCAGCGCATCGTTCTTTTTGCGCTTTATCCGCAGTATAGCGCCACCTCCACAGGGGCAGCTTATGATAAGGCTTTTGACGCTTTGAAAGCCATGCGCTGGCAACCTGCGGTGCGCACGGTCCCTGCTTATTTTGACAAGCCTGTGTTTATCCAGCAGTTGGCAGGCTCGGTGACAGCATCACTGGCTGAAATTGATTGGGAGCCAGAAGTGCTGCTGGCCTCTTATCATTCAATTCCGCAGTCTTATGCTGATGCAGGAGACCCATACCCTGCCCAGTGCCATGCTACTAGCGCTGCCTTGCAAGCCTCCCTTGGCTTGAATGACAGCCAGTTTAAAACCAGCTTTCAGTCGAGGATTGGCCCCACACAGTGGGTTCAACCTTACACCGATAAAATAGTTGCACAACTGGCAGCGGATGGGGTGAAAAAACTGGCAGTGATGGCACCCGCTTTCAGTTCTGATTGTCTGGAGACGTTGGAGGAAATCAATATGGAGCTACGAAATAGCTTTATGGAAGCCGGGGGCACACACTTTCATTACATTCCTTGCCTGAATGATAGCGTAGGCGGCATGGAGGTGTTGGCGGATATTGCAACGACTGAGATGGCGGGGTGGCTTACTCTTTAAACCGAATATGGATCACCGGCCTACTCCCCATCTCCTCACTTACCATTTGGCCAAGCCACCTGCTAGGATACACTGTGGGGTGGTTGGGCCAGAGAGTAAG
>JAESQS010000152.1 GCA_016765035.1 Kordiimonadaceae bacterium | reverse complement strand
TGCCGGCAAAAAGAAACAAAGCAAAGACAAAAACACTCAACAAACCAAGAGGCACATCAGGCAGCGATACATCATTCAACGCTAATACTGGGATCAACACACCCAGCCCACTGGCCCCTACAGCCAAATATTTATAAACAATATGTTTCTTAATCTGATCGGGCCTATGGGCATACGAAGCGGGGGCGCTGTCCAAATGGGCCATTAAAATAAACAGCCTGCGACCCTCGCCTTTTTTAGCAACAAGATTTGCGGTGATTTTCTTTGGTGTAAGCCAAACTAAGGGGCTTATGCGCCCATCAACAAAAAGGAAGTAACTCACAAAGAAAGTGCCGCCTGCTAGCAAAGCAATTAGGGCCATGCTTGAGGCTGCCCACATGGCAAAAACCTGCCCTGCTGCTACAACAGCAAAAAAAGGCAGGGCTGTTGCGGGGGCCAGAAAGGCTTCTTCCACTGTATCAACGCCCGGCTCCCCTTCTAGGTGTGTTACCAACTGTTCCCGGGCCATCATTTCATCTTCACTGCCGGTACCTCTTTGTGGCCACTCAAGCAGCGAATTAAATATATTTTGAACCTCTAATGGCATATGTATCGCATCCAACTATTTTACTTTGGCGCTAGCATAGCTTTTTTACTTACAAAAAGAAGGATGCTCCGCTAAACAAGCCCAAGAAATTACCAGCATGTTGGCCATTGCCCGTGTTCAGCCCCTAACGCCCTAGCGAGTTTTAAGACTATGACTGCATTAAACAAACCTGTTCATATCATTGGCGGCGGCCTTGCAGGCTCTGAAGCCGCTTGGCAGCTTGTAACACGCGGTGTGCCTGTTGTGCTGCATGAAATGCGCCCTGTACGCAAAACCGACGCACATGCCACCGAAGGCCTTGCCGAGATGGTATGCTCCAACAGTTTCAGGTCAGACGACTATGAAAATAATGCTGTTGGCTTGTTGCACGAAGAAATGCGCCGCATGAACTCACTCGTGATGGCCGCAGCAGAACGCCATAAATTGCCCGCGGGCTCTGCCCTTGCAGTGGACCGTGACGCTTTCTCTGACGACATCACAGCAACCCTCAGTAACCACGAGCTTGTCACCATCGAGCGGGAAGAAATTGCAGGCATTCCGCCAAAAGATTGGGACAATGTAATAGTCGCCACAGGGCCGCTCACCTCGCCTGCCCTTTCCGAAGCTGTCCTAAACTTATGTGGCGAAGAAGGCCTTGCCTTTTTCGATTCAATTGCCCCGATTGTTTACAAGGAAAGCATCAATTTCGACAAAGCTTGGTACCAAAGCCGGTATGACAAAGGCGATAGCGCAGACTATATCAACCTGCCCCTGTCCAAAGAGCAATATGATACCTTCATCAACGACTTAGGCGAAGGCGAAAAAATTGAATTTAAAGAATGGGAAGGCACGCCCTATTTTGAAGCCTGCCTACCCATTGAAATAATGGCGGCACGAGGCCCTGAAACCCTGCGCTTTGGCCCCATGAAGCCTGTTGGCCTACAAAGCCCGCACACGGATGAACGCCACCATGCTGTTGTGCAATTACGCCAAGATAACAAGCTGGGCACGCTTTATAATATTGTTGGGTTTCAAACCAAATTGAAGCATGGCGAACAGGTTCGTATCTTTAAGAAAATTCCGGGCTTAGAGAATGCTGAGTTTGCCCGGCTTGGTGGCTTGCACCGCAATACATTCCTTAACAGCCCCTTGGTGCTGGACGGTGAACTGCGCATGAAAGCCGACCCACGCTTGCGGTTTGCCGGGCAAATTACGGGCGTTGAAGGTTATGTGGAAAGTGCTGCAATGGGGTTGATGACAGGCCTGTTCGCTGCCAATGATATTTTGGGCAAGTCAGTGATGCCGCCCCCCGCCACAACGGCCTTTGGCGCGCTGATAAACCATATTACAGGCGGTGCTGATGCCAAAACATTCCAGCCAATGAATGTTAACTTTGGCTTATTCCCGCCGCTGGCAGAGCGCACAAAAAAGAAAGAGCGCAAACCTGCCATGAGCAAGCGTGCGCTAATCGATCTCGCTGAATGGATGGAAAAACTGGCCGGAGAGTAACGGCCATTTAAAGCCTTGGTTGTTTCGATCGTATCCGCTTTAGGTAGAACTATACCGGATACGGTCTAGCTGCCATTATTCTCTGCAAGTGCCGCCGTAGAGGGGGCTTCCGCAGCTTTGCTCACTTTATATGCTGCAATGGCCGTATCAACAACATCCAACGCAGCACAACCCTTTGCGCAAAGCCGCGCGAGCTTGTCACGGTTGCTATCTGCTTTATCAGTCATATCCCGCTTTAAAAATGCGAGCGTCTGTACTTCCAGCGCATATTTGTCATTCGGCTCAATTTCCAGTGCCTGCCGGTAGTATTTAAGGCCCTTGCCAACATCTCCTTCGGCTTCATGCGTACGGCCCAGCCCAATCAGCGCAGAAATATTGGCAGGCGCTGCTACTAATGCACGCTCATACAATAATTTTGCCCCTTCATATTCCTGAGTAGAAAACACGGCATTTGCTTGCGCAACCAATTGCGCAGAGACTTTCTGATATTTTTCAGCAGTGTTTGCAGAGACCCCCGTAGAAATACCAACAGCAAAACCAACAGTGACAGAAACAACGAGCAAAATTTTCGAAACCAACATGAAATCCTTCATTTGTGCACTAGACCGTATCCAGTTTACTTT
Source organism: Kordiimonadaceae bacterium (assembly GCA_016765035.1). GTDB lineage: Bacteria > Pseudomonadota > Alphaproteobacteria > Sphingomonadales > Kordiimonadaceae > Kordiimonas. The sequence continues at coordinate 7,951 of JAESQS010000152.1, read as the reverse complement.
GCATCACCAGCCATCTTCCCGCTTATCATTTCTCCCAACCACCCTACAATCTATCCTAACGGATAATTACATAAGGGGAATTGGGCGGAACTGCTCTTAACGAAAGCGGATACGCTCTAGCCTATGATAACGGAATAATGGTTAACTGTCTCTATGCAAGGGGCGCAAAAATCCAAGAAGCGCTCTTCATGTGAGAAAAACACGCAATTTTACCCGCCTAAATTTTAATTTTTCTCAAATATAGCGATATAAAATCCATCAGTTTGGTGCAGGTGCGGTGTTAGCTGTAGCGTACCTTCTAAGGTCGCTGCTGATTGGGGTGCATCGCTATCCATCACTTGGGGCCATACATCTTTATAGTCGAGAATGCGCCACGCGTTTTTAGTTTCAGCCAAAAAGCGCTCAACCACAGCTTCGTTTTCAGCGGGTAATAGAGAGCATGTCATATAGATCAAGCGACCACCGTCTTTTACAAGCCCCGCCCCTTCAACCAGCAAACCATACTGCGTTTCGTTCAGGTCTTTCATTTTGGCATCCGTAAACCGCCAACGCTGGTCTGGGCTACGACGCCATGTGCCTGTGCCTGAACACGGTACATCTACGTAAACTCTGTCACATTTGTCCTGCATAGGGGCCAATGCAGTTTTACGTTCGCCAGCAGCTAAGGTTAGCGGCACAAGCTGGACATTACGGTTGCCAGCCCGGTCGAGGCGCTTTTTGCATTCCGTTAGCCGCTTTTCAGACGTATCTAACGCATATAATTGCCCCTTATTCTCCATGCGGGCAGAAACCAGCAGGCTTTTGCCGCCTGCGCCAGCGCATAGATCAGCTACTTGCATACCAGCTTGAGCGTCAACAAGCAGAGAGGCAATCTGTGCGGCTTCGTCCTGCACTTCAAGTTGCCCCCGTTTATAGGCAGGGATGCCACCAAGTCCGATGTTTTTCGGCGAGCGAACACCAAGCGGAGAAAATACTGATTTTTCAAAGCCTTCTGATGTTTTAATAAGTTCATTAATGAAGGTTTTTTCAACCTTTAGGGGGTTAATGCGCAAGTCAACTGTCGCTGCTACATTCAGCGCATTAGCAGCCTCTCCAAGCGCTTCGCCGAAGCGTGCTGTAATACCAGCCACGGCCCATGCTGGAATATTGAGGCGAATAGCTTCAGGTGCTTCAGAAAGGGCCACATCGCTGACAGCACTTGTAAACACCAGCTCTTCATCGGTTAAGGCTGTCGTGGCAAACTGGCCAGCCTCAGAAAATAGCTCAAGGTCATCTTCCCGGTATAGAGTGAGATACGCAATCACCAAAGGCCGAGCTTCAAGCTTGGTTGAGACAGCAGACAGTACCCACAAAAGCAATTCGCGCTTCCGCAAAATGTCGTACAACATCTCGGTGACGGCACGCCGGTCTTTTGAGCCAGCATAGCGCCGTGCCCGAAAATACTGGTTAACGATAGCATCAGCGGGCAAGCCACCTTTGGCGATGCCTGCCTCAACTTCTTCTACGAGTTCAATTAGGGCGGCAATTCTGGCAGAAGGTCTCATGTTTCACTCATATTTCTTTGGGTAATGGTAAGTAAGAGCTCTAAATTCTATCAGGTTTACGTCACATCACCGGCCCAATCCAGTTAGCCAGTGATGCTTCAACCTAATATGAATACGCTCTTAGCGCCTTTTAAACAGTTACTGTAACTCAACTATATTATTTACTTGGGTAATTGGGAGATTCACGGGTGATTGTCACATCATGAACATGGCTTTCACTAAGACCAGAGTTTGTAATACGAACAAACTCTGCATTCCTGCGCAAATCTTCAATGGTATGGCTTCCAGTATAGCCCATGCTGGCACGTAACCCGCCCACCATCTGGTGCAAGACAGAGGCCGCAAGTCCTTTGTAGGGCACTTGGCCTTCCACGCCTTCAGGCACAAGCTTCAGTGTGTCATTAACATCCGCTTGGAAATAGCGATCAGCCGAGCCGCGTGCCATCGCCCCAACGGACCCCATACCCCGGTAAGCTTTATAGGAACGCCCTTGGTACAGGAACACTTCGCCCGGCGCTTCTTCCGTCCCTGCAAGCAAAGACCCCACCATGCAGGCGCTGGCACCGGCTGCAAGGGCCTTTGCCACATCGCCAGATGTACGCAAACCACCGTCTGCAATAACAGGGATGCCGTGTTTATCAGCGGCATTCGCCACATCGTCCACAGCCGTAAGCTGCGGCACACCGACACCAGCAACAATACGTGTTGTACAAATAGAGCCTGGCCCTATACCCACTTTGATACAGTCAGCCCCTGCCCCAATGAGTGCTTCTGCAGCAGCGGCGGTAGCAACATTGCCCGCAACCAATTGCACAGAACTGAAACTCTTCTTAATGCGCTCAACTTGCGCAATCACGCTGGAATTATGGCCATGCGCTGTATCCAAAACAAGCATATCAACTTCAGCGTCAACCAAAGCGGCTGCACGATCAAAGCCCTTATCACCAACGGTTGTGGCCGCAGCCACACGTAGGCGGCCATGCTCATCCTTACACGCGTTAGGGTTTGCAACGGCTTTTTCCATATCTTTCACAGTAATCAAGCCAACACAGCGGCCTTCACTATCGATCACTATCAGTTTTTCAATACGGTGCTCATGAAACATGCGCTTGGCTTCGTCGCTGGAAACACCTTCTTGTACAGTCACAACATCCCGTGTCATCAATTCCGACACAGGCTGCTCTAATGCTGTGGCAAAACGCACATCTCTGTTGGTCAAAATACCGACAAGGTTTTTAGGGCCAGCATTATTGCTGCGCTCGACAATTGGAATGCCCGAAATTTTATGCGCTGACATAAGCTCCATGGCATCAGCCAACGACTGATCTGGGAACATGGTAATCGGATTGACCACCATACCACTTTCGTATTTTTTAACCTGACGCACCATCTCGGCTTGCTCTACATCGGTCATATTGCGGTGCAATACGCCCATACCACCAATTTGAGCCATAGCAATAGCCATCGGCGTTTCAGTTACGGTATCCATTGCAGCAGATAATAGCGGCATGTTGAGGGAAATTGTTTTTGTAACCTTCGTCCGCACATCAACTTGCGACGGCATTATGTCACTTGCAGCAGGAACGAGAAGAACATCATCAAAAGTAAGGCCGAGGCGAATATCCATAGTATTTCCAGCTCATCGTTGGGGCGCATAATTAGCGCAGGCCATACGGTGAACTCTAACCGCAAGACCGTGTCTAGGTTTGGATGTTCGCCGTTCAATACCCCGAAGTGCTTAGAAAGACAATCTGAATCTCACTAGAAAAGTGGAATTTCACAAGAAAGGTGCAAATTTCAAATTAAAAAGCCAGATCCTATTCGTTTTAGGCAATAGCGAGCATGGGCCAGTGATGCATATTAAACCTGATATGCTCTAGCCTTCAGAGGCTGCTTTGCCTTTAAAGCCCTGTGCCACGACAAACCATTCTTTGGAACCAGCTCTACTGGAGGGCGGTTTGGCATGTTTCACGGTTTTAAAATGGAATTGCATCCGTTTCATCAAGCCAGCATCAGCGCCGCCAGCCAACACTTTAGCGACAAATGACCCTTCTTTTGCCAAAACCTTCACAGCGAAATCAAGCGCTGCTTCAGCCAGCATCATTGTGCGTATCTGGTCGGTTTGTTTATGGCCGGTAGCAGAGTTTGCCAAATCAGAAAGCACAACATTCGCTGGCCCTTCAAGCGCAGCCATCAGCTTTTCTTCTGCGCCTTCTGCCAAAAAGTCCATAACCCACAACTTTGTACCCGGCACCGGGTCCACCTCTTGTAGATCAATACCAATGACCTGTGTGCCGAGTTTGACGCGCTGACTAATCACCTGTGCCCAACCGCCGGGCGCACAGCCAAGGTCAACAACCCGCTGTGCTCCTTTCAACAGATTGTAACGATCATCCAACTCAATAAGTTTAAAGGCTGCACGCGACCGGTAACCTAAGCGCTGCGCCTCTGCCACATACGGGTCATTAAGTTGCCGCTGAAGCCAACGCGTAGACGTGCTTTTTCTGCCACGCGCCGATTTCACCCGTATTTTGGCACCCCGTGCACGGCTCCGGGGATTAGCGTCATTATTCCAGCCTTTAGCCATCGTCTTTAGATCCCTTAACTGGGTTATTTTTGTGTAAGTCATGCCATGGCACTTTGCTTGTATCAGCGCGTGCTGGCGGTGTTTCTGTTTGCATCAATCCGCGCAATATACCTTCACGGATACCCCTATCGGCAACGCGCAGGCTTGGCACATGCCACATACCAAGGATGGCTTCAAGTATAGCACACCCAGCAACCACAAGATCAGCTCTCTCTTCGCCAATACAGGGCTGCGCAGCGCGTTCCGCATGAGACATACCGGCAACCTTACGGGATAAATGCTTAATATCTCGGGTTTTCATCCAGGCACCATCTACTCTGTCCCGAATATAACGCGGGAGTTTAAGGTGCAAGCTAGCAAGAGTCGTCACTGTGCCTGATGTGCCTAAAAACTGGGTTTTCCGGCGCCTCACCACCTCTGAAATCTGGTGAGTATCTTCAAATGCCTGCAAGTGTTTATGAACAGTTTCCACCATTTTAGTATAGTCTGCCGCCGGCAGGCGTTGTCCAGATTGGCCATATTCTTCTGATAGGTTAACGACACCCCACGGAATAGACACCCAGCCCCGCATTTCTGTTTTTTTGCCCTTCAGCACCCGCACCCAAATAAGCTCGGTGCTACCGCCGCCAATATCAAACACAAGGGCATTTTTATTGCCGGGCGCTATAAGGGACTGACAGCCCATAACCGCAAGCCGTGCTTCTTCTCCCGCAGAGATAACATCTAGATTAATGCCCGTCTCTTTGCGCACACGGGCAACAAATTCATCAGCATTGTCCGCTACACGGCAGGCTTCAGTTGCCACATGGCGCATACAGGTAACATTGCGGCGTTTAATTTTCTCAGCACATACCTTCAGGGCCTCGATGGTGCGATCCATCGCTTCCTCTGACAATCTATTATTTTGAGAAACGCCCTCGCCTAGCCGAACATTGCGGGAAAAAGCATCGATAACACGAAAGCCTTTACCTGTAGGTTTTGCCACCAACAGGCGGCAATTATTCGTGCCTAAATCAATTGCGGAATATACACCGCGGGCAACAGGCGCATCTTGACGCCGAGAAGGCTTATCTGCCTGTCGATTACGCTCCTGCTTGTTGGCAGGTTGAGCTTCGCTTTGCTTGTCAGTATTAGGCTGAGACGCGCGGCGTCGGCGGCGATTACGGCCACTTTTTTTACGCTTTGAAGCACCCTGTTCCTCACTAGAGGCTTTTTCGCCTTCACTCTGGCTATTCGGGCGCGCTGGTTGCGGAGACTTCTCCGGTACTTCCAACGACATCATAGGTCTCGTTATTTTTATATTCGCAGCCCAAGCTGCTCACTTGGCTTCTTCATACCACTGGAGCAACCACCCTTGCAAACGAATGTGGGGATTTCCAAAAAAATATCAAATGTTCTCATTTTGTTCTTTACAAACGAAGTAATGACAATTAAGAACATAATAAGAACAAATGGAGACTTCCTATGACTACAGCACATATAATCAGCACGATTGCCTTCATATGCATGGGAGGTGCTGGCTTGGCCGCAATGCAAGAAGGCTTTAGCATTATGTGGCGTCAGCATAAAAAAACAAGCGAAGCACATCCTGCGCCCCGGCATACGCAACGGGCAGAAAATGCGTCCGCAGACACCAGTGGCATGAAAATCAGCTATCGCTAGAGCATGTCTGCTTTAGTGCCATATTTTACTGTAATAAAATGGCCTGAAAAAGGGCGTTAAAGCGGCCTGAAAAGTGAAAGACGCGGCGAACAGCTATCCCTAGCCATTACACCGCGCCCTATACGAGCCAACCCCCCCAGGTGCGCTCGACTTCCAAATGTTATGGCTGCCGTTTTATCGGCGCCCTGACCAGCCGAACCTCCCCAAGCTAACTGGTCATTTAACATATTGATTGGAAGTGGATGCATCCCACATAATTTCACTGCCCATGTCAAGGGCCTGAACTGAATTTAATTAAAATAACATTAAAATGGACTACCCAAGGATGAATTCAGATAGTTCAGGCGTTAAAATCGTCATCATGAGACGTAAGTGATCAAATGCAGCAAGACCTGTGAGCCAACAAGAATCATATTCGGCAAGGGTATCTCTCTAACTTAATAAGCATCAACGGCCCATATTCCTCAATGTACCGCCTGGGCAAATTCTAAGCGAGGAAATGGGCGGATCTCTTTCGAACTATAACGGATATGCTCTAGCCTATTGGCTCCCCTTGATACTCCGTTACTCTACAATATTGCTCAGAAGCATTTTCGCGAATACGGCCACAAAGCTCTGTCGCTTCCTGCTCGCTAATGAGCGGGCCAGCAATCAACCGTAAGAAAGTGCCAATGCCCTCTTGGCTCTGTGTATAAATTAAGGGCGTAAGACCGTTTAAGCTTGTGCCAAAACTTTGTTCAAGCCCTGTCCAGCCTGAAGAGACTTGATCATCTGATCGGTACGATGCCAAATGCACCCCATAAAACACTTGCTGGCTTGGTGCTACAGCACTCACGGGGGTGCCCGCTGCGCCACTAGACCTTGCAACTGATGCACCTGTTTCAGAAGCTCCTGTGGGAGCAACCATTTGCTTCGTTGATGTTGAAACTTGATCAGACAGCTCAACAGTGAACAGCCTATTTTCAAGGGTTTTCATTTCACGGCGCATAGCGCTTACATCGCTACCCACCTTTTTAAGAGTAGCTGCTATCTTCGGGTCTTTTTGGACCTTGTTAACATGCTCAGCCAAATCCTTCATATGCTGCTCTCGGCTACGCATTTCCTTCACGAGCTCAACATACAAGCGCTCGAGCGCATCAAATCTATCTTTTAGCTCTCGGTGGTTATCGCTAACCGTATATACATCTTGTTCCAGAACTGTCTGCCGGCCTTCAACAAGAACTTCCTGCCCTTGCCACACATTGGGGCTGGTACCCCCCATACAGGCGGATAAGGCAAGTGAAGAAACGGCAACAATTGCCCCCGATTTTACCAACTTAAGCCCACGTTCAACCCTATGTCCTAGATGCGTCATCGCTTTGCCTTTCAGCTTCTGCTTACAAAACAACCACTTACAAGCGCTTTAAGCCGCTTTAGTTGTCTGGTTCCCTTTCGGGCTAAAATATACAGAGGAATTAATGCAAACCCGGTGCCAATAGCGGATACAGCCGGTTAGAGTGCAAAGGGGGCATCATTCGTTAGGGGCGTTTTTTTTGCTCGAGACGTTTTTTGTAAGCCCAAAAAGTTATCGGCAGCGACAAAATATAAACTGCCGCAATCGACAGAAAGACAATCCATGTACGGGCAAACAATCCGGCAATCACAACGCCAATCACCAGCATCACAGGGACAAACCATTCCCTAGGCACACGTAAGGCTTTTAGGGATACAGTCGGAATGACTGAAACCATTAAAATGGCAATGACCACCACATACGCGGCGATAAGAATGCCGTGAGAACGGGCTATGCCGTCACCCAGCCCAAAATCCATCATCATCGGCACAAGCATTAAAGCTGCACCCATAGGCGCTGGCACCCCGGTTAAAAAGCCTGTGCGCTGGCGCGGTTCTTTTTCATCTTCAAGCTTTGAATTAAAGCGCGCCAACCGCAAGGCCATTGCAATTGCATAAATTAACGCTGTCGCCCAACCAAAACGCCCTAACCCTTCCAGCACCCACAAATAAAGGATAACAGAAGGGGCAACACCAAAGGCCACAACGTCTGAAAGCGAATCAAGCTCCGCTCCAAATCGGCTGGCACTATTCAAAAGCCTAGCCACAGTACCGTCTAGCCCATCAAAAACACCGGCAAGAAGAACTGCCGCAACGGCAAGTTCCC
>JAESQS010000151.1 GCA_016765035.1 Kordiimonadaceae bacterium | reverse complement strand
TCACAGTGGAAAGAAATGGTCGAAGATCCTACACAGAAAATCGGTCGTCCACGCCAGTTGTTTACGGGTGCTCCAAAGCGGGATTATCCGACAAAAAGCTAATAGCTTCTAAAGTACTGCTTAAAAGAGCCGGCCATTTGGTCGGCTCTTTTTTTTGCCTATTCGTCATCTGTCGTATTTATTCAAGACTCTTACCTACTGAAGAACATACTCTATTCATGTTCAGCAAAGGGAGCAGACTGATGCGATTAAAATATACAATATTATATGTGGAAGACGTACGTTCATCCTTAGGTTTCTACGAGCAAGCTTTTGGTTTTAATATTAAATTTCTGCATGAAAGTGGCGACTATGGTGAGCTTGACACTGGCGACACTACATTAGCGTTTTCTTCGCTCGCGCTTATGACAACTTTGGGCAAGTCGCCCGCCAAGGCAAATGTATCAGCGCCGATTTTCGAAATAGCATTTGAAACAGATGATGTTGCAGCAGCTTTTGATAAAGCAGTATTAGCAGGCGCTAATAAAGTTCAAGACATAAAAGACGAACCTTGGGGACAAACCACAAGTTATGTGTCTGACCAAAATGGCTTTCTGATTGAGATATGTTCGCCTGTAAAATTATAATAGGGGCCTTCAGCTTTATATTAAGGCAGGTGTTCAAACTTAATATGCTATTGCACCCAATTGGTCCTTATAGGAACGGTTTTGAAGGAATACTTTAGGCGTAACGCCAAACCAACGCCTGAATTCTCGCGTCATATGGGCTTGATCTGAAAAACCTGCCAAAGAGGCAACATCAGCCAATTCATTGGATTCAGTTAACATTCGCCCCGCATTTCGTACACGCGCCAACTGACGCCAATAAACCGGTGATCTACCAGTTTGCTTATATACCAACCGCTGTAAACTTCTTAACTCTACACCAAGCCCCGCAGCCACTGCACTCACTGACTGCCCAGCGTTTTTAAAACTGATCAAAGCATCATTGAGATTGGCAGACAAACTTGTAAACTCTTCTATCAGCGCGACTATTTCAGTTTTGCTTGTCGTTTCGGCTTTTTGAACTGCATTAAGCAATCGAACCACGTCAACCGTCGTTCCTGCTTTGAAACGGAAGCCAACCATATGGCTGTTCACACATGAGCGAGTATGAAACGGCGTATCAAATAAGTCAGTAACGAAACAGTCCAATCGGCTATTATCTGTAACTTCAACAATCAAGTCACGACACCCATCAGGCAATATGACGCTAGTGTTCACAGAACTACTTGTGTGTTCCCATATATCTGCAATGGTGGTTTCAGGCACTGTTTTCTTTGTTATTTACTCAAGTATAAAAGCCAATATGCCATAGAATAAATCCAAGTACAAAAAAAGCCCCAACCAATTAAGGCTAGGGCTTATAATATCTTCTAAGACGGGGTGCAGTTATTCAGCAGCTAACATGGCCGTTAGGCTCGCCACTGCGGCAATTTCGCCGTCGACTGAGGCTTCAGCATCAAATTTCCAGACACTTTTACCAAGCCCCCCGCGGGTTTTAGTAAGCTTTAACTTTAGCACATCACCAGGCACCACAGGCCGACGGAACTTGGCACCGTCAATACCCATGAAATATACCACTTTGCCTTTTGCATCATCGCCAAGGCAGTTAATGGCAATAACACCCGCTGTTTGCGCCATTGCTTCAAGGATAAGAACCCCCGGCATCACTGGCTTTTGCGGAAAATGGCCCGGAAAAAATGGCTCATTGATTGTGACGTTTTTAATGCCAACAGCACTTTCACCGTGGACAAGATCAACAATTTTATCAACTAGCAGGAAGGGATACCTATGCGGTATCGCCTCCATAATGCCTGCAATATCTATAGTCGCCATAAACTATTTTGCTTTTGCTACAGGTACTTCAGCGGGTGCACCTGCTGCTGCATCTGTTTTCTTAACCGGCAATTTGGTCAATTTCACTGTCGGCAATTCGGTGTCCAACAGTTCTATATATTCAGTGGTAACATCAAGACCAGATGCACTGGCAAGCACCAAACGCTTAGGCAGTATAACCTGTGCTTTATGGCTTTTCACAATACCCCGGTAAATTGGTTGGCGTACGAGTTCAACTTGTACTGCCACTTCCTGCAATAGCTGGTCCCAAATATATTCAAGACGCTGCAACTGCTGCTGATAAAGCTTCACAGTGCGTTCCAAGTTTTGCGCTTCGGCCTGAAATTTAGCGATTTCAGCTTTACGCTGCACTTCATATTTGTCAGCACCAATTAACGCTTTGCGCTTGTCCAAATCAGCAATAGCTGCTTCGGCACGCTTATTAATGTCAGCAAAGCCCTGCTCTGCCTGACCACCACGGGAAATAATTTTGCGGAGCAAAATCATCTGTTCCCGTACTTCTGTCGTTTGCAGGCTAAAATCTTTGTAAGCCGCAGCGTCTTTTTCAACACGCTCGCTATCAATGATCAGGATCTGGGCTGATACCGCAATAGAAAGACCCATTGCTACAATAGCCCCAGTCATTGCGGTTTTGATAAGTTTAGTGAATGTCATTTTACTTTCCCCATTTCCCTATGAGTATATTTAGAATGTCGTCCCTACATTAAACTGTAGAGTTTGAGGCCTGTCGCCAAGCTGTTGTTTGATAGTTTTAGATAGATCAATTCTGAATGGTCCAAATGGTGACTGCCATGAAAAGCCAATGCCAATCGCTATACGCGGTGAAACACTGTCCCCAGATAAGCAATTTGTATCGTGCCCAAAGACCAATGTGCTGTCATCAGCAAGAGCTGTTTCAAATTCATTAAATTCTGATAGCCCAAACGTACACTTCTCAAGCGAGTCATCTTGCCCTCTGAACAGAGAGCCAACATCCAAAAAGGCAGAAGCGTTAATACCGCTTTCTAGTGCCATATCCCCAAGTGGGAAGAAGAGTTCTGCCCGGCCAATATAAAAGGCGGTACCGCCAAGAGAACCACGAGAACTATTATTACCGCCGTTAAAGTCACGAGGGCCAATGCCTGATGTATCAAAACCACGCATACGCGGCCCACCAATATAGAATTTATCGTTCAAGCGTACTTCTTGACCTAGCCCCTGAATATAGCCAGCTTCACCACCGAAGCGGAATGTCCATCCCTGCCACGGTGTCCAGTAATTGTCAAAATTGATACGGCTTTTCAAATACCGAACATCACCACCCGCACCAGCGAAATCCTGTGAGAACTGAAAGCTGTGGCCCCGCGTAGGGCGCACATAACTGTTAAGGGTATTAAAGCCAACGGTATAGCCCAAAATAGATTGATAGCGTTTCCCAAGGGATTGCACGAAGGAGCGGCTCAAACTTGCAACCTGCATCTCTTGAATAGACGTAACACCGTCGCCATTAGTGTCAAAGTCAAGCAGAGTAACCAGACCATCATTATTTGAGTCAAATTCATTAAGAACTGATGCATCGTTAGATGTATCAACATCAAGCAAGAGGCTTTGCGTCCGCAACAGGAAACTATCAAACGTGCCAACACCACTGGAGTTAGTAATAAGGCTGTCTGGAATACTAACATCGTCCTGACGCAGCGTATAGCGAGGTGAGAACGTCCAATATTCATTGACAGCCATACCGCCCCGTAAGGAGAATCCAACAGATTCAGTATCAAAGAAAGATCCAAAATTGGAACTATCAATTTTACGTGCAAAAATATCAAATCCAGCGGTGATCCGGCGTCCAAGGAAATAAGGCTCGGTAAAGCCTAGGTCAATTTCCTGTCTATTACCGGACAAACGAACGCCCAAGCGCAAATCTTGCGCACGACCAAGGAAGTTGCGTTGGCGAATTGAGAAATCAAAAATGAAATTCTCAAGGCTTGAGAAACCTGCACCAAGGTTCAACTCCCCTGTTGCGGTTTCTTCCACGGACACATCAAGCACAATTCGGTCTGGTGTTGAGCCTTGGATTTGTTCAATTTCAGCTTCACGGAAAAAGTTCAGGCGTTGCAACCGGTTTTCAGACCGTGTCACAAGCGCAGAATTGAAAGCATCGCCTTCTTGCAGTCGAAATTCACGGCGCACCACTTTATCAAGGGTCAGTACATTGCCTCTAATATTAATGCGCTCCACATAAACACGAGGTGCATCCAAAACTTTAAAAGTAATGCCAATTGTGCGGGCATCACGGTCTCGCTTTATTTCAGGGCGTACATCAACAAAGGCATAACCCAGCAGGCCAGCCGCATTTGTTAGTGATTCGATTGTATTCTCAATGGCTTCTGCATTATAAATGCCGCCTTCACGCATACGCAGAAATGCCCGCAGTAATCCTGAATCTACATCGCGGATTTCGCTTTCGACATCAATTTCACCAAAATGGTAAAGCTCGCCTTCTTTAATGGAGAAGGTGATGAAAAAGTCTTCCCTGTCGTTTGTAAGCTCAGACACAGCAGACACAATACGGAAGTCTGCATAGCCTTCATTCACATAATGGTTGCGTAATTGCTGTTGGTCATAAGCCATACGGTCCGGGTCAAATGTGTCATTCGATGTGAAGAACTTCCACCAACGGCTTTCTTTTGTTGCCAATACATCGCGCAGGTCGCCATCACCAAAAATCTTGTTCCCAATAAAGTTGATGCTGCTAACTTTGGTTTTCGGGCCTTCCTGAATTTCAAAAACCAAATCCACCCGGTTTTGCTCTAGCTGAACAACTTTGGGTTCAATCGTGGCTGCAAACCGCCCTTTACCGCGATATAGCTCCATGATGCGTTTCACATCAGAGCGCACTTTTGACCGTGTGAAGACCATGCGAGGACGCAAACGCACCTCTTCAAACATATCCTCACGGTCTAGTTTCTTATTTCCTTCGAAAACGATTCTGTTGATAATCGGATTTTCAACAACCCGTACAATCAAGCCGCCCTGTTGTTCTGTAAACTCAACATCAGAAAACAACCCTGTTGCAAAAAGGTTTTTCAGGCTTTGGTCAAGCTTGGCAGCATCAAATTCGCCTCCAACTTCAACAGCCAGATAAGACGCAATTGTTGCAGGCTCAACCCGCTCATTTCCAGTAACACTGATTTGCCGGATTACAGGAACCTGCTGGGCAACTTGCTCTTGTGCCACGGTTGGCGACACAAAGATTGCACCACAGACTGCGACTGCCATAAGGCTGCGCATCATCAAACGCACTATATATAAACGCAACTTTTTCTGCCCATTCTCAAATTAAATTTGGCGTATCCCTTTTCTTGGCCGTGAAATTGGCCTAGAGCGCCATAGATTGCAAGTCATTCAGTGTAACTAACACCATAAAAAGTAACATTAGTGCTGCACCCGCAACAAATCCCGCTTCCTGCGCCTTTTTGCTGAGCGGTGAACCTTTGATGGCTTCAAGCGCATAAAAGACCAAATGCCCCCCATCGAGCACAGGAATCGGTAGCAGATTCACAATACCCAAGTTGAGAGACAATAAAGCCAAAATCCAAATGAAGTTCTCAAAGCTAACACTTGCCGCTTCGCCAACCATATTCGCAATGCGCGCAGGGCCACCCAATTCCTTGATCGAACGCAACCCAATCAGCATCTGACCAAGCGTGGTAAACATAGTATCAGCCATCTGCACTGTTTGCCGTGCGCCCTCGCCCACAGCACCAAAAATCCCTAGCTGGTGGCGCGTTGCTGGTGGCGAAGAAATGCCAAGAACGCCATATGGATACTGATTACCAAAACGATCTTTCATATAACTGGTGCCCAGCGTAACCCCGATGGTCAAATTTTCTGCGCCACGCAGAACTTCCACATCAATATTCACACCGGGATAAAGCCGCACAAGCGAGCCAATGTCAGAAAAACGCTCAATAGTATCGCCGTTCACTGTTAGAATTATGTCGCCCGCCAATAGCCCTGCTTGTTCTGCCGCTGACTTTTCAACAACAGTTTGGATAACCGGCTCTGCCACACGAAGGCCGTAAGCATAATAAAAACCTGCAAACACCAGTGCCGCCGCAATTAAATTAACCGCTGGCCCTGCAAACGCCACCAAAGCACGTTGCCACAAAGGTTTATAATGCAGGCACATAGCCCGCTCTTCAGCTTGAAGGCCTGATGCCACATCGCCGGGGTTACTGGCAACGGAGGCGTCTCCAAAAAACTTAACATAGCCCCCGATAGGCAGCGCACTGAAACGCCAGCGAACACCGCTTTTGCTCGTATAGCCAAATAATTCTTTCCCCACACCAATTGAGAATGTCTCAACACGTACGTTGAAAAGCCGAGCCATTGCGTAATGACCCCACTCGTGAATGAACACCAGAAGGCTGAACCCGCTTATAAAAGCGAAAATTGTGAACAACAGGCCAGGACCTTCAGTTTCCATTATATATTCCTCTGTTTAGCATCTGGTATTTAGGCCTTTGGCAAGTATGACTGAGCAAGGGAGCGTGTTTCAGTATCAATTTCAAACACATTCGCCAGCGAATGTGGCTCTTTCATGTCACTTTTGGAAAGAACAGTTTCTACCAGTGTTGATATATCAAGGAAACCTATTTTCTTGTCTAAAAATGCAGCAACGGCCACTTCATTAGCAGCATTTAGCATTGTGGGCGCTGCACCCCCTGCCAGCAAGGCATCTTTGGCCAATTGCAAGCACTTGAATTTCGTATAATCAACGTCAAAAAAGTCCAGCGACCCAATCTCTGCCAAGTTTAATTTCTTTGCTGGTGTCCGCATACGATTAGGCCACGCAAGACAGGAGGCAATAGGCACACGCATATCAGGGCAACCAAGCTGCGCAAGCGTGCTACCGTCAATATATTCCACCATCGAATGAATAACGGACTGTGGGTGGATAACGATATCGAGCTGATGCTTTTCTACAGGAAATAAATGATAGGCTTCAATGACTTCGAGGCCCTTATTCATCATTGTGGCAGAATCTACAGATATTTTTGCGCCCATATCCCAGTTTGGGTGCGCTACGGCCTCCTTGGGTGTCACTGTCCCTAAACTTTCAACTGAACGGTTTAGAAAAGGCCCACCAGACGCTGTTAGAATAATTCGGCTGACAGCATTTTCCGCTGCATCATCAAAAACCTGAAAAATAGCATTATGTTCAGAATCAACAGGTAAAAGCGTTGCCCCGTGAGTTGCAACTTCTTGCATCATCAAATCACCCGCGCAAACAAGGTATTCCTTATTTGCCAAAGCAATCGTGGCGCCGCGCCGGACAGCAGTTAAAACTGGCCTCAGCCCTGCCGCACCTACAATCGCCGCAACAACCATGTCAGACGGTTCGTTAGCGGCTTCCAGCAGTCCCTCTTCGCCAGCAGTACAGCGAATGCCTGTGCCTGCCAATCCATCCTTCAGAACGGTAAAAAGCTCTTCATTCCCAATAGTGGCAATGACAGGCTTAAACTCTTTCGCCAGCGCAATCAGCAACTCCACCCCGGAAAAGGCTGTTAAAGCAACAATATCGAAGTCAGCAGGATTTCTGCGCACAAGATCAAGCGTGTTTTGCCCAATAGAGCCTGTGGCACCTAGAATGCTGAGCGTTTTCTTTTCCATAGTTTGCATTTTACGAGGCTACGTTAAGTAGGCTGGGGGCAAAGAGAGCCACAGCCACCATGGCAGGAGCAACAAACACCAAACCGTCTACACGGTCTAACACACCGCCGTGCCCCGGAATTATACTTCCAGAATCTTTGGCATCAAAGGCTCTTTTCACGCCACTTTCCATTAAGTCCCCAACTTGTGCCCACACCGCAAATAACGCTGACAACACAAAAAGGCTGTTTAGCGACGGGCCAAAATTCACAATCAAATACAAGCAGTAACTGGCCCCCATGCTCAAGGCCATACCGCCAGCAAGGCCAGACCAAGTTTTTTTAGGGCTGAGTTTTGGCGCTAACCGAGGGCCACCAATACCTTTGCCTGCAAAATAACCGCCAATGTCAGTGCCCCATACAATCAAAAACACCCAAAGCACCCACCAAACATCTTGTGTACGGAGCCACCACATGGCCACAAGCGGCAAGGATACATAGGCAAAGCCTATCAGGAACCAACCAGCCTTTTTAAAAGGTAAGCTTTTTACAAGCCCTATGCCCACAAGAGCAGATAGTAAAAGGCCCGCTATCAACTGGCCTGCGTTTGCTGCTGTATATTCTGCCCATATCACCAGCGCAGAAACCGCCACAGCCAATGCAACTCCCACAGCGACAGTACTGGTAACAGTGAGTTTAACCCACTCAGTGGCCATCAACGCGCCCCCTAGCACCAGAAGGCTCACAAACCACCAACCACCAAAATACACTGCGCCCAGCACCAACGGCAACAAAGATACTGCTGAAACAAAACGCTGAAACAAATTTTTGGAAACGCCTAATGGCATGGAGTATTTTCCTTTTA
>JAESQS010000150.1 GCA_016765035.1 Kordiimonadaceae bacterium | reverse complement strand
GCCGCCTCTGCCGCCCCCGCTATTTTGCGCCCGTGGCTTTGGCTTGCTTACTTCTTTACCATCTTCATCATAAAGCGTTGCCATCCCTTCAACATGAAACGGATGGTCTTCCATCACAGCGATGCTCTGACGAATAGTCCGTTCAATATCGAACAGATAGGCCCGTTCTTCATGGTCACAGAAAGACAATGAAATACCTGTGGCCCCGGCACGTGCCGTCCGGCCAATGCGGTGTACATAACTTTCTGGCTCGTTGGGCAGTTCAAAGTTAATCACGTGGGTCACGCCGTCCACATCGATACCACGAGCCGCTACATCCGTTGCTACCAGCACACGAATATCGCCTTTTTTAAATTCATTCAGCGCCTTCTGCCGAGCATTCTGGGATTTATTCCCGTGAATAGCCGCTGAAGATACACCCAGCTGTTCAAGGTTTTTAGAAACCTTATTCGCACCGTGCTTTGTCCGTGTAAACACAAGGGCGCGTTTGATGCTTTCATCTTTCAGCACATGGGCTAACAAATCGCGTTTACGCCCTTTTGGCACCATCAAAATATGCTGCTGCACTTTCTCGGCGGTTGTCGCAGTAGGGGCCACTTGCACACGCTCAGGGTTGCGCAGAATAGATTTTGCCAACTGTTCGATCGACTTCGGCATTGTTGCTGAAAACAACACTGTGTGTCGTTTTTTGGGCAGTTCCGCGATGATTTTATTAATGTCACGGATAAAGCCCATATCGAGCATACGATCCGCTTCATCGAGCACAAAAAACTCTACATGCCGTAAATTGATATAGCCTTGCTGCATCAAATCCAGCAACCTGCCCGGCGTAGCGATAAGAATATCCACACCACCAGCCATGGCCTTTATCTGCGGCTTTGCAGACGCTCCGCCATAAACAAGGGTGGTTTTTAAATGCAGATATTTTGAATAGGTCTGAATATTCTCGCCAATTTGCACAGCAAGTTCACGCGTGGGTGCCAGAATAAGAGACCGGGCTGTTTTCGGGCTGCGCTTGCCCTCCCCCTTCAAAAGTAACTGGATAATAGGCAGAGAAAATGCCGCCGTTTTGCCGGTGCCCGTTTGCGCCAAGCCAATCAGATCTTTTCCCTCAAGAATGGTCGGGATGGACTGACTTTGAATAGGTGTCATGACCTCATAGCCTGTTTCTTCGATGGCACGAAGAATAGGCGGCCGCAGGCCGACATCTGCAAATTTACTCATGGGTGTTACTTTCCAGCTCTACGAGGCCGGAACAGCGAGGCCAAGTTTGTTAGGCGGCTACGTACCGCCCAACTCGCCAAAAGTCAACAAACATGCGCTTTTGCACTCTATTTGGTTTTGCTCGCTATTGAGTAAAGCACCTGCCCGGATATCACCGTAAGCAGATGCCTCTTGCTATGTTGCTCGGACCATTTCCAGAAATTCAGCGGAGCGCTCCCTAAGAAGCTCTGTTTGTTTTGCCATTTCGCTCGCAGATTTTTTAAGCTCTTCTGCTTGATTAAAGGTGCCCAGAACAGTTTCATTCACCTGATGAATATTACTGGAGACATCCTGTGTGCCGCGAAAAGCTTCCTGCATACTGGCGCTGATTTCCGACATAGTTGCTGTCTGTTCCTCTGTTGAGGCAGCAATAGCAACAGACACTTCCCCAAGCGCATTGATAGACGTTGTAATATCGCCAACGGCAGAAACAGATTGTTCTGTCCGGCTCAATATCTCTGAAACTTGCTTACCTATATCGTCTGTTGCTTTGGCGGTTTGCTGCGCAAGGGATTTTACTTCACTTGCAACCACGGCAAAACCACGGCCAGCATCCCCCGCACGGGCCGCTTCAATGGTCGCATTCAAAGCAAGCAAATTGGTTTGTGCCGCAATGTCACTGATTAAATTAACAACCTGCCCTATGGTTTTTGATGATTCACTCAGTTTATTCATACGGCCAGAGGCATCGCCTGCACCCGTTAATGCATCATTGGTTTTTTCAGAGGACATACTGACCTGACCGGCAATTTCCTGCACTGATACAGCCATTTCTTCTGCGGCAGACGCCACTGATTGCACATTCAACGTTACATGATCTGACGCAGCAACAACGGCACTTGAAAGTGTCCGTGTCTCTTCCGCTTGCTCAATCAACGTGCTGGCACTGGCATTTGTTTGTGCCGAGGCGCTGCTGATGGATGAAATTGTTTCCATCACCTGCTGCTCAAAGGAGTTTGCTATTTTTTCGCGGCGGGCCTTAGCGTTGGATCGCCGAGTTTCCATTACTTTGGAAATACTATTAATGCCAACCGCCCCGCGTGCGAAATCCCCAGCCATGCCATGGACTAAAAATTTACGATGATATTCTTCCTTGCTTGCGGCCTCCAACGATTGCCCGGCCTCGCGCACGTAGGCATCAACCAAGTCAACAAACCGGTTGAATGCGATGGCGACACCCGACATTTCCCCAAATTCGTCCCAGTTTACAATCCGACTGGTAAGGTCGCCTTCGCTCACATCTACAAGCATTGCTTCTAATGCCGTAAATGTTTTCTCATAGGCATCAACTTGCGTTTGCAGTGCATCAATTCGTGCATCCTGCCCTGCGGTATCTGCTGCCGGGCGCTGTCTACCAATTCTATCAAACATCACCGTTCTCCAATCCCCAAACAAATTCAGAATAACTTGTATTTTTAGCTTCCAACATTTCCATAAGCATCTTGGCGCTCGCCTCCAAACCCTGTTTAGGGCTGGTGTGCGCTTTCTCTTCATCCAGCAATTTTTTATAAAGGCCAGCTATGCTTGCCAGCGCTTGTGGGTTAGGGCTCCGGCGGTTGGAATGGTACCCAATGATATTTCCCGCAGCGTCAAAACTAGGGGTAACATGGGCGAAAACCCAATAATATTTACCTGACTTTGCTATGTTTTTAATATAGGCAAAAATCTCATCGCCAGCAGAGATCGTATCCCATAAGAGCTGGAAAATTACTCTTGGCATATCAGGGTGTCGGATTAGATTATGGGCTTCACCAATTGTTTCGCTGGTTGACAGTTCCGCCATGCGGCAAAAAACATCATTCGCATAGACAATGCAGCCTTGTTTATCTGTCTTGGAAACAATGATTTCATCGCGGCCAAAATAACTTGCCTCGTCAAGTGGCACAGGATGCATTCGCGACATAATTAATCCTTATAATAACTATACTTAAAACATATGTAACACCCCAAGAAATTAGCACGGGTGCCTTATAGTTAACAAGGTATTAAGTTATAAGATGTAATAGTTTCAGGGGGTTATGCCACAGTCACAATGAATTTAGGGGTCTTATTTCCACACCTTTTAGTTGTGGTTAATTCACTTTTTGTTGGATATAATTCCAACAAAATTAAACGTCGACTACCACCTCTAGGCGAGCCACGGCATGTCGACAAATCACCTTATGAAACGGCAAAATTACACAGAGATAAAGGCGTCCAAAAAGATTGTGGGGCAACACCCATGTCGCCAAGTATATTCCCCCGTCATGCCGCATAATCGAGACCCTAAAATCCAGATGTTTGTCATCACCCCCCAAAATGATTTCGGCCTGCGATTGTGAATATATTTTGAATATTCCAACCCGGCCCGGCATAGATGTCTCATCCATATTCTCGGGACATTTTTCGCCTGTTCCAAGGCTTTTTTCCGCCAATCCCGACGGGGCATTATTTGCACCGCCTGTTTTTATTCCAAAGGGCGCAACAAACCGGTTACGTACCGCCATCAACATCTTTACCCACGCAGGAAAGGCACCAAGGGCAATGTCGGTAGCCTCCCGCGCCGTCAAGTCTGTAGGCACCGCGTTTGTATAGTAACAATCGAGAAAATCCCCTGCTGTACGCATAGGCACCAGAGCACTTGAAACTGGTAGTTTAGCTGCCCGAACTGTCATCACTTTCTCCATTTTAAGATGTAGAGCCTATCCCGAAGAGTACACAACTTCAAATGTCATAACATCACAGACATTCACAAGGGCACACGGCAATAATCTTACAGAATTATCAGAGTTTATACTCCACAAAACAGTTTAAAATTTAGCCCAAGCACCTTATGCTGATGCATGTTTTTGGGAGGAAGCTGTTATGAAAAGACACTCAGGTCAAACTTTTGCTACTGCACTATTGGCGGCAGCCTTTTTTTTCACACCGTCATTCACGGTAGCAGCATCCCCTGTTACCGCCGACCTTGAGGAAATTGACCGGGCCTTTCCGCCAAAGACCATTGAGCTGACTGTACCCAGCAATGGCAAACAAATGGCAGGCCACGCTTATCTTGCAAACGGCCCCGGTCCACACCCAACGGTGGTGACCTTGCTTGGCTTCCCCGGCAATGAAAAAAACTTGGACTTAGCCCAGTCCCTACGGCGCGCAGGTTTCAATATACTGTATTTTCACTATCGCGGCGCATGGGGCAGCGAAGGCGAATTTGGCCTTCATAATGCCTCGGAGGATGCAGCAGCCGCGATTGCTTTCCTTAAAAAAAATGCGAAAGAATTTCGGACAGACCCAAAAAAAATTAGTGTTTTTGGCAGCAGCTTTGGTGGTTTCACTGCCTTGTCTGCGGCGGCGGCTGATACCAGCGTGCAGTGTACTGTCGCCACATCTCCCACGCACTTCTCCCTCCTGGGCGAAAAAAACGCAGCCAAGAAAGATGGCGAAAAAAATAGCGGGTTAGCCCTTGGTGGAGACAGTGTTCCCGGACTGAAAAACTATTCAGTGGCTGACCTCTTTACAGAGATTGCTTCTGATGTAGAATTTGCCAATGTTACACGTAGGATGGCAGCCTTTAAAGGCCGCCCTTTGATGATTGTATCCGGTGACAAAGACGGTACCACTTCCCATTCCAGCCAACTACCCTTGGTGGCCGCCGGGAAAAAAGCCGGTGCAGACCCCATGACACATGTGGTGTTTGATGGGGACCATTCCTTTTCTTGGCGGCGCATAGAATTTTCCGAGGTAGTGGTAAACTGGATGTCGGAAAACTGCCGCTAGAGCGTATTCGCCTTAAATAGTTACATCAACATCCCACCAAAAGGGCCTCCCAAGAGAATTTCTTGTTAGGCCCTTTTTATATGGCCGGGACGGAAATTGCCGCCCCCATATAGGCACATCTGCCATTGTCATCAAACAAACCGCGCTTGATAGTTGTCGTTGGGGCGTGTACCAGTTGGCGCACCCCTCTCCCAGCTTGAGGCCCCATGCATATTCTCGCCCATTATGAACCCCCAACAACGCCTTGGCTTGATGTCTTATATGTAGATGAGCACCTGCTTGTATTGAACAAACAAAGCGGCCTGCTGTCAGTACCCGGCAAGCATGAAGACCACAAAGACTGCCTACAATCTCGTGCCATTGAGAAATACCCAACCGCCACCACTATTCACCGGTTGGACATGGAAACCTCTGGGGTGATTGTGATGGCCCTAACCCGCACGTGCCATGCCCACATCGGCAAGCAGTTTGAACGCCGTAAAACCAAAAAATTCTATACCGCACGGCTGATGGGCCTCCTCGAACATGATACAGGCACTATTGACCTGCCTTTGCGGTGCGACTGGCCTAATAGGCCCAAGCAAATGGTCGACCATACAGAAGGCAGGCAAGCCCAAACCCACTTTACGGTGCTAGAGCGCGAAACAAACGCAACCCGTGTCGAATTCCGCCCTGTCACTGGTCGGTCGCACCAACTTCGAGTTCACGCCTTAAGCATGGGACACCCTATTTTAGGCGACAGTTTATACGGGGACGCTGCCTCTAGAGGTGCTGCTAGCAGGCTGCAACTACACGCTAAAACATTGGTGCTT
>JAESQS010000149.1 GCA_016765035.1 Kordiimonadaceae bacterium | reverse complement strand
TTTATCTTTCTTAATTAGTACCATATCCGCCCGCTCCCCCTACCCGACCACCCCACAGTATATCCTAGCGGGTGGTTGGGTAGGGGGAGCGGGCGGATATGGTACTAATTAAACCTACACTCTCTCATTTGAGTTTATTCATATGGTATCCTTCACAAATATTTGCAATGCCTCCCGTAAGTGTTTTAAGTAAAATAAGATATTCCTTCTAAAGTAAGAATAGAAAAGCACTGAGACACCCAGAAGCACCCAAAATACCCACAAGCCCGAAGACAGAGAGTCACTTCATGAAAAAATTGATTGCCGGCACCGCATTTGGCCTAATAGCGTTGACACCACAACTTGCCACCGCACAAGACGCCACATGCCAGCAAGGAACCTGTATAAGCACATGGAAAAATGCCTCTTCCACAAACCAAACACCTGTTTTTGCTTTTGGGCAGGATTATAAGGCCTTTTTGGCTGTAGCCCGCACTGAGCTTTCCACCGTGACGGAACTAACCCGCCAAGCCAAAGCTGCTGGTTTTAAACCATGGAAAGCAGGCACCCGTGTAAAAGCAGGCGCGCGCTATTACCATGTGAACCGGGGCCGGGCCATGGTGCTTATTATTGGTGGCGAAACCCCCGTGGCAAAAGGGGTGCGCATTGTTGCCAGCCATATCGACAGCCCGCGCCTTGAACTGAAAGGCCGCCCTGTAGATTCGAAAGAAGGCTTCGCCCTGTTTCAAACCAATACACACGGCAGCATTAAAACCTACCAATGGACAAATGTGCCGCTGGCCATTATGGGGCGCGTTGACCGCAAAGACGGCACCACAGTAGCTGTCTCCCTTGGGTTGAACCCGCGTGACCCAATTTTCATGATCCCTGACCTGTCACCCCATACTGCCAAAACACAGATGAAAAAAAGTGCCCGTAACGTGATAAGCCACGAAGACCTAGACCCCATAGTCGCATCAGGGCCACATGGGGCGCACAGTGCAACGACATGGCTGCTAGGCCACCTAAAAACCACCTATAATATCGACCCGGCAGATTTGGTTTCTGCCGAACTGGCACTGGTGCCTGCCATGCCACCACGCGACATGGGCTTTGACCGGCGCTTAACAGCAGCTTATGGGCAAGATGACAGGCTGAGTGCCTTTGCCAGTGCCCAAGCGGCCTTCGAGCTAAAAACACCGCCGCAAACCACTGTGATTCATTTTGCTGACAATGAAGAAACCGGTAATGTGAATGTTTCGGGGGCATCATCAACCTACCTGACTGACCTTCTTGGCGAAATATTATACGCGGAAATTGGTAGTAAATATCGCCAACCTTTGCTCACACGGGCGCTGCGTGCTTCAAAGGCGCTGTCGATTGATGTGAACCCGGCCATAAACCCCCTAAACCCCAACGCGTGGGAAAAAACAAATGCCCCACGGCTTGGCTACGGCATTAACATCAAGCTGTATGGCCGTGGCTTTGACGCCAACAGCGAGTTTATTGCGTGGGTGCGTGGTGCGCTGGATGCAAAGAAAATACCTTGGCAAACAACCACTTATAAAGTTGGCCGTGCCGGAGGCAGCACACTTGGGCGTGAATTATCTCGCTATAATATCGACACGATAGATTTTGGTGTCCCTGTGTTATCCATTCATACACCCTATGCTGTGAGCGATAAATCAGATGTTTTTGCGCTGAAACATGCGGTGCTTGCCTTCATACAGCGGACACAATAAAGGCCAAAACCGGCCTTCTAATCACTCTATAATCGCCATAAAAAGCCGGTACCCAATGCCGGATTTTTATGGCGAAACCAGTTTAGAACACTGCCGTAATAGATTGCATTTTAACTATCCCTTTAAAAACACACGAAATAATGGCATACTACATGTGGGTAAACTGAGCGCGGTGGGGACTGCGCCTATTAACATAAGTGGTGCTGAACCATGGTAAGTTCTATCAATACAAACGCCGGCAGTTTGCTGGGCGTTCGATCGTTACAGAAATCTTCCAGCGCGCTTGCGTCGTCGCAGAGAGAACTTTCAACTGGCTTGAAAGTTTCCAGCGCGAAGGATAACGCAGCATTTTTCTCTATATCGCAGATACTAAAAAGCGATATAGCGGGCCTGAACAGCGTGAAAACCTCCATCAATGCGGCCATTTCTAGCAGTGATGTTGCCCTTTCTGCGGGCAGCTCAGTGTCAGACTTGTTGCTTGATTTGAAGGAAACAGCCGTAAAAGCCGCAGACCCTGGGCTGGATGATGCCAGCAGGCTTCTGCTCAACGACCAATTTGTCGCCTTGCGGGACCAGATTTCAACCGTTGTTGAGAATGCCGAATTCGGGGGCAGAAATACTGTTAAATCTGGCGGGGACGATATTGTTGCCCTTGTCGGTGCCGACGGCGACAGCAATATTACCATTGATGCCCAAGACCTTTCCCTTGGTGGGGGCAATGTAACACTTGCCGCAGGGGACGATGTCCGAACCCTAGCAGATGCAGAAGCAGCCGTTATTGCAATTGATGAATCGCTGGGGAATGTCTCAGCTGCATTGTCAGAGATTGGCTCAGGCGCACAACAGCTTGAGCAAACTAAAGAATTTACGGAAGTGTTACAGGCAAAAACTCAAGAAGGCCTTGGCAATTTGGTTGATGCAGACCTTGCAAAAACCAGCGCTCAGTTTGAAGCAGACAAAGTAAAGCAGGCGCTTGGCATCTTGTCTTTGTCAATTTCAAACAAGTCCACCTCTAGCGTGCTTGCTCTGTTCCAAGATAAATAACCACAGATATAAACCCTGACGGATATTAGTTTAGGGATCATGCATAAAAAAGGCGGCTCAAGTGAGCCGCCTTTTTTGAACCTTAGCTTCCGATTAAAGCATCACCGGCCCACGCCTAGCTTACTCTCTGGCCCAACCACCCCACAGTGTATCCTAGCGGGTGGTTGGGCCAGAGAGTAAGTGAGGAGAGGGCGGATATGTCTCTAAATAAAACGAATACCCTCTTAGGTATCAAGGAAACTGCGCAACTGCCGTGACCGGCTTGGGTGCTTCAGCTTCCTAAGTGCTTTTGCTTCAATCTGCCTGATCCGCTCCCGCGTTACAGAGAACTGCTGGCCTACTTCTTCCAGCGTGTGGTCTGTGTTCATGCCGATACCAAAACGCATACGCAGCACACGTTCCTCGCGCGGTGTAAGCGACGCCAAAACCCGTGTAGTTGTTTCACGCAGGTTAGATTGAATGGCCGCATCAACCGGCAAAATAGCGTTTTTATCTTCAATAAAATCACCAAGATGGCTATCTTCCTCGTCACCAATTGGTGTCTCAAGGCTGATAGGCTCTTTGGCAATTTTCATAA
>JAESQS010000148.1 GCA_016765035.1 Kordiimonadaceae bacterium | reverse complement strand
CTTCTAAATTATTTGATATTGAAAGCTATTATTTCAATTGGCAGGCCTAACGTATGCGCCCGGCGAACCCCACCTGCCGCAGTTTATCTCGCCGAAATATAAGTGTGGGGGTAATACCGGAGTGTTATCGAGGGGTTGATTTCTGGGTGTGGAAAATGTGAAAAAGCTAAGAGCAAGAAACCTGAGTAGAGCTGTAAATAGCTCTAACACAGCCAAGTAATCTAATTCCGCAAACTGTTAGCAGCGTTGGACATCAAAACTTTCGAGGACTCAATGAAATATCCAGGTCAACCTAAATCTCCACCTAGCTGGTACAAGGATCGAGGGCAATCCTATATTGAGAAAGGGTTCAGTAAAGAGCTAGGAGATTTAGCTGATGCAATTGAGAGTGAGCATTGGTTTGGCGATCCACAAAACCTTAGCCGTTATCGGGTGGACTTCGTTTTAAAAGATGCTCAATTGGTAATTGAGTTAGATGGCCATGCCTATCATTCAACCCCAGAGCAATTAGAGAAGGATGCAATAAGACAGAGGTACCTGACTCGAGCTGGGTATTCCGTTATACGCTTTACAGGTAGGGAAATTAACAAGAATACAGCTGCATGTGTGTCTGATGTTAGAACGATATACAAAGAGCGTATGCAGAGAGCACCAGCAAAATATCGAGTTATGTATGTTGATTACCCATTTCTTTACCGAGAAATGTCAAAAGCGCTAGCGTTTTATCGAGGGTTACATCCAAACAAAGATCTGTCGTTTGTTCCACTTGAAGAGCTAATTCCCTATGCGATTGAAGGGCTCCACGAGAAATCATTTGTTACTGTATTTGTTTTTCATCCACCAGAAGATACAACTGAGATAGAGCACCTCGATGGCTTTGTAAAAGAGTACTCAAAAGGTGAAATACGAATAAACACCATCTCAGCTGAGTTGTATTCGTTGGAGCTTGGAGAGCACATGAAGAGTTACTCTCACTTGTTTGATGAGTTTTTCTTAATTGCCGATGATCCTGTCTATATAGAGCCGCTGCGGTCGGTATTACCTAAAGAATTTAGCGAAAGGAATATGGGGAACTACACCCACCATTATCTTGCCAACGGCAAGTTACTTAGAAAAGGCAATGATGAAACGTCTTTTGTCGGCACTGACTTGGCGCATGTTCAGTGGCAAGACGTTTGGTATATTATCGGTGCGTCAATGGGGCTTAGCTTACATGAACTGTAAGCCTACTGTCGACGCAGTGCTTTGCTTTTAGCCATAAATACGTGTCCACTAAAAATAAGCGGACACTAAGCCCGCTCTCAGTCACACTTATATTAGGGTCGGATTGGCTATGGTAGGTGGGTATCACCGGGCGTTAACGGCCTAACCAACACAGGCCCAATCCATTGCCAATGGTAAGCGTTTACTTGGATTTACTTTTTGGCCCAACTACCCATTTTTGTAGCCTCAGTAGCCATCGCAGGTGCTGTCATGCGCACCTTGCCATAATATTTCTCAATCATTGCAACACTGGTTCCCATATTCATAGCCAATGTATATACGGATACGCCTTGTTGCAGCCTCATCGTCGCGTAGGTATGCCTCAACGAATAAGGTACTCGCTTATTGCCTTTTCGGTCATAGAGAACACCAGCGCGCTTCAAAGCTGCAGAGAATGATTTCTTAAAACTCTTAATCGGGCTACCGTCAAAGTGACAAAATATGGGCTCACTTAAAGGCGGTTCTGACTTAAGTTCATCTATTCGGAGGTCTTTCAAGCGAATAATATGATCATTGACACTCTCATTACAAACGACTTCGCGTGCTCCCGTTTTACCCACCACTGACAATACCTTTCTCTTGTCGCCATCTATGGTAACAGTGTCGAAAATACTGGCCCAAGTTAGGGTTTGAGCTTCACCAGTGCGAATACCAGAGTTAGCCAGAATCAAGATATAGTAGTACAGGTACTGTCGGTCTCTGTGATGGGAAGGATGGGTCTCAACTGCCCTTATGTCTCTGCGCAATGTGGTGTGAAGCGCCTTGTAATCACGGCCATCCAAATCCGGCCTAGCGTTTATTACCCCTTGTGGCAATTCGATTTCCGGCACGTCTTTGATATGACCCATCTTCTTTGCATAAACCAACACACTTTTGAGCCGTCTCACGTCCTGTTTCAGTGTCGCAAAACTAGGCTGCAAATTATCTCTTACCCTTCTCTGTGCAAGGAATGCATCAACCATGACTACGTCTATTTTAGATATCAGCGTGCCGGTAAAGAATGGAATAAACTGCAACTCGGCCGCACGAATATCGTCTTTCGTATAAGCCTTGCCTGCATACTTAATTCGCCTTTGCGCCGCCCAAGCATGGAATACCTTTTCAAACAACGGAACTCTCAGCTGCTCGCCATTGCGGCGCTTGCTCTCCAATTCATAATAAAGGTCTTTCGCAAAAGACCTGGCATCCGACACATCGAATGTGCGTGTACTGCGAACAATTGCTGTAATATTTTGAAGCTGTATGCGCGCTGTGTAGCGCGGTCTTTTATGGTCAGCGCGCTTGTAGATGACCGCGCGGCCACCTTCTATAACTTCTTCAAAATCTATGTAATGTTTATGTGTTTGATCCATAAACATAAAATGCATGTTCTAAGCATATAAGTAAAGAATAAGTAAATTGTAAAAATAGCTTAATGCACAATACGAACTAATGTAAGTAATTGTTTTTAATAGATAAAAACAAAGTTTGATCGATAGATCATTATATTAGGAATCTGGTGCTCTATCCGACTGAGCTACGGGACCACTATATTGGTGCTTAGGTAAAAAACCCTAAGCCAACACACCTTAGGCGCATTGCGCGCTTTGTTTAGCATAAAACCGGCTGATATCAACACTGATATCAGCCTAGCTTACCTTATGCCCTTAAAGCCCTGCTATTTCCGCTTTAGCGGGCCATCGCCAGAGCTTTTCTTTGGTGATGCCTTTTTCGCTTTAGCTTCAGAGGCACCTCCTGCCGCCCCTTTAGCAGCATCACGTACCCGCTTTTGTTCCGCAGTCCATTTAGGCTTCTTTTTCTTCCCATCATTAGCCTTATTCGGAGCAGCGTTTTCTGCAGGCTTTTCCGCAGAAGGCATCTCGCTTTTTGGCTTATGTGCTTCCGTGGGTTTAGCCGCACCCTTGTAAGACGAACGGTTATCACGGTCTTCGGTAAAAGAGCGCTTCTGTGCTGGCTTGCCGTCCCTATATGGACGACCTCCGTCTGACCTAGAGTCTGGACGCCTAGAATCTGACCGCCCTGAGTTGGAATAGCTATCTGACCTGTTGCCTGAACGATGATCTGAGCGACTGTCTGAACGATCCCGCGAACGGCCCCCTGATCGGCCATCGGACCGGCCCTCAGAACGCCCTTCAGAACGGCGGCCTTCATAAGGCTTTTTGCCATCAAAGCTTTTACGGCTACGGCTGTTTTCAGCAGCAGGCGCTGGGCCTCTCAGTTTATCAACTGTGATGCTTTTTTCCAGCTTGCGGCTAGGGCCAAGCGCCTCAAAGAACTTGTCAACTACACTAGGTGAAAGCTCAACATGAGTGTCATTTTCATGAATGCGAATCGAGCCGATATCTTTTTTGGTAATATGCCCTGCACGGCACAATGTTGGCAGAATCCATCGTGGCTCCGCTTTATGCTTCCGACCAACAGAAAGGGAAACCCATGTGCCGTTGCTAAAGTCCTGCCGGGTGCTCCGTTCAGGTCTGTCAGGGCGGTCTCTGTCAAACCTCCCCCGGTCTGAGCCTCGGTCTGGGCCAGCATCAGATAGTTCCTCTGGTGCAGGCTGATCTTTTTGCTGCAAGCGCACAAGGGCTGCAGCCAAGTTTTCAGCACCATGACGCGCCATTAATTCATCAACATACGGACGCTCATCATCCGTGATTGCTTCTGTCAGGGCAGGGTCATTCAAGAAACGCTCGCGGTCCCGAGCCACAATTTCTTCAAGGCTAGGTGGCTTGTCCCATTTAGCATCGATTTTCGCATTGCTAAGAAGCCGTTCTGTACGGCGGCGGGCGTTATAAGGCACAATCAGCGTACACACACCTTTGCGCCCAGCCCGGCCTGTACGGCCACTGCGGTGTAACAAAATTTCTTTATTCTTCGGAATGTCAGAGTGGATAACCAGCTCAAGGCCTGGCAAGTCAATCCCTCGGGCGGCCACATCAGTGGCAACGCAAACCCGTGCACGGCCATCGCGCATGGCTTGCAAAGCGTGGCTACGTTCGTTTTGGCTTAATTCACCTGACAAAGCGACAACAGAAAAGCCCCTGTTGTTAAGGCGGCTGGTCAAATGGTTTACATTCGCCCGCGTCCCACAGAAAATGATTGTGTTTTGAGCCTCAAAATACCGAATAACATTGATGATCGCGTTTTCTTTGTCACTAGGGGACACCGTTAAAGCACGGTATTCAATATCTTGGCGCTGCTTCTCTGCAGACTTTGTTTCAACGCGAACTGCATCGCGCTGATAGCGCTTGGCAAGGCCTGCGATAGATTTTGGCACAGTGGCTGAGAACATCAGGGTACGGCGTTGATCTGGTGCAGTGTCGAGCATATATTCAAGGTCATCCCTGAAACCCAGATCCAGCATTTCGTCCGCTTCATCCAGCACCACAGCCCGCATACCCGTCATATCAAGCGAACCGCGCTCAATATGGTCCCGCAAGCGACCCGGTGTGCCAACAACAATGTGAGCACCGCGGTCAAGAGTACGGCGCTCTGTGCGCATATCCATGCCACCCACACAAGAGGCAATGATGGCACCTGTTTCCTCGTAAAGCCACTCAAGCTCTCGCTTTACCTGCAAGGCCAGTTCCCGCGTAGGCGCTATCACCAAAGCAAATGGTGAATGTGCCTGAATAAACCGGTCAGCACCTTCAAGGATAGTGGGGGCGAGCGCGAGACCGAAAGCAACAGTTTTACCAGAACCTGTTTGCGCGGACACCAGTGCATCTGCCTCGGCAAGCTCGGGTGCAAGCATGGCAACTTGCACGGGGGTAAGTGTCGTATAGCCGCGTTTGCGGAGCGCCTCGGCAAGGGGCGGCACAACACCTTCAAAATCTGTCATGTTTTTCTTTCGGAAACGGGATCTAACCGCTGGGTTATACTGGGATATAATAGACTATTTGTCAGTAAGCGCACACGGATACAGCCAAGTGCCTTCTGGCACAAGCTCAATTTTGCAGCACGCATTGTACGCCGAAGTCTAATTTTGTCAAAACCCGAGTTTCTAGGTCAAATCCGCCCTAATTATAGACAGAGCCACCGGCCTCCACCCAACTGCACGCAAAGGGTACACTTGTGGGGTAGTTGGACCAGAGAGTAAGTAGCGCCTGGGTGGATCTATAACTAAAACGGATCCGATCCCCTCTTAATTTCAATATTAATTACGGATCCGTTTCAAAATGACGCCTGTTTTTAATATCATTTTGAAACCCTGATACCTATGCTAGCCAACCAATGCAAGAGACAGCAGCGTACGATAGGGTGGCCTGTGGGTTTTCTAACAACAGCAGCTTCAATAGCTATATTGCTTGGTCCCGCCATGGGCATTCAAGCCGCCACAAATATTCTTATAAAACAAACGCTTGTGGCACATAAACCACTCAAGTCAGAAATGCCAGCGGGCCTTACTGCTTGTGGGCACCACAAGAAATTCACTGTCCTCTCTGGTGACCATATTACGTTAGACGATGGCACGGTATTGATCCTACGCGGCATCAAAGCACCCGAATATTGGCCAGTCTCTGCTCCTTATAAGAGCTGGCCGTACGGGGCAAAGGCAAAATCGGCACTCACCCAGTATCTAGCAGGGCACCCGATCACTCTTTATTGCGGTAAAAAGAAACTTACTCATGCAGGTGAAAAAATAGTGCACCTAATGCGAGACGACAATGACTGGGTTCAATATTGGCTTGTTGAAAAAGGCCATGTTTATTCGTTTCCGGTCGCGGGCGTTGCAGCAGGCAGTGCCTCCCTGTGGCAAAGCGAGAAGCGCGCACGGCAGCAAGAGCGCGGCTTATGGAAGAAACCCAGCCTTTCCGTGGTTACAGCAACTGGTAAGAACTTAAAACCCGGCTGGTTCCAAATTGTGACGGGTAAAGTAACGACTGCGCGCAAAGTGAGAAAAAATATTTACCTAAACTTTGGCGCTGATTGGCGCAAAGACTTTACTGTGCAAATAGGCGCTAGAAGTGCTCGTACCTTTAGGAAACAAGGCATTGACCCGCTTTCCCTTCAGGGGAAAACCATAGAAGTGCGCGGCTTTATGGAATGGAGTGCTGGCCCAAAAATAATCATTACGCATTCGGAACAAATATTTTTAGGGGAAAAATAAATCAGCCGTTTGCGAGACCAGCCATCACTGGATCACCCACATGTTTTACGAGAGCGTGCTTTAATTTTCCTAAGGCTTGTGCCTCTAATTGGCGAACACGCTCTTTGGAAATACCAAGCTGCGACCCGAGCACAGCCAGCGTTACACCCCCAATTTTCAATTGGCGCTCTCTAATGATAAAAGTTTCCCGATCTGTCAGGTTTTCCATCGCTAATTCAATAAGTTCGGATTTTTTTTCATTATCATGCTGCTTAATATACTCAGCATCTGGCTCAAGGTCAGGAGACACGAGCAAATCTTGCCATTCTTGGGCTGATTCGTCAGCAACCGGCGCATTCAAGGAGCGGTCTCCTGCTGTCATGCGACCTTCCATAGCTTCAACGTCACGCAAGCGAACGCCCATTTCATTCGCTATTTGATTACGAGCCATGAAAGACAAGGGCCGACTGGGGTCTTCCCCCATGCGGGCTTTCAAGCGTTTAAGATTAAAAAAGAGCGCCTTATGAGCCGATGTTGTGCCTGTGCGCACAATAGACCAGTTTCGAAGCACATAATCCTGTACCGCAGCCCGAACCCACCATGTAGCGTAAGTGGAAAAGCGTACTTCGCGGCTGCTTTCAAAACGGTAGGCAGCTTCCATCAGCCCAACTGTGCCTTCCTGAATTAAATCTGCAACCGGCAAACCATAGTGACGGTATTTACTAGCTGAGGAAACAGCAAGGCGAAGATGTGCTTCAGTAAGCTTCCGTAACGCGTGTTCATCACGCTCCTGCTGCCAGGACAAGGCCAGCTCACATTCCTCTTCGCGCTCCAGAATAGGCGCTTTCATTGCAAAACGGATTAACCGCCTGTCTTCGATTGTTGCCCAATTTCCTCGCGCCAAAATCTTCTTCCTTCAATATCGGCCCTCACCGGCAGGTCACTACCTTTGAGAAGCATTGCTATCAGTAGATACGTATCAACTACTTTTTAATGCAATCGATTAATTTCATTCATTATGATGGATTCCATTAAAATTGACAGCTTTTTTTCCTATAGGTCCAAAAAATATTAAAATAACAAAAAAGGCCCGCCCCAAACATGGGGCGGGCCTTTCGGTAAGTCTTTGATTTTGCTTAAGCTACAAACTCATTCTCGAGTTTTTCAATGGCTGCTTCTTCATCGATCTCTTCAACCGCTGCTAGCTCCCGCGCTAAACGCCCAAGGGCCGACTCGTAAATTTGGCGCTCGCTATAAGATTGTTCAGGCTGGTCAGCACCCCGGTGCAAATCACGAACAACTTCGGCAATGGAAACCAAATCACCACTGTTGATCTTGGCTTCATATTCCTGTGCCCGACGGCTCCACATGGTGCGCTTAACACGTGCTTTACCCTTAAGCGTCGTAAACGCCTCTTTCAGTGTGGCATCAGAAGACAGACGGCGCATACCGCTTGGCTCTGCTTTATTAGTAGGTACGCGCAATGTCATGCGCTCTTTTTCAAAGCGAATCACATACAGGTGCAGGTTCATGCCTGCAACTTCTTGTGTTTCAAGCTCAGTAATACGGCCCACACCGTGTTTTGGGTAGACGATATAATCGCCGATATCGTACATATTTTTTGATGATTTAGCCATACTGGTAATCAATCCTTCCTAACAAATCAACTTTACCAGCTAGCCCCACAAGCCCATGGGCTTGATCCGCAAACTGACAAAATAATAGCTTCCTGCGCGACCAAAATACAATCGGCCGCGGAAACCCTGAGAATTATCTAAAAACAACAATCCTCTTAAACCGCACAACAAGCCGACTGAGAGTTCCCTACGGAAACTTCCCAAGCCGACATACCGGCGTTACTTAAATTTTAGTGGTGGAAATCCACCCACTTAGGCACCCATTGCTTGCGCGAATTTACCGCACCATCACAAGGATTATAACACATTTTTCAGGTAAAATGTAGCCCCATACAACTCCGTATGGCAGCCCACAAAGGATAAAAGGGCGAAAATCGCATTAACCCCTTGAATAGCAAGCATAAAAGCCGGTGGAAGCCTCCGGCTTTTAATGAATAAGATTATAATTTACTCACCTAGCGAGTAAATTCAGCCTCTAAAAAGCTTAATCGCCTGTTCCCGGTTTTTCAGACAAAAGTTCCATTTTGCCTTCTTTACCGACCCAGTCGTCAGCGCCTTCCAGTGGTTCTTTTTTCACTGTGATATTTGGCCATACCTCAGAAAATTTAGCATTAAACTCAACAACAGCCTCTAAGCCGTCTTCTGTGTCTGGCAAAATTGCTTCTGCTGGGCACTCCGGTTCACAAACACCACAATCAATGCACTCGTCTGGGTTAATAACCAGTGTATTTTCACCTTCATAGAAGCAATCCACAGGGCAGACTTCTACACAGTCGGTAAATTTGCATTTAATGCAGGCCTCAGTGACGACATACGTCATCAACGTCTCCTCTTTACATCCTTAAAAACCATTCATGGGCGGTTTTTTGCTTTTTATGCATACATTCGGTGCATTGGGCAATGGCTTTTAGATGATAAAATCTAAACCGCCCTCGCCTTTCAGCTTTTCTGTGGCCCGACGCTCAGCTTTTGTGGGCCTTCCCGCACCAGCATCTCTAATAGCAACAGCCCCAGATTGAGCCGCTAGCTTTCTAGCTTCTGGTACCGATAGCACCGCAGGCGACTGGTCATCATACAAAGCCTGCGCCTCTGACGCTGGGCCGCGTCGCTCTCCAAGCGCCAACAGCTCAACTACTCTTATGTTGCGTTCTTGAGGAAATGTAAGCACATCACCAATTACAATCGTTATACTGGCCTTTGTCACCCGCACACCGTTCACACGCATTTTACCAGAACGGCAAAGCTTAGACGCCAAAGTTCTGGTCTTAGAGAACCGCGCCTGCCAAAGCCATTTGTCTGCCCGTATTTTTAACACGCCTAAGGCCATAACAGCCTCCACACTCCTTGCCGAAAGGCCCCTTCGTTAAAGGGCCTATTTTTTAGACAGCGCGTCTTTCAAGCCAGCCAAAGCTGCAAAGGGCGAATCAGGGTCTGCTTTCTTCTCACGTTTTGGTGGACGGCTTGTGTTTGCTGACACAGTGGGTTTCCGTTTTTTATTATTGTTGCTTTGTGCGCGTCTGCTTGGTTTGTCACCCGCAGCTTTATGCGCTGGTTTATTTGCTGGCCGGCCACGCCCTTGCCCTGCATTAGGCTTACGCTTGGGTGCCCACATAAAGAAAAACCGTTCAACAAGGTCTTCTTCTGCAACGTCTGCAACACTGCTTTCTTCTGCGGCAGGAACCTCAGAAGTTGCCTCAACTGACGTATCAACTGCAGTCTCAGCAACGACAGGTTTTTCAGCAGCATCTTCTGGAGCGCTCTCTGATACACTAGCTTCTGCTGGTTCTGGAGCGGTTTCTGTACTGTCGCTTGCAGTTGTTTCTGTTATTACGGCAGGTGTCTCTACAGGGCTTTCGGTTGCCCCTTCAGTCACTGGTTCCGTAGCGGCTACAGGTGCTTCTTCCGAAGAAACTGCGGCAGCCTCTTCAGCAGGGGCCTCAACAGCAACTTCTTTGGCCGCAGGGGACACTTTGCGAAGTTCATGCTTATAGCCAGCGCCACGCATAACCTCTGCAAAAGCTTCGCCAGACAAGCCAACAAGACCCATTACTTCCAGCGTAACTTCAAACCAATCACGGTTTTGGCCAAGCGGCCTCACCGCATCCGCCAAACGCTCAAACATATCCATGCGCACGGCTTTTTTGCCAACAGGTTTAAAACCCGCCAGCTCATAAAATTCGTTCGGGGCGTTTTCAACTGTATCAACCCACACCATACCAGGTGTTGGCAAAGACGGCAGATCAGCTTTTTTACCAGCCATCGCCCACATGGCAAGGCGCATTTCTGTGGCATGAGGCTTCATCACCACAGGCATATATAAATTGGACGCACCAATACGGATACCAAAGCGGCGCAAGCCTTTGCGGGCATCTTGGTCAAGCTGCTTAAGGTCTGCATCAACTTTACTGCGCGCCATCACGCCGTAATGTTCCAACAGCCTGAAAGCAACACCACGCGCTAACCCTGAAAGGGGCGCTGCGTCTTCCGGCACATCAATTTCACCATTGAGCTCTTGCGCAAGTTTAACAAGCGGCTCAAGCTTTTCAGCGATCCGCGTGTCTAGCCATTCTTGTGTTTTTTCCCGCACAAGATCAGCGTTATCGCCTTCCAGCAATATATTCTGAGCAAGCTTAACCCGTGGCCCAAACAGCGCACCACTATCATGCACCGTTGCAACGGCTGCGCCTTCCCACATTAACTTTGGAAAGGCCAAGCCTTCGTCAAAGTTAAACTCAAGCGTTTTAAACCCTACATTGGCAAAAAGCTTGGCACGCCGGGTCAGTTCCACTCTAAGCGCCGCTTCCGCTGCTGCTTTAAGTGTTTTTTGGTCATCTGGCGCAGCATCTGTTTCAACTTTAAAAGAAAAGCCGTGCAATTCGCCAATATCGTGTCCTTCTACAGACACTTGATTCGTTTCACTATCAATGCTCACGCTGAGTGCGTCCCTTTGCCTGAGCGAGCGCATGAGGACAGCTGTACGCTTATCCACAAACCGCTGGATTAATTTTTCGTGCAATGCATCCGACAAACGGTCTTCAATACTGCGCGTCACATGTGCCCAATGGGCACTATCTTGCAGCCAATCATTCCGGTGAGAAACATATGTCCAGACCCGAATACTGGCTATTCGACCGGCCAAGGTATCTATGTCACCGTCCATATTGTCAAGACGCTTAACTTGTCGGGCAAACCAATCATGCGGAATAGCGCCTGCAGGGCCCATCAAATCAACATAAATTCGCCTAAGCAGACCCACATGATCCTCTTTCGATAAACGGCGGAAATCCGGTATTTGGCAAACATTCCAAAGTCTTTCGACAGCTTCTTTATGCTGTGCCAGAGAATTTATTTCTTCGTCTTCTGTCAGGGCTTTTAATGTGAGTAAATCGAGACTATCCCGCGTGCGGTGCAAACCATCAGTGCTCGCCGGCTCTTCTAAAGAGCGCAAAAGGCGCGGAATCGATGCATAATTCAAACGGTTATTCCGCCAAAAAATATGCTTCACTGGCTCAAACTGATGTTCTTCAATTTGAGCGATCATCATTGGGTCCATGACGTCGTCAGGCCCTGAACCAAGCGTCGAAAATGTGCCGTCTTTTTTATAGCGCCCGGCACGGCCTGCAATTTGTGCCACTTCAGCAGCAGAAAGATCCCTAAAAGTACGCCCATCAAATTTGGTCAGGGCTGAAAAAGCGACATGGCCGACATCTAAATTCAACCCCATACCAATGGCATCGGTCGCCACCAGATAGTCAACATCGCCAGCCAAATACATATCTATCTG
>JAESQS010000147.1 GCA_016765035.1 Kordiimonadaceae bacterium | reverse complement strand
GTTGTTGTACCGGGTAAGGGTATGATCAAAACCACCGGGAAACTTGGTGATGTGATGAAGGAATCAATTCAGGCGGCACGGTCCTTTGTGCATTCGCGCTGTGTTGAATTTGGTATACACCCGCGATTCTTTGAAAAACGTGACATCCATATCCACGTGCCAGAGGGTGCAACACCAAAAGATGGCCCTTCAGCGGGGGGTGCGATGTGTACTTCGATAATTTCTGTGCTTACAGGTATCGCCGTTCGCAAGGATATTGCCATGACTGGCGAGATGACATTGCGCGGTATGATTCTGCCAATTGGCGGCCTTAAAGAGAAATTGTTGGCTGCTTTGAGAGGCGGTGTTACCAAGGTTTTAATCCCGAAAGAGAATGAAAAAGACCTTGCTGAAATTCCTGAAAATGTGAAGAAGGGCCTTGAAATCATTGCGGTTTCTACCATTGATGAGGTTTTGGAACATGCTCTTGTACGGGCTCCTGAGCCCATTGAGTGGGACGAGGAAAAAGAACTAGCTGAAATCGTTGGAGGGGGGTCTGAAAATGGCTCTGAATTGACGACTCATTAGGCGTATGTGAGCAAAATTATTAAACTTCAAGGAAAAAAAGTTTAAAAACCCCAGTTTTCTGCCGTTTTAAGCTTTGACAATTGAGATTTACCAAGTTTACACTGCATTCGCATTTCGAAGAGAGTGTTTTTATACACTCTTCAACATAGAGGGGGAAACCTTGAACAAAAACGATCTAGTAGCAACAGTTGCAGACGCAGCAGAACTTTCAAAAGCCGATGCTGGTAAAGCAGTAGACGCGGTATTCGAAGCTATCACTGGCGCTCTTTCAGGCGGTAATGATGTACGGTTGGTTGGTTTTGGTACTTTTGCTGTAGCAAATCGCGCAGCGACCAAAGGCCGCAATCCACGCACTGGTGAAGAGATTGATATCCCTGCATCAAAACAGCCTAAGTTCAAGGCTGGCAAGGGTCTTAAGGATGCTGTAAACCGTTAAATTCGGTCTACATATTCGTTAAAAACGGTCGGGATGTATTTCCCGGCCGTTTTTTGTTTAGGGAGCCTTACTGGTTCTTTTCTTACTCTGCCCCTCTTTTCTCGTTTGTCCTGCAGGCTGCGGTGCCTCGGTACTTGTGTCATCCTTTGAACGTATCCGTTTTTAGTTAGGACTATATCCGTCCTCTCTCCTCGCATTAGCGCCCCTTAGGATAGACTGTAGGGGGTTGCCCCGAGAGTAAGCCGGGTTGTGGGTTGATAAGCCTCTCACTGAAGTTGATACGGGCTAGCGCGATCAGATTTAATCGGTGCCAGAACAATCTTATTGTCAGAGCCGTCTACACCAAAATTTATGTGCGAATCAATTTCTTGAAAATAAAGCGGATACTGCATACGTGCGACAGTTATGAAGGCGGTCTCTCGTAATTCTGTTATAGGGCGGGCAGGGCAGATTTTTTGTTATATTCCCAGCATAAAAAAATAGCTGCAATCAGTGTGTTTATAGGTATTTTCACAGCTCTTGGCGGAATTGAATGGATTGGAAGGATAAAAGATATTCGCTATTTGCATTTTGCGCTGGACACAATCTCTAAATGGCCTTAAAAGCGCGCTCACCACATGGTTATGTGGGCGATTAGCTCAGTTGGTAGAGCATCTCGTTTACACCGAGAGGGTCGGCAGTTCGAGCCTGTCATCGCCCACCATTCTCTCTTTCAGTAGAGAGAACAAAGAAGTGATAAAGTGGGCGATTAGCTCAGTTGGTAGAGCATCTCGTTTACACCGAGAGGGTCGGCAGTTCGAGCCTGTCATCGCCCACCACTTTTATCGCCTTCCCCCTTTTCAATAAAGACATCTACTATGCTTTTGTTGATACGCTCTAAAGCGTATCAGGATTAGGTATAACTATATCCGCTCCCCGCTTACTTTCTGGCCTAACCACTCCACAGTGTATTTGGGCGAGACAGTAAGCAGGGTGTAAGCTGCTGTTGCAAATGATACCTGATAAAGTCTAGCTTCCAGCTACGGCATTTGTTGCGAGAAAGTATGAAACCTGTAGAAAATAAGACAGCGTCTGCTCCAAAAGCCTCGTGCACAGGAAGCCATGATGCCACACAAGGTCAGGATGCAGTGCAAGGGCAGGGTGGCACAGGCACGCAAGGGCAGGGTGCAACACAAGGCGGCGGCCCTTATGCAGGGGGTAGGATTGAGATAGAAGCTGCTTGGGCCCCTCAGGACCCCCGAGATAACTTATATGACCCAGAGGCTACTACGGCCCAAAAAGCGGGGTCCCTCTTGCGGGTGATTGGGGCATTTCATCCGGTTTTGAACATCCCCGTTTTAATTTATAGGTCTGCTGTTAATTTTGGCTGGGTAAAGGCGTTGATTCTGTGGCTTCTTCTAGGCGTAGCTCTGGTCTTAATTGTGCGCGTCTTATCAGTTTGATTTACATCACCAGTCCAAGCTCTGCATAAAATTTATGGCAAGAGCTAAGCGCGCCACGACCTAGAGGTGGTTCGCCAATAATTGCTTAGCAATAGCTTTCGCCGTTTTTGCACCCGCTGCGGTTCCCGAGATTTGCGCGGTAACAATCGCGCCTTCGAAAAGAAGCGCCATTTCATCTGCCAAAATTTCAGGATTTTTAGCGTCAGATTTTTCACAAAGCTCTAGAATATAACGGTGGATCATCTGTTTAAAGTTACGGCTGATTGCACGCATTGGCAAAGTAGGGTCTGAATATTCGCCAACAACATTCACAAACATGCAGCCGAAAAAATTCTGGCTATTGAACCATGTCTCTGCGGCATCAAAAATAGCCAAAAGTCTCGCTTGTGGTGTAGCCCCCAGCGCTTCAACGTCTTTCATGAAATTGTTACGAAACCGACCATCATACAATTGCAATGCTGCAAGGATGAGCTCGTCCTTGGAGCGAAAATGATTATAGAGGGTTTTCTTGGAGACTTGCGCTGTACGCATAATCTTATCCACGCCCGTAGCATGAAAGCCATGTTCACAAAATAATACGATTGCTACATCGATGATATGATCCCGACGGGATGGCCTAGCCATACAGCTTAACTCCTAAAGAAACTATATTGTTTCCTATAAATATGTCACTAAAAGCTTATATGCAAGAAAAAGTCTTCAAAAATCGCTGAAATCACCCAGTTATCCGTTAGGATCACGTATTCGTGATTTGATAAAGGAAACAGATCGGTTTACTTAGGCTGTTAAGGGAAACAGATCGGTTTCTCGAAAGTAATTAATAACCCATAGATTATTATAAAGGATACCCTCATGAATAAATTTTTCCTCGCGATTGCAGCTTTGTTTTCTTTCAGCACATTAACCACAGCCGCCTCTGCAGACAGCATTGCCAACAGTGTGGTTGCTGTTCAAGGCTATGACCTCGTTTCCTACCATACAAGTGAAAAGCCCTTGCAAGGTAACGGCAACCACCTTGTGATGCACGGCGGTGTGAATTATCTCTTCACGACAAATGCGAACAAAAAGAAATTTGCAGCCAATCCTGCTAAATACCTACCAGCATACGGTGGCTTTTGTGCTTACGGCGCTGCTGTAGGTAAAAAATTCATTGGTGACCCAACAGTGTGGGAAATTGTTGATGGCCAGCTTTATTTCAACTTGGACAATAAAGTAAAAAATATCTGGGTCCGTGATATTCCAGGCAACATTGTAAAAGCTAACAATGCGTGGAAGGAAATCAAAAATATTCCTGCACACGAGCTCTAGGCGACAGTTATAGCCCATACTTATGGGCAAAATGACCTATCATTTGTAGGCGCTTCTCTTTCAGAAGCGCCTACAAGCATTAGGGCCCCGTGATTACCTTTCCACCAGAGCATGTACAAGTAACTGTTTCCCGCCCTTCTACCGCTTATGTCGTTCCTCTAAATAGGGACCTGTAGAGTTGATCGAGTTTAAGGTTATGAAATAATCGCAGGCAGCAACATTCGACATTGATAACGACCTGTCGAATATTTCAAATTTATTTCGCTAGGTGTTATGGAACTTTGACAGGCCCAATGTGGGCTGGATAGGGTCAGGTCGTTAGTGATGCGGCGGCAGGTTTGTCGCTAATTAGTGAGGATATGCACTGGGTTTTAGTGATATCTGCGTACATCTTAAAATAATTAATAAAAAGACGATTGACAGAGCAGGGGTCAGCGCATAGAAACCACCCCGCAATAGATGCGCGGGTGTAGCTCAGTTGGTTAGAGTATCGGCCTGTCACGCCGAGGGTCGCGAGTTCGAGTCTCGTCACTCGCGCCATTTGCAAAATA
This sequence comes from Kordiimonadaceae bacterium, assembly GCA_016765035.1. Taxonomy (GTDB): domain Bacteria; phylum Pseudomonadota; class Alphaproteobacteria; order Sphingomonadales; family Kordiimonadaceae; genus Kordiimonas. The sequence goes on along the minus strand of JAESQS010000147.1, from coordinate 17,486 downwards.
GGAAGCCAATACTTCAATGGCTTAAAAAGGTGTGACATGGATTATAATGATCTGGTCACGCCTTTTCTATTATAGGGTCACTGACCACGATTAATCTGACAACGGGTTAGCACTCTAAAAACACACAACATATAGAACTGATAGGGCTTCCACGCTGGGATGCGAGCTAAAGCCAACGGTGCTTTAAGTTTTCCCGACAGCATATACCTCTTGAGTTGCCTCAATAGCTGTAAATATTATTTGCATTTGCAAATATAATTTTTATTTCGTACAGTAAATTAAGTGAAATGGTAGGTTTTATATAAGGCCGGAGTGATGAATACAGCAATCCGAGATTTTGATGATTGGCAGAATATGCTTACGGCTGTCTGCGGGTATTTCACATTTCAGCCCATGCAAAATAAGCCATTCTCCGGGCTAATTAATTTGGGCCGTTTTGGCTCACTGGATATTGCAGAGATATCGGGCACTATAAAGCAGCTAAAGAAAACTGAACGGGATGTTGGACAGTCTGACGAAGCCAACCTGTTCCTTATTCTAGGCGTGGAAGGCGAAGCTGTTCTAGAGCAGGGCGGTCAGTCATCCCGGCTTGGTGTTGGCGATATTTGCCTGATTGACAGCCGCCGCCCATCAGAATTTCGGTATAAAAATGGCTTTAAACAGATATCTGTTCATTTGCCGGAAATGCAAACCAGAGAAATTTTTAGAAACCGCAAAATTCCTTTAGCTCAGACAATACACCATAAAGACAATGATATGCTGCGGGCCAGTATTCTCAATATGTATGGCCATGCGCGTGTTGGCGAAGAAGCTGACTATTCTGCGCAGTCGAAAACTGAGGAATTAAAGCAGAATGATGAATGCTTCAAATTGTTGTGGCAGTCGATATTCAGCGATGACCCTGTCATGGACACGGATATATTAGATGTGCAGCAGTGCAGACGCGTGAATATGTTTATAGAAGAAAACCTGCATGATGCAGATTTGGATTTAGACCGCATTGCAAGCGGCTGCGGCATTAGCAAACGCTCTCTTTACCGTCTTTTCGAGCAGCATGGGCTTTCTCCCTATAACTGGATAAGAATGCGGCGGCTGGAAATTGCTAGAAATGAGCTTATGGTTGCTACGGGTGCAGGGAAGTGTACGGATGTGGCATTTAAATACGGGTTTAATTCCTCAGCGCATTTTTCAAGAGTTTTTAAAAATAAATTTGGCCTATCGCCCCGCCAGTTCCAAAACCATTTCAAGTTTGATTCCTAAAACTTGCCAAGCTAGATTGAATGCAGGTTGGGGTACAGTGCTGACGTTTTTGAGGGTTTTAAGTATAATTACGCCTGAAAAAGCCACATTTTGGCACTCTCAGGCAAGAAGTGCAGGTCCCTCCTATAGTATAGTATTTGTTAATTGATGAATATTGTGTGGGGAAGTAAGGGCGTGTTTGGCTCAAATGTACGGTTTTTGAAAAGGCTGGCATACTGAAAAAACACACAACTTTTTTCACGACGGGTTCCGAATTCCAGCTTCATTGTTCTACCGAATTCGAGCCACTTTACACGATGGAATAAGCCGGGTTTATACACAACCGGCAGGCGCTGCAGCATTTGGGAGAATGGGAAGCGCAAAACCGTAAAAATAAAAGGGGAGTATGATGAATTTAAAGACATCCAAAATATGGCAAAACCTAGCAGGGTCCGTTTGTAAAGGCGCACTTGTCGCGGCTTGTGTTGCGATGCCTGCAACTGCGCAAGTTGAAGAAATTGTGGTTACAGCAGCCAAGAAAAGCCAGACGTTGCAGGAACTTGGCATGGCCGTAACGGCGGTGCAAGGCGATACGCTGGAGCAAATGGGCGCTGTCAATTTTGCTGATTTTGCTGTGCGTGTTCCAAATTTGGGCTTTGGTAACGAGTCTGATGGTCGCTTTAACTCAAACTCCCCCTCTATTCGCGGTGTATTTGGCGATAATACCACCGGGTTTTATATGGATGATACGCCAATGCCTGCGTCTATCCAGCCGCGTGTTATTGATGTTGAGCGTGTGGAAGTATTGCGCGGCCCACAAGGCTCTCTTTACGGTGCCCGCTCTATGGGTGGCACGATCCGTATGATAACCAAACAGCCTGATTTGGCTGGTGATGGCGTGACAGGGGATTTTCACGCAACAGTTTCTTCTGTTAAAGAAGGCGACCTGAATTGGGCGTTTGATGGCTCCCTTGATATTCCAATGGTGGAAGATAAGCTTGCCACTCGGGTAACGGCTTATTATGGGCAAAGCTCAGGCATTTTTGACCGTGAATATCTCCCCACTTATGAAAACCCTGTTACAGGCGATACGGTGGCTAATCCCGGGCCTTCTTTTGATCTCAACGAAAATGTTGATGATGAAAAATATTATGGTTTTCAGGTTATCACTAAAGCTCAGTTGAATGATAATCTGACATTCACGCCAAAGATAATGTATCAAAAAGTAGATGCAGACGGCCTTCCGTTTGCTGATATAACGCCCGGTAACTTCACCGAGCAGCGTTTCTTTGATACGGAAGAGCCGGGGTCTGACCGTTGGTGGCTTGCGAGCGGTACATTTGATTGGGAAGTTGCAGGCGGTACTATCGTTTCCACAACATCCTATTTTGACCGCTTCCTTGATGAGCGGGAAGAAGAAACTTCCTTCTTGCATTTCCTTTACGGTGTTGTAATTGGTCTTCCAGTTGACCCTCATGAATCCTTCATCGATGAAAACGAGCGTTTCAAATCATTTATTCATGAAACACGCTATACATCCAGTTTTGAAGGTGCACTGAACTTTACTTTCGGTGTGTTCTATCAGAAAAATAAAAACCGCCTCCGGTATGATCCACCTGCATTACAGCCGGGCATTAATGCGGCACTTAATGTTGCTGCAGGAGCACCTGCTGATATTGTGCCCGGTGATTTGATTTTTGTTACTGATAACAGCTATGAAAGCACGGAATATGCTGCGTTTGGTGAAGTCACCTTTGATTTCAGTGATCGTTTCTCCATCACCGCAGGTGGCCGTGTTTACGAAACAAAAACTGAAGCACTTATCGATTCAGACGGGTTTGCCAATGGCGGCCCCTCGCATATTGAAGGCGACCAAAAAGAAAGTGGCTTCAACCCTAAAGTGCTGCTTCAGGCTAATATAACAGAGTCATTTGACGTCTATGCCAGTGCTTCCAAAGGCTTCCGTATTGGGGGTATTAATGGCAATATTCCTGCAGGTTCGGGCGATATCTGTGAAGATGAAGTGAATGCTCTTGGGCTAGACCCGTCTAAAACCAAAACCTTTAACTCTGATACTTTATGGAGCTATGAGGCAGGGTTTAAATCCAAATTTGCAGACAATAAAGTCTCTCTGAATGCCGCAGCATATATCATCGACTGGAGCGATATCTCGCAACAAAACCGCCTCGCGTGTGGTTTCCAGTTTATTGCCAATGCGGGTCAAGCCAAAATCAAAGGCTTTGAAGCGGAAATCGTTATTGTACCGATGGATGGCTTGATCCTTACAGGTGCAATTGGCCATGCAGACGCAGAAATTACCGATGATGGTGGTGTTGTGGGTGTGAGTGTCGGTGACCGCATTCAAGGTGTTCCAAATTGGACCATATCTGCATCAGGCGAATATATCTTACCGGTATCTGATGAAATGGATGGGCTGCTTAGGGCAGATTTCAACCATTACGGTGAAAGTTTCAGTGCAAACAATGAAGCTGCAAACCCGCGCCGTCGTGATCCGTGGAGCGAGCTGAACATGCGTGCTGGTGTTATTCGCGGTGATTGGGCGATTACGCTGTTTGTAGACAATGTCTTCAACGAGCATATCAACCTAGCGGATAGTCGTTCTATTGCGGCTGAAACGCCAGGCCGTCAACGGTTGGTGACTAATCGCCCTAGGACGATTGGCATTGATTTCCGGACGCACTTCTAAAAGATCTATAGGGCAGGCTGCTCTTTAACGGGCGGCCTGCCAACGGTTTAAGAAATGAGATACGAGGGTTAGGCAATGACTATAAAATCAGCAAAACTCCAGAGTGCATTGGCACTTGTGATGGCCTTGGGTCTCAGTGCTTGCTCGGAAAGCGACACACCGTCTTCTGCTGAAAAACAAAAGACAAGTGAAGTGCAGCCTCAAACAAGCCAAGAGCTTGCAGCGGCCTTTCCTGAGCCACTGGTTGAGGAAGAAATGGGCATTAGCCGTAAGCTAAACACTCCTTATAAAGATACGTGGGTTGTTATCCATGATGCCAATTTCAATTCTATGATTGATGGGCGCTTCATTGTTATGGATAGCGGTAGCATTTCTCATGCGTTTAAAGGCATCATGCATGGCGGCATGGTTGGGGCTTTGGCCGTGTCGCAAACCCGAGGCGAAATTTACATTGCAACCACCTATCATTCTAGGGGCATATCGGGCGAACGTACGGATATTATTGCCATTCATGATACCGCCAGTTTAGAAAAAACTGCTGAGATAATAGTACCAGCAAAGCGTGGCGCAAACATGCCTTTTAAAGCCAGCTTCCGCCTTAGCAACGACGAAAGCCTGTCTTTCAATTATAATTTCACGCCGGCCTCTTCTATCAGTGTGACAGATATGGGCGCGCGCAAGTTTCTAACGGAAATTCCAATTCCGGGCTGTACGCTGGCCTACCCAATGGGGGCTAAAGGGTTTGCTTCTATGTGCGGTGATGGCACCATGATGGGCGTGAGCCTTGATGCAAGCGGTACCGTGATTGCCGAGACGCATTCTACCGAATTTAATGACATTGATAAGGATAGCCTGTTTCTAAAAAACGCCCGGTTTGGCGATCGGCTGTATTTCCCTACCTTCACAGGGAATATGCAGCCAATTGACCTATCTACGGATACACCAAAGGCCCTTGATAAATGGTCTTTGCTGACCGATGCCGAACGTGCAGAAAATTGGCGGCCCGGCGGCTGGCAACTTATTGCAGGGGATACCGGCGACGTGTTTTATATTCTCATGCATCCAAACGGCGCAGAGGGCACGCAAAAAAACGGCGGGCCGGAAGTGTGGATTTATAACGCTGCCGAGAAAAAACGTATTGGTAAAATCGAGCTAAAAACTTGGGGCCTCTCGCTGGCTGTTGCCAGTGACCGTTTGATTGTTACCAATGCAGAAATGCAGCTCGATATTTATGATTTAACCACCAACACCTATGCCCATACATACGGAGACGGCCTATTCACACCGTTTATAGTTTATACCGGGCAAGGGCAGTAAGGGGTTGATGATGGTTTTTGACCCTTTCATTTCACTCTATGTCCGCACCGCGTTTGCGTTGTTATTCATTCTTGCTGCCATGCATAAATTGCGCAACGTGTCTGAATTTGCGGACATCGTGAAAGGCTACAATATTGTGCCTTTATGGGCCGTGGCTGGTGTCGGCATTATTTTACCGCTGTTTGAGGCTTTTGTGGCAGCGATGTTACTGCTTTTTCCTGTGGTAGGTATTGCAGCGGCAAGTGCCTTGCTCACGGCTTATGGGCTGGTAATCGCTTTTAATATTGCCCGGGGGAACACTCAAATTGATTGTGGTTGCAGTTGGGGCAGGGCAAAAACTGCTTTTCCTGCGCTGACATGGGCACTGGTCCTGCGTAACATTCTGCTTGTTATTGTCTTGGCTATAAGCTTGGTCCCAACAACGGCACGGGCCTTTGGCCTTATGGATGCAGCTACGTTGGGGTTAGTGCTTTGTTTCACATTTTTCGCTGGTAAGGCGGGTTTTACATTAGTCGCGGTTTATAACCGTATGCGAGAGGTTGGTCATGTCTGAAGTAATGATGATTTCACAGTCTTTATTATGGCTTGCTGTCATAGTGCTTACAGTGCTTGTTCTAGCACTGGCGCGGCAAGTTGGTGTTCTACACGAACGTATTGCACCTGCGGGGGCATTGGCCATAAATTCAGTTTTAAAAGTGGGCGAAAAAGCCCCTCATATAATCGAGCAATCGCTTGATGGGGCACGTGTTGAAATAGGGCTTGAAAAACAAAGATCGACTCTTGTGTTCTTCTTGTCGCCTGATTGTCCGATTTGCAAAACATTGTTACCGGCGCTTAAGTCGGCATTGCAGGCAGAGAGCGGTTGGCTGGATTGTATCTTGGCAAGTGACGGCTCAAGCCCAGAAATACACAAAAGCTATATTGCACAATATGGCTTGGGGCCTTGGCCTTACGTTGTCTCAGAAAACCTCGGCAAGAAGTTTGGCGTGTCCAAATTGCCTTATGCCGCACTGGTGGATGAAGCAGGTGTTGTTCGCTCCCTTGGTATGGTGAACAGCCGTGAGCATTTAGAAAGCCTGTTCATTGCCAAAGAAACCGGCGTTGCGTCTATTCAAGACTTTATGGCCAAACGAAATCAGGAGGGGTAGGCATGTCTGTTTTTGATAAGCTAGTTGAAAGATCAGCCCGCAAACTTGCGCATAATACATCACGGCGCTCTTTGCTGACTAAACTGGGAATGGCGCTTTCAGGTGCGGCTGTTGTGCCCTTGTTGCCTGTTGCGAGAGCTGCTGCCGAAGATGGTGGCTACCCGGGTGTTGGCAAACAAAGCACAGGCAACCTGCAAGACCCCGGTGATCCTACATCGTGTGATTACTGGCGGTACTGCGCCATTGATGGCTTCTTGTGTTCCTGTTGTGGTGGCAGTGCAAACACATGCCCAGCAGGGACAGAAATGTCCCCTATTACGTGGATTGGCACATGCCAAAACCCGGCAGATGGGCGCGCTTATATTATTTCCTACAATGACTGTTGCGGCGCACCTGAATGTTCGCGCTGTATGTGTAACCGTAATGAAGGCGACCGCCCAATGGTCCGGCCTCAGGCATCGAATGATATTAATTGGTGCCTTGGTACAACCAATATTTCCTACACCTGTTCAACAGCGGTTGTTCTTGGTGTTGCACTAGAAGAATAAGAGTTTTTTATGCGCTTTCTACTCTCTATTGCCTTTGGGCTAATCTCGTCTTTACCAGCTTATGCTGCCGCCGCTGTTGCGGGGGAAAGCACGCCTGCGCCTTTGGCGGCACAGGTGGTAAAAGAGGGCATGGCAGCAGCCGTGAACGGGAAGAAGTTTTACCGTAAGTGCTCAGCGTGCCATAGAGCAACAGGCGAGGGTATACCGGGTAGTTTTCCTAGTTTAAACAAAGAGATAGATACGCTGGCCTCAAGTGAGGACGGGCGTTCATACCTTGTGGCAGTTGTGTATAATGGTCTGCGCGGAAAACTGGAAACACAGAATGGCACCTTTAGAGGGGTGATGGTTCGTCAGGCTGGGGGCAAGTCCCCTGCTGATGTTGCTGATCTGTTGAATTATATAGTGGGCACTTTTTATAAGGATAGCGACGTTACGGCTTTTAACGCTGATGAAGTAAAAGCTATTACTACAGCGCAGGGTCGCCTTGGCAGCAATAAGGTTTTGGCTCTAAGGCCGAAAGCACAATAATGAAACAGGCCGGTTTGATCATAATCTTACCGTTGCTGGCATTTCCTTTGTTGGGGAGTGGATTATGTGCACAAGACGCTGTAACCGAAGACTACTTTCAAAGAAAAACTGCGAAAAAAGCCCAACAAGACTGGACATTAAATTGTCAAGGTTGCCACAAAGCTGATGGGATGGGCCGCCCTGACAAAGGCTTGCCGACGTTAACCGGCGAAGTTTCAAAGTTTTTACAAGTCGAGGGTGGGCGGGAATATTTGTCCCGTGTTCCTGGCGTGACCAATGCCAGCATTAGTGACAGCGATTTAACAGACCTTTTAAATTGGCTTTTGCGGCGTTTTGACCCTGACAATATTCCTCAAAACCATATGCCATATTCTGTTGATGAAGTGGCGCAGTGGCGCAAACAGCCCTTGGCAATTGATGCAGCCCTTTACCGTAAAAATTTATTGGCAAAACTGGCAGCTAAAAACTCTAAAAACTGACGTTTTCAGACATTCAAATGACGTTTTCAGACATTCAAATACGGGGAGAGAGAGATGGGATATAATCTTTATATAAACGGCGAATCTGTACCTTGTGATGACCACCGGGATATTTTTAATCCGGCAACAGACGAGCTTTTAGGCCAATGCCCCATTGCAAGCAAAGCCCAATTAGACGCTGCTGTGGCCGCTGCTTCAGAGGCTTTTAAGTCTTGGAGCAAGACAAGTAATGAAGAACGAAAAAATGCTTGTCACGGCATAGGCGCAGTTTTGGAAGAAAATGCTGAAGAATTGAGCAAACTTCTAACGCAGGAGCAGGGCAAACCTCTCAATGGTGTTGGGTCACGGTTTGAACTTGGCGGCTGTGCAGGATGGGCGCATTTCACGGCGGAGCTAGAGCTTCCAGTTGAAGTCATTCAGGATAATGAAGAAGGTCGGGTAGAAGTTCACAGAAAGCCTATTGGTGTTGTTGGTTCTATCACGCCGTGGAACTGGCCGTTAATGATTGCCATTTGGCATGTGATACCAGCTATTAGGTCAGGCAATACGGTGGTTATCAAACCATCGCCTTTCACACCGCTTAGTACCCTTCGCATGATAGAATTGATTGCGGGCATTTTGCCAAAAGGTGTTCTTAATGTAGTAGCGGGCACAGATGCTCTTGGCCAGATGATGAGTGAGCATAAAGACATTCAAAAAATAGTTTTCACTGGCTCCTGTGCAACGGGTGGCAAAATTATGGCCAGCGCTGCCCCAACGCTTAAGCGGTTAACGCTGGAGCTTGGCGGTAATGATGCTGGTATTGTGTTGCCGGATGTGGATGCAAAAGCCATTGCAGAAGGCGTGTTTTGGGGTGCTTTTATTAATGGCGGCCAAACGTGTGCGGCGCTTAAGCGGCTTTATGTCCATGCCGATGTTTATGATGATGTTTGCTTGCACTTAACAGAATTTGCGAAAAACATGCCTCTTGGCAATGGGTTAGATGAAAATAACGTGCTGGGACCTGTGCAAAATTTAATGCAATATAAGAAGGTTGAAGGCCTTGTTACAGACGCTGTTGCAAAAGGCGCCAAAATTCTGCTAGGGGCCAACCCTGATCACGGTGTTGGGTATTTTTATCCCACAACAATATTGGCTGATTGCACAGACGACATGCGACTTGTTGCCGAAGAGCAGTTTGGCCCTGCGCTACCAATTTTAAAATATACTGATATTGACGATGTTATCGAGCGGGCAAATGCCGTTGATGTGGGATTAGGTGGCTCAGTTTGGTCTGCTGATAAGGAAAAGGCAAAAGCAATTGCTTCCCGCCTTGAATGCGGCAGTGTGTGGATTAATGCGCACGGTATGATCCAGCCTAATGTGCCGTTTGGCGGGGTTAAAGGCTCTGGTATTGGGGTTGAGTTCGGCATTGATGGCCTGAAAGAATATACTACAATTCAAGCGGTTTTTGCCTAGTTTGTATCTGGGGCTGGGCGGATAAGCGTCAAACTAAAACGGATACGATCTAGGTCGTATCCGTTATCAAGATAAGCGCGTTAAATCGCCATGCCACCTATGCTGGCTCCGCCGCATACATAGAGTGTCTGCCCGGTGACAAAGCCATTTTCCTGACCACAGAAAAATAGCAAAGCATTGCTCACGTCTTCAGGGGTGCCTAAGAGCCGAACTGGCAGGCTTTCTGCAATCTTTTGCTCGCGGTCACTGCCTTTGTCCACAATACCCCAGAAATTATCCGTAAGGATTGGTCCCGGTGCTACCACATTTACTGTGATGCCGTATGGGCCAAGTTCCAGCGCCCATGTGCGGGCCATGCCGTGGATGCCAGCCTTGGTAAAGGAATAGGCTGTACGGGTCGGTACGCCCATTGCTGCCCGTGACGAATTAAACACAATGCGGCCAAAGCCCGCTTCTTTCATGGCCGGTGCAAATGCTTGCACAAAAATTAGAGCGGCTCCTGCGTGTAATTGCGACAAAGTGAGAATATCTTCAGCGCTGGCTTCTTCCAAAAGGTTAGGCAAAATCATGCCGGCGTTATGAATGAAGTGGGTAACATTGTGTTTTTCAACAATGGCTGCTGCTGCCGCGCTCGTTGCTTTGGCATCCGTTAAGTCACACCCAACATTATATAGGTTTTCATGGGTATAGTCTGCATCTCTGCGTGAGACATTAATGATGTCATAGCCCAAATCAAGCATCCGCACAGCAAGGTCTTTGCCTATGCCGCTGCTGGCCCCTGTAATGACGGCACATGGTTTATTCATAGTGTTTCCTTTGCGGTGAACACACCGTCGTTAAAGGTGAGAGTAACGAGCGTACCCGTGTTCAAAGAAGCGCTGAGAAATGTCAGGATATTTGGCCCCGCATCCAGTTTAACAAGGCCAAGCTGTAACGGGAGCTTGTCAGCCCATTCAGGTTTGACGCTTGTGTGTAAAACTGTCGAGGTGGTAAGCCTCCCCAAAGGGGAAACTTGTTGCCAATCAAGGGTATCACGCCAGCAAGATGGGCAGATATCACGCTCTGGATAATGGGTGCTTTTACAAGCATTGCACACTTGAAGCCTAATCATTGGCCGCTCTCCAATACACAAGCGGCACAGGATAGGCCTTTGTCATAATTAATAATGCCAAAGCCAGAGACGAGGCCGAATTTTGCGTTTTCGACCTGCATCCCCAAGGCTGTGCCTGTTAATTGACGCACAGCTTCTACAATGCCCAGAAAACCACCAGCGGCCCCCGCCTGACCACCTGATAATTGGCCGCCGGACGTATTGTGGGGGAAATCCCCGCTTGTGGTGAAATCATGTCGGTTAACAAATTCTTTCGCCTTGCCTTTGTCGCAAAAGCCCAAGTCTTCAAGCTGCATGAAGGATATTACAGGATAATCATCATAGGTTTGAACCAAATTCATATCAGTGGGCGGCAGGCCAGCTTGAGCCCATAATGCATCAGCATCCACCGCTAGCCCCGTACGCAATTGCACGTTATCACTGGCGTAGGCATTGTGGCGCTCGGTGGTGGCACGAATTTTAACAAAGGGCAGGCCATATTCTCGGGCGGTTTTTTCCTGCATGACGAGATAGCCTTCAGCGCCAGCACAGGGCATCACACAATCAAATAAATGAAGCGGAGACGCAATGGTTTTGCTGTTCAAATATTGCTCAAGCGCTAGTGGCTTTTTCATGATGGCATTTGGGTAAGCTAATGCATTTTCCCTCTGGGAGACAGCAAGCAAGCCAAAATCGGCGCGTATAGCGCCATATTTTGCCATGTAGGCTTTTGTGATTAAGGCAAAACTCGCATTCGGGCCACCAGCACCGTAAGGCAGGGATGCCGCGCTCATATCTGTGGAGAAACTATCTAGTAAATCTGTGAAGCCGCCTTTGGGGTTTGTGTCGCCCGCAATGCAGGCAACAATATTGGCATCGCCCATTTGCACGGCACGGGCGGCTTTCCTAAGGGCTGTAATGCCACTGGCACCCCCTGTAACTTCTTGGCTTATCCAACGAGGGGATAGCCCGAAATGCTGGGTTAGTGAAGCTGCGCTGTCTGGGCCGAGGGTGAAAGAGGATACACTAAGGCCATCTATATCCTTTGGCCCCATCCCGCTCGTCTCCCGGAGCATACTAAGGGCCCGGCCAAGCCAATAGTTGGCTCGCTTGTCTGAAAAGCGCTGATAAGGCACACTTACTGGGGCTGCTATAACAACATCATCAAAGGGCATGCTCATTTGGTTCGCCTCTTTAGGGCTCGTACATCTTGCGTTGCTGGATTATCTATTAAACTTGCTACCAAGGCCTTTAAATCACCCCGTTTAATTTTGTTTGTAGAGGTTAGGGGCAATGCATCCACAAAAGCAATATAACCCGGCGCTTTATAATATGCGAGGCGCGACAGGCTGTAGGCCAAAATATCTTCTGCTGTTTTGGTTGGGTCTACGGGCGGATTTGTTGCCACAACCAGCGCAAAAACCTCGTCGCCGCGCACCGGGTCTGGGGTGCCAGCCACTGCAATAGTGTCAATGTCGTTGTGAGAGAGCAGGGCATTCTCTACTTCAACAGCGGCGATATTCTCACCACTTCTGCGAATAACATTCTTTTTGCGGTCAATGAATACAAAGGTGCCATCGGTATTTTGCCGCACAATATCGCCGGTGTGAAACCAGCCATCTTCCCATGCTTGGTTTGTTGCATCCGGGTTTTTAAGGTAGCGATCAAAAAAACCAAAGCGAGGGTCTGGGCCTTTGCTCCGAACAAGCAGTTCGCCTTGTGTGCCTTCTTCTACGTCTTGGCCATCATCCGCTATAAGCCGGACTTCCATTTTTTCACCAACGGTACCAAAGCAATGTGTACCAACATGGCGAGGGTCGCCTGAGGCAATCATCGCGCCGCCACCGCCGGTTTCGTTCATCGCCCATGCCTCAACAAGTGGGAAACCAAATCGTTCTTCAAAGGGCGCATGTAAGGTGCCGTCAACGCCCGCGCCAAACCCAAACCTGACAGTATGGTCACGGTCAGCGGGAGACGAGGGCGCCCCGATTAACATTGCGGGCATAACACCAAGATAATGAATGATGCTGGCTTTAGATTCTTTAACGCTGTCCCACCAACTTGTAGGGTGGAACCTGTCTAAATAGCTAACGCAGCCGCCAATTGCCATGCTGACCATGGCCGAGCAAGCCAAGGCATTCATATGAAAGAGTGGCAGCGGCGTGATCATGCGTTCGCCGGTGTCATAGACCGCGCAATAGCCACCCTGTGTCATGTACCATTCGCCGCAGTTGAGGAAATAACTGTTGGTTAGAACGCAGCCTTTAGGCAAGCCCGTTGTGCCTGATGTGTAGAGGAGTGCTGCCTCTGTATCTTGCGTAACCAACTGTTTATTGGCTGCATGGGGCGCGCCTGGTATGGGGTCGTCACTGCCAATAACAGTAAAGCCGTGTGCTGCGGCCTGCCGCAATTCTTCTTGCCGGGCAGGGAGGGCAATAGCTAACACCATCTCGGAATGGGAGATGAGATACTCTAGCTCTGCCGCGCGTAATTCTGGATTAATCGGCACCATGGATGCGCCCAAAGCATTTAATGCCAGCCAGTGGACAAAAACATCTGGCCGGTTTTCAAGTAAAATACCAACCCTGTGGCCGGGGCCATAGCCAGCTTTTGCATAGGCCGCCTGTTTATCTCTCACTGCTGCGTGCAGGGCGCTATAGCGTATTTCACCAGCCGCTATTTGGTAGGCTTTAGCCGTTTCAGATAGGGTGTTGATGAAAGGACGCGCAGGATATGCCTTTGCTGCCGCACTGAATAAGGCAGCAATAGTATCATAGTGCAGGGGGTTTCTAAGGGCCATGTTTGTAACCAATTTATACAAATAACTGAATATTGGAGTGTGCAGCTTCAGGGTTAAGTAAATTGACCCTTTTGCGAAGTATTTTTAGAGCACCCGGTTTTTCGCCGTCTGATGCCCTTTTCAAGGTATGTTCTACCCACCCTACCAGAGTAAACTGCTCATCATTCCGGGTTTCAGTATAATGAAAGGCGGTTTTTGTTTTGACCTCGTCGTCGTTTATTTCAAGAATTTCAGGTGTTTGTAACAAGTGGTGGCAACGGCTTCTTGGCTTTTGCGAGTATGTCCGGTGGCCTTGCAGGCGGTTTATGCGCACTGTCAAAAGAAGTTTGTCTTCATACATAAGGGACGTTGTTAAATGCTCTTCCGTCTGGTCAAATTCCAACGGCATCCAATAGAGAGCATCCTCCGTATAAAGATCAAGCCATTCAGTGAATTTTTGCGCATCAATAAGCGCCGCTTCGGCGTAAATAAAATGGATGATGTCTTGCTGGTCTGTGCTCATGAGTTGTCTTCCGTGCTCATATATCTAGCCCAATTCACATAGTGATTTCGCATTTGTGCTTCTGACGTGCCGGGGTGTAGCTGCTCGCCACCAAGCTCGTCTTCCCGGTAATGGCGTTGCAAGTTAACCCAAGGGTTAGCATCAACTGAAAGGCCTTCTTGCGCGCGCTCATACATTTCCAAATCATCATGACCAACAATAGAAGTGGGTGCGTTGATGATGCGGTTATACATTGCTGTGCGCTTTAAGAATGTGTCGGGTGCGCCAACCAGCCTGAATATCCAGCTTTCAACGATGGTTTTGTTGGCAGCAATGGGAATGAAGAGCCTCAAAGTCTGGGTTGCGCCTTTAACCATCATGTTGGGAAAATAGCAGGTGTTGTGGCGGGTTTCCCCCATGATGCTTTCTGCACGGTCTTTACCATAAGCATCAACCATTTGGCCGTAATAGCCATCGATATCGCTATAGTCAGAATGTATGGACCCGCTGACACCTGTGTGGCCGTGGCCATTATCCCATGTGCGGATACCCATTTTTTCAAAATCGTCATAACTGGACATGAAAGGCAGCACCAGTTCGACAACCATAGGCTTGGAAAGCGTTTCATCTTGCACTGATTTCCAGACTCTTTTGATAGTGCCAGCAGAGCTTTCATGGGCAATCATGGGGTGGCAAGTGTCTGTTTGGTTATCGACCAGCATTTTCCAGTTACATTTATGCATGTAGCGAAGGGGTTTACCTACAACTTCAAGCCTGCCTTCAGGCGACCTGTCAATCATATTATCAATGCTGGAAAGCGAGCCTGTGAAAAAGTCTTCGAAGCTTTCCCCTTCGTCGCTCAAGCGAGCAAAAATAAAACCTCGGTAATTTTGAACATTGCTGACTTTGCACATGCCCTTTTTTGCACAAGATGTGTCAAACCCTGTTTCCTCATAGCCTTTATTAAAGGGGATACCCAGTGGGGAGCCATCGGTTTTAAAAGACCATGCATGGTAAGGGCAGCGGAAAAACTTGCCTGTGCTGCCATTGGTGTCCTCGACCAATTTAACCCCTTTGTGGGGGCAACGGTTTAGCAAAACCTGTATTTGATCATCCGTATGGCGCACCATGATAACAGGTTGGTTGCCAATGGTTGTTGTATAAAAGTCGCCTTTATTTTGCACTTGGCTGTCATGGCCAACATAAACCCATGTGCGGCGAAAGACGGTCTTCATTTCCTGTTGGAAAATGTCCTGATCAGTGAAAACATCTCTGTGTATTTCGCGGCCACCAGGGCGAACCAGACCATCGATATCAATTTTTCCCATATGGCGCTCCTATAAATCCAGAACCAATTTACTCGTTTTGGCTCGTGAAACATAAATTTGCAGTTTGTCATTGCTGGCGACTGCATATCTATATTATATTAAAAGGAATATAATATTTATTATTTGATTTTGCAAATAAAATCTGACTTTTTTGCATTGGATTAGGATAATCATGCCCAAGCAACATTTTAATGACTATCTGCTGTATCAAATGGCTATGGCCAGCCATGTGATCTCACAGGGGTTCCACGATGAACTTGCCAAGACGGACATTGGCCCCGTGGCTTGGAGGATATTATATTGTGTGTGGAGTTCGCCGGGGATGCGCCTGACGGAATTAGCCCGTCATGTGCTCTACAAGCAACCGCGTGTCACCAAACGGGTGGCCCAGCTTGAGAAAGAGGGCCTGCTGGAGAAGATTGTAAAGAAAGAAGACCGGCGTAATGTCTATTTGCACTTAACGGACAAGGGCAAGGCGCTGGTTGTTCCTTTGATTAAAAAATCAGAAGATCATGAAAATGCGGTTTTCTCGGTTCTTTCACCAGATGACCTGAAGAGTTTCAGGAAGACATTAGCTGTTTTGATTGCTAGCGCTGATACAATCTAAGCACCCTATAAATTCATTGACCGACCGTTCGGATAATAATAGTAATATTGTGTGAGTGAATATACATACAATTTTCTTGGTGGTCTCCCGTTTGGGGGAGGCAGGGACGTGGGTGCTCCGTTCTAGCTGAACGACAGCTCGGTTCATTGCCCATTGATCAGTGTTAAACTGAAAACATCCCGACCACCGAACGACTACAGGGAAGTATTATTATGGGTACTGTCATTGATGACTGTGTGAGGCATGAACCAATTTTGGCAGCAAGCCGTGATGAAATTTCAGCTTTGCAGCTTAGGAAACTTCAATGGGCAATTCGGTACGCTTATGAAAATGTACCCCTGTATAAGAAAAAGTATGATGCGGCAGAGGTTCACCCCGATGATTTGAGGCATTTGGAAGATTTAGCGAAATTCCCTTTCACGACCAAAGAGGATTTACGCCAATCTTCCCCTTCAATATGTTTGCAGTGCCCATGAAAGAGATTGTGCGCCTTCATGCATCCTCTGGCACAACGGGCAAACCCACTGTTGTTGGCTATACCAAAGCAGATATTTCAGTATGGTCCAATTTGGGTGCGCGCTCCATACGGGTGTCAGGGGGCTTGCCTGACCATAAAGTTCATATTGCTTATGGCTATGGCCTGTTCACAGGGGGCCTGGGGGCGCATTACGGTGCTGAAGCCCTTGGTTGTGCTGTTATTCCCATGTCAGGGGGGCAGACAGAAAAGCAAATACAGATGATTTTGGATTTTGAACCGGAAATTATCATGGTTACGCCCTCCTATATGTTGGCGCTTGCGGATGCCTTTGAAAAGCGGGGCATAGATGCCCGCGATACATCCTTAAAAATAGGCATATTCGGCGCAGAACCATGGAGCGAAGAAATGCGCCGTGAAATAGAGCAGAAATTTGCCATCGATGCAGTGGATATATACGGCCTGTCAGAACTGATGGGGCCGGGGGTTGCTAATGAATGTGTGGAAACCAAGGATGGTGCGCATATATGGGAAGATGCCTTTTTACCTGAAATAGTGGACCCAGATACATTTACACCGCTGGAAGATGGCCATTCGGGAGAGTTTGTTTTGACAGCTCTTTTTAAAGAGGCCATGCCAATCATTCGGTATCGCACCAAGGATTTGACTAAATTACTGCCCGGCACAGCCTTTTCTCACCGAAGGTTTGAACGGATCACTGCCCGCACGGATGATATGATGATTATTCGCGGCGTTAATGTTTTTCCGTCTCAAATCGAAGAAATTATCTTACAGGAAGCCTCGTTGGCCCCGCACTATCAAATTACCCTGACAAAAAAAGGTCATATGGATGCGATGTCTGTTGCGGTGGAGGGCCGGCCAGACCATTCTGTCGAGGCTCATACGCAGGCTGCGAAAAATGTGGCATTACACATAAAGGCGCGCATTGGCATTTCTGCGCAAATCACTTTAACGGCCCCCGGTGGACTGCCGCGTTCTGAGGGCAAGGCAGTGCGGGTGTTGGATAATCGCTAAAGTGTCGAGGCTCCAAGGCGATTTAGGGCGGGGAGACTAAAGCAATTAAGCTTTTGATTTTAGGCTTAGATGATGCCGTCATAATTAATTTCAAAATATCTATATTCAGTGATTGACACAGAGGCGGTGAACGCATAGAAACCACCCCGCAAGACAAGCGCGGGTGTAGCTCAGTTGGTTAGAGTATCGGCCTGTCACGCCGAGGGTCGCGAGTTCGAGTCTCGTCACTCGCGCCATCTTGCAAGT
>JAESQS010000146.1 GCA_016765035.1 Kordiimonadaceae bacterium | reverse complement strand
TTGAAATTGAAGAAATGGAAAAGGTACTGGGTGTTGATATTTTGCCTGAAGCCCAAGACGAAGATGTTGCCACGCTTGGCGGTCTAGTCTTTACATTGGCAGGACGTGTCCCTGAAATAGGGGAAGTTATTCTCCATGAAACTGGTTATAAGTTTGAGATCCTTGATGCTGACCCTAGAAGTGTCAGTAAGGTGAGGATCCATCCCCCAGTGAAGGAGTAAATCCAGCTCATGGCTGACCAAGCCGAGGCAATCATGCCGCCAGCTTCTGTGCCTACCATGCTGGTTGTTCGCTTTTTTAACTGGGTTGAAGGACAGTTCCGCTTCGGAATGCCGGTTTTCGCCTTTCTTATAGGCGTGCTTTTATCGCGTGCTTTTGCGCCTGTTAATTTGTTCCCCGCACTTTTCATGGCTTTGCCTGTTGCTCTCCTAATGGTGGGGCATGCGCGTGGGGGCAAGCAAGCCTTCGCTTATGGCTGGTGGCTGGGTTTTGGCTTTTTTAGTCTAGGGCTGAGCTGGATTGGCTATAGCTTTACACAACAGAATAATGTGCCTGCGGGCTTGGCCCCTTTTGCCATTATTGCCCTTGCCGCTTTGTTGGCCTTATACATTGGGCTGACCTTCTGGGTGACATGGCGCTTGAGAGCGCAGGGTGTTGCCAGAGTGTTTGTTTTCGCTTCTGCTTGGACTTTGTTTGAAATTGCGCGGGGCTTTTTGTTTTCAGGCTTTCCTTGGCATCTGGTTGGCTCAGCATGGGCGGAATGGTTGCCTGTTGCGCAAAGTGCTTATTGGCTAAGTGTTTACGGATTATCTTTTATCACCGTCCTGTCTGCCTCGGCGCTCGTGTTGTTCTTGGAGGAGAAGCCTTCACTTTTTACCATGGTAGTGGCTTTTGTGGCGGTTGGTATAATACCGGCCCTTACACTGGTGGGGCATGCACGCCTTAATGCCAATCAAACATACTTCCATCTGGGGGTGTCCTTGCGCTTGGTGCAGGCAAATGTGCCGCAGACCGAGAAATGGCGCAGCCATTTGATTGACGATCACTTCGATACGCATATGCAGCTTTCGCGTACTGGTGATGTAACGGGCAAGGGTAAAGCAGATGGTATTGACTTGCTTATCTGGCCTGAAACCGCTGTGCAGCGAGAGAGTTTTGACCGGGAAGGGTCTTTGCTGCGTTGGCGCGTGTCCCGCCTGTTGGATTTTGGCTCTTATGCCATAACGGGTGCGCCGCGATACTCCAATGCAGATGGCGACCTAAAATATTATAACAGCCTTTTAGCATTCAATGCGAAAGGTAAAATGTATGCGCGTTATGACAAAAGGCACCTTGTGCCTTTTGGGGAATATATGCCGTTTCAGTCGGTCATGAAGACCATTGGTCTCGGCCCTTTGGCTGATTTATTGGGCGGCTCTGGCTGGACAGCAGGCGCAAGCTTGCAAACGGTTGCTTTGCCGGGGATTCCAAAATTTTCTGCCCTTATCTGCTACGAAGCCATTTTTCCGGGACAGGTGATCCTGCCGCATAAGCGGCCTGAATGGATGCTTGTTATCAGTAATGATGCTTGGTTTGGCATGACAGATGGTCCGCACCAGCATTTGGCACTTTCTCGGATGCGGGCTATTGAAGAGGGTCTGCCGATGGTGCGCTCTACGAGCACGGGGATTAGTGCTGTTATTGACGCATATGGTCGGACACAAAGCGCGCTTGGTCTGGGGCGACAAGGGACAGTGGAAAGCCCATTGCCTAAAGCAATTGGCGCGCCGCCTTGGCCAACAGGGGTGCGGGTCTTGTTTTTCCTGATGCTGTCCATATCTGTTTTGGCTGCGCATTTGATTTTGACAGTCCGGCGTGAACGGCGCGTTGAATAGATACAGCAAAATATAGCATTTTACGATAAACAGACCGGATTGCCCCTTTCCCAATGGTAATCGATCGGCTATAGGGGCGGGCATGACAGACAAACCTAAAGATATTGCTGACTATGTGGTGCCGGGCCGCCGCTTTTTTGGCCGCCGGAAAGGCCCGTCTCTTTCCGACCGTAAAACCGGTTTGATGGAGGATGTGCTGCCGCGCATTTCTGTAACAATCCCAGAAGACAAAAACGACTCTATCAATTTAGACGCGCTTTTTGGTGGCGCTAAGCGTGAAGTCTGGCTGGAAATTGGCTTTGGTAAAGGCGAGCATTTAGCGTGGCAGGCACAAGCGAATCCTGATATTGGCCTTATTGGTTGCGAGCCATATTTGAATGGCGTTGCGGGGCTTGTAACGCAAGTTGACGAGCAAGAAATAAAGAATATCCGCATTTATGCAGATGATGCCCGCCATGTGATTTGGCAGTTGCCAGACGCAAGTGTGGACCGTGTGTTTCTTATTCACCCTGACCCTTGGCCAAAAAAACGCCATGCGCCGCGCCGGTTTGTTAACCCAGAAAACCTTGACGATATTGCCCGTATTCTTAAGGATAACGGCGAGTTTAGGGTTGGGACTGACCACCCTATATACCGCGAGTGGACAGCTATTCAGATGTCAGAGCGGGATGATTTTTGCTGGTTGGCTGAAGGCCCTGATGATTGGTTGGTACGCCCAGATGACTGACCGGAAACCCGCTATGAAGTAAAAGCGCTGGAAGGGCATTCCACTTATTTTCGCTTTAAGCGTTTGCCGCGGTAGAGCTGATTCGCCCGGCTCGATCTCTCCTGCGATAGGAAACGCTTGAAAAACTTGCTTTTGGGCCTTGCCCCATGGGGGGCTTGGCTGTATATAGATGCCACTTCTCCTAGAGTATTGATGATTATTCATGGGGTGGGCCTAGGCTCACAGCCGCGATAACACACATCTAAGGCGGATTTTGGTGTCGTATTTGATACATGCCTTGGTATTAACTTTAAGAGAAGCAGGAAAGGACAATCTTAGTGACTGAAGCTGCAGATCAAATCACTGCGATCATTGAAGCGACTGTCGAGTCTCTGGGATTTGAGCTGGTCCGTGTAACATATGGTGGTGGGCGTAAGCCAACGCTGCAAATTATGGCGGAACGGCCCGACGGTACGATGGGCGTGGAAGATTGCGCTAAGTTGTCTCGCGAGGTATCGCTTCTTCTTGATGTAGAAGATCCGTTGCCTGGTGAATATTTGCTTGAGGTTAGCTCCCCGGGAGTGGACAGGCCTCTTACTCGCGCCAAAGACTTTGAGCGCTGGGTCGGGTTTGATGTAAAAGTCGAACTTGGTGAGCAAATGGATGGCCGTCGTCGGTTCCGAGGTAAAATGCTGTCCTTTAAGGATGGGGTGATTGTGTTAGCCACTGCTGACGAAGGCGATTTCGCGTTAAATTTTGCGGATGTTGCCAAGGCCAAGCTGTTGTTGACGGACGAATTATTGGCGGCTGTAAAGAAAAAGACGCCAGAAGAAAACAATTAAGATATTCAAGCTCAATCACGTGAGAGTTTGGATGGAGACATTGAATTAAATAAAGGGTCACAGTTGGCCCGAAACGATAGGGGCAGGTAGCCCCGCACGTAAT
>JAESQS010000001.1 GCA_016765035.1 Kordiimonadaceae bacterium | reverse complement strand
GGTGGTTGGGTAGGGGGCGTCGGCCGGTGATGTATCTTGAACCGAATATGCTCTAGATTTTGGGGTCTTTTACGCCATAAATTCTGCGGCAATCTCTTTAATTGGGCGGCTGTCATCAGCTAGGGCCGTAGCATCCACCAGCACTTTGGCAGCAATCAGTTTTTTGGACTGCATAAATTCGCCCATGCGGCCCACACAATCAGTTGCAATAAGCTTATTGTCTTTCAGATAGAAAAAGGCGACAGACCGATCTGCGGGGGTGCCGCGCGTGACAATAGTATCAAACCCTGTTGAAAGGCCCGCGATTTGCAATTTCAGCCCATATTGGTCTGACCAAAACCATGGCAGCGTATCATAAGGGGCGGTATCTCCCAGTATGTGGCCAATGGCTGTTTTGGCTTGATCTACAGCATTTTGCACAGATTCAAGGCGAATTTCGCGGTCATACAAGGGGTTGTGGTGCCATGTTACGTCGCCAATGGCATAAATGTCTTTGTCGCTGGTTTGGCAATATTCATTCACGCTGATGCCCATGGGCGCAAGCGTTAGTCCGGCGCTTTCTGCCAGCTCAACATTGGCAATCAGCCCAATGCCCGCAACAATTAAGTCCGCTTCAAATCGGTCTCCGTTGGCTGTGACAACAGCTTCTACCCGGTTGGTTCCCTTAATTTCAGTTACCATTTGGTTGGTATGGATTTTCACGCCTTCAGTGGTATGCAGGTTTGCATAAAATTCTGAAACTTCCGGAGCCACCACACGTGCCAAGATGCGGTCCATGGCTTCTAGTACAGTTACATCTTTCCCTGCTTTTCGGGCAACAGCAGCAATTTCAAGCCCAATATAGCCACCGCCTACCACCAGTATTTTGGTGGCTGCGTCAAATTCAGGGCGCATTTTGTCTGTGTCGGCCATTGTGCGCACATAATGAACACCGTCCAACTCTGCGCCGGGGCAGGTTAGTTTGCGGGGCCTGCCGCCTGTTGCGAGTAATAATTTGTCATAGGACAGCGTTTCACCGTTTGAAAGTGAAACTGTTTTTGCTGTGCGATCAATAGCCTCTGCCCGTGTGCCGAGTTTAAGGGAAACACCTGCGTTTTCGTAAGCTGTTTGCCGCAGAATAGGCAGACGTTCCGCAGCCAGTTCCCCCGAAAGATATGCTTTTGATAGGGGCGGGCGCTGGTACGGTACTTCAGCTTCTTCAGTGATAAGCGTTACATGCCCATCAAACTTTTTAAGCTTGAGCGATGTGGCAGCTTGGGCGGCCGCATGGCCACCGCCGATAATCACAAGGTTTGTCATAGGTTAAAATCCCTTAAGCGGCATGTTCGCTGGCCGTCGAAGCCAGTTATCTTTTGGATATTCTGCCGCATCGTCAATTACATGAAGTGTGTAGGCATGTCGTGATTTATTTGACCTATTGGGAGAGGACATGTGTGGGAACAGGCCACCAAAGGCCAAAACTGTGCCCTTTGGGGCAACGATAGGTACTTTTTTATCTTCCTCAAAGGGTATGTCACTGAGGGTTTCTGTGTAAGTGCCTTTGTCGTCGTCAGCACGCCGGAATAGGCTGCGTAATCCGCCCGCATCTCTATGACCACCGGGAATGCCCCATAAGCAGCCATTCTCGAGAGTGGCATCTTCCAGCGCAATCCAAAGGCCAATGCACGTTTGCGGCTCTGTGCGAAGATAGGTGGCATCTTGGTGACAAAGGACTTCGCCGCCAATGTGGGGTTGTTTAAAAATATACATGGATTGCAGGGGCAGGGGCGTTGCAATGCCAAGGCCTTTACAGACTTGTTCAAAGGCGGGCTGGCGTGAGAAAGTGCTAAAGCCTTCGTTGGTGTCATGCATGGCGTGCCCCACTTTGTTGAGCGCCAGTGGCAGGGGCGCTGTTAGGGCACCATTTTCATCAAAAGCTTCTTCTTCAAAAAAGAAACGAACTGTATGGCCACTTTCAAGGAAATATTGATCTTGAGCGTGCATTTGACTGGTGCTGGAAAAAACGCTGCGGTGCTCTTCAATGTCAAATCCCTCAATCATTGTGTTCATGTGGGTGCGAAGTGTGTCACAGGCTTCAGCGCTGACAAGGTTATCTAAAACTAAGACACCATCCCGGTTATAGGCCTCAAGCATTGCTGGTGTGATGCCGCTAAAGGTATGGGCGTTAAAACGAGGTATCATCTGTTGCTCCTAGTGGCCCGGCCCGCCGATTAGGCCTTTGCCTTACGGAAGATAATTTAGACTGGGCTACTGGTTAGAAAACAACCACGCACAGGGGAGTAGGTCAAGCATTTGGCAGACTTTAAATGTGTTTTGGTGTTTTATGGCCGAATGGTATTGACAGGTGGCGTAAATAGCTACTTTAAGCAGGTGAAAGCTTGCACACCTGAGGGTGGTGGGCTAGGAAAATAAAGTGCAATTGTTAGCACTTTTGCTGACTGTTTTTTTAAGTGTTGTTGGGGAGGCTGTTTGTGGCCCTGTTTGAGATTATCATTTCTGGCGGTATTGTACTTATGCTGGTTGTTTGTGTGCTGCTTGTTCGGCAACTGGGCGCAGTAAAAGCCATGTTGGGGAATGGGGATAGTCAGCAACAGCTTATTCGTATTGAAACCCGTATTACGGACATGGCGCGTCAGGCAGTGTTGCGCGAAAATGGCGTGCGCGAAGAATTGCGCACAAACCGGGAGGAAACTGGCAAAGCCGTTTCACACCTTGGGGAAACAGTGCGCAAGTTGGGGGCAGACCAGTCGCAGCAACAGCAACAGTTCCGCGATAAGCTTGATGAAAAAATGAAAGAACTTCGGCAGGAAAATACGCAAAAGCTTGAGGAAATGCGCAAAACTGTTGATGAAATGCTGCAAACGACACTTGAACGCCGCTTAACAGAAAGCTTTAAATCCGTATCTGAGCGGCTGGAGGCTGTGCAGCGTGGCCTTGGCGAAATGCAGAGCCTAGCCACAGGCGTAGGCGACTTGAAGCGTGTGTTGACCAATGTGAAGACCCGTGGGGGCTTTGGCGAAAAAGAACTCCAAATTTTGATCGAAGACTTTCTGACGCCTGAGCAATTCAAGTTAAATTATGATTGTGGGAAAAGCCACGGCGGTGAACGTGTTGAATTTGGCATTCGCATTCCAGGCCTTGGCACTGAGTGTTACTTGCCGGTAGATGCGAAATACCCTGTAGAAGATTATAATCGCCTTTTAGATGCCCAAGAAGAGAATGAAATAGAGGCAATAAAAAAGGCTGGCAAGAAATATGAAGCTGCCCTTGTCACGCAAGCTAAGAAGATTTCATCTGCGTATATTAATCCCCCTCATACAACGGATTGGGCGGTCATGTTTTTACCTTCCGAAGGCTTGTATGCTGAGGCTCTGCGCCGCCCGGGATTATTCGAACGATTGCAAAGAGAATTCAAGATAACTTTGTCTGGGCCTACCAACTTGCAAGTGATTTTATCCACATTTAGGATGGGATTCCGGCAAATGGCCTTTAAAGAACGCGCAGATGATGTCTGGAATGTTCTGGGAATAGTGAAGACTGAATTTTCGAAATTTGGCGCTGATGTTGATAGAATAGGCACGCAGCTAAACGCTGCCATAAATCAAACTGAAAAAATTCAAACACGTAAAAGGGCGATGTTGCGCGCTCTTAAAGATGTGGAAGAAATCGAAGATGGTTCAGCCCAAGAATTACCAGGCGAAGACCGGGAGCCGGAAAGTGTTAGCTCTGTTAAAGACATAGATGCAGAAAACATAAACGAGGATTAAGGCTCCCTCGTTAAGGGCTTGAAGTGATCGGTTTTTATGCCCGTTGCGACGGGGCGTGCATAAAATGCGACGAGTGCCATTGAAACCCCAATCTCCCATCCCTACATAGTGATATGTACCAAGGACAGACCAGCTTAAAAAATAAGGTCTGCCTTACGATGACAGCAAATAAGATCAATGACCCAATCGCCTACGGTGCTCTGCACCTTCACGCAATAGGGTGTCAACGATATATATATGAGGATATGAAATGTTTACAGAATTACTGGAAAAAGCTAGCCCTAGTTTGGCGCAGCAAAACCCAATCGCATCAAAGCGCACATGGCGCCGACACCGCCGTATGCAGCGTCTGGCAACCCGCTAGCCAGATTTAAGTTCGGGCCAACTGTTTCAGCGTTTTTTAGGATCCCTACTAAAGAACGCAATTGAGCAATTGGCCTTGCCGGGCATTGGGTGTGCAATTTCCCTACTCCCCCTAGTCCTTGCCATTCAGGCCCGGCCCTAAGTTTTGTTCTGAGTATCTCCACTACCCAGTACCTAAGGGCTGTTTCCCACAGCCCTATTTCCCTAAACCTACCCTTATTGGGCGCCCTTTTAACCGGGGGCGCCTTTTTCTTTGGTTCAGTGGGCGGACATGCAACTACTTAAGAGGGATATGCCGTAGAATATTCCTTGAACTGATGGCTGAATGCAGGGATGTTGGTACACGGCGTAAGGGCAATAACAGGTAGAGTAGTTTTGGAAAATTTATTCACGACAGCAGGCATTTTACCCAAAGTGGGGCCAGACTGGGATGCCGAGGCTAGAATGCTAGCGCGCCTTGGCAGCGGGCAAAGCAACAGGGTGTGCGGTGTGGATGAAGTTGGGCGAGGCCCGCTTGCAGGGCCTGTTGTCGCTGCTGCTGTTATACTCGATGCCGCTAAAATTCCTGTAGGGCTGAACGACAGCAAAAAACTGAGCGAAAAAAAGCGCGAAATATTGTTTGACCGCATCTATGAAGCTGCCATTGCGGTTTCTATCGCAGAGGCCAGCGTTGCGGAAATAGATGAAATAAATATTCTGCAAGCTTCTTTGCTGGCGATGCGCCGGGCTGTATCGGGTCTTGCGCCTCAGGCAACGGCTGCGCTGGTGGATGGCAACAAGGACCCGGACCTTTCCATGCCCACAGAAACACTGGTGAAAGGGGATAGTCGGTCTTTGAACATCGCTGCGGCAAGTATTATTGCAAAAGTTTTCAGAGATAGAATGATGAAAAAATACGCAGAAGAGTTTCCTGAGTACGGATGGGACAAAAACGCAGGATATGGTGTGCCGAAGCATATGGCTGCACTAAAGCTTGTGGGTACGACTCCACTTCACCGACGTTCTTTTGCCCCGATTCGTGATATTTTAGGTGAGGATTAGTAGGCAAATCATTGATTCCCCTTAAAGAATCGCTTGACGTCGATTCGTTTTCGACTCATGCTTACACCGAATGTTCGCCGAAAAATATCATAATTAGCAGCTCAAAATGGGCGCTTTTCGGCAGAACGGGACGGAGAAACTACTATGGCACAAGATAAAAAGGTTGCTCGTAAGGGCGACGCACTCGGCATTTTGCCGGTGAATAAAATCCTGCAAGGTGACTGTATTGATGCAATGAACGCCCTGCCTGAAAAGTCAGTGGATGTGATATTTGCGGACCCTCCCTACAATATGCAGCTGAAAGACACGCTTTCGCGCCCTGACCACAGCAAAGTGGCTGGTGTGGATGATGCGTGGGATAAGTTTTCCAGCTTTGCAGCGTATGATGAATTCACCTACCGCTGGATGACGGCGGCGCGCCGTGTGCTTAAAGACAAAGGCACTATCTGGGTTATTGGCAGTTACCATAATATTTTCAGGGTTGGTACTGTGCTTCAAAACTTAGAATACTGGGTGTTGAATGATGTGATTTGGCGTAAGTCAAACCCCATGCCAAACTTTCGTGGTACGCGCTTTACCAATGCTCATGAAACGCTGATTTGGGCTGCCAAGTCTGCGGATAAAGGCGGTTATACATTCAATTATAACGCCATGAAGGCCATGAATGATGATGTGCAAATGCGCTCTGATTGGACATTGCCGATTTGCTCAGGCAAAGAGCGGCTGAAATCAGGCGATAAAAAAGCGCATGCAACGCAAAAGCCGGAAAGCTTGCTGTACCGGGTGATTATGTCATCCACCAAGCCGGGTGATGTTATCCTTGATCCATTCTTCGGTACAGGCACAACTGGCGCAGTAGCAAAACGTCTTGGCCGTAATTACATCGGTATTGAACGTGAAGCTGAGTATGTAAAAATTGCCCGTCAACGTATTGCTGATGTGGTGCCTATTGAAGAAGGTGACGCGCTTTCCTACACAGAAAGCAAGCGCGCTGCACCACGGGTTGCTTTTGGCTCAATCGTGGAACGCGGCCTGATCACGCCGGGTACAACACTGTATGACAGCAAGCGGAAGTTTGCGGCCAAAGTGCGCACAGACGGCACGCTTGTTTCAGCGGCCGTTAAAGGCTCAATCCACCAAGTGGGTGCCGGTGTGCAAGGCGCGCCTGCCTGCAACGGCTGGACATTCTGGCATGTGGAAAGTAAAGGCGAATTACATTCGATCGACCTGTTCCGCCAGCAAGTACGCGCGGAACTCCACTAAATACGGAAGTTTGAAACACAGATGCCCATCTGTGTTTCCTCCGTTGGCGCCCTTCTGCCCGAAGGGCGCCATTTTATTGGGCGCAGGCTTTCAGGTACGTGTCGCTTCAATATTTTGTCAGGTTTAATGTGCATCACCGTCCCACTCCCGGCTTACTCTCTGGCCTAACCACCCCACAGTATATCCTAGCGGGTGGTTGGGTCAGAGTGTAAGCCGGGCGTGGGACGGTGATGTATAGTAAAACTAGATATGCTCTAGATTCTATCAGGCTCGATTTGTTTCACCAGCTTACGGCCCACAACACTCCCGTCATGGTAGCGCTCTCAATTATTCGCACTGTGAGGCTGTAAGCTTTGAGGGTGAAATTATACCGCCAGATTGGTGATCTTCTTAAACACTGTGGGCAAGCCTACATCGTCTAGCTCGCTAATAGGGTGCCAGAAACCGCCTTCAACATTATGTTTGGTGGTGGCTTTTGCTACTACTATCTGGGTCAACAGGTGGAAGTGGGTGAAGGTGTGTTTGGCTTCACCGTCCACAGTTTTAAAATAATCGTCTGAAGGGCGGCGTTCCAGCCATTCGCCTTTTGCGGGGAAATCGCTGCGTTCTATCCACGGGGTGGAATATAGGCCCGGCATACCGCCCAGTAGGCCTTTTTCTGCCCGGCGTTCCAGCAGTATATGTCATCATGCACCAGCCAGTAGCTGATGGCGCGGCGGGTCGG
>JAESQS010000145.1 GCA_016765035.1 Kordiimonadaceae bacterium | reverse complement strand
CACCCGGATACCGGGTGCCCGTGGGATATACAGCAAACATTTGCGACAATTTCACCCTACACAATCGAAGAAGCCTATGAAGTTGATGATGCTATTCGCTCTGGCGATTATGGCAACCTACAGGATGAACTGGGCGACCTGCTGTTCCAAGTGGTTTTCCACAGCCAGATAGCCCAAGATCAAGACTTGTTTAGCTTTTCCGATGTTGTTCAATCCATCAGTGATAAAATGGTACGCAGGCACCCCCATGTATTTGCTGACAAAAATATCGAGAATGCAGAGGCTCAAACCCTTGCATGGGAAGAACAGAAAGCCAAAGAACGAGCAGAAAAAGCCGAGAATACGACAGTATCAGCCCTAGACGGTGTTGCTGTTGGCCTGCCTGCCCTATTGCGGGCTGTAAACTGCAAAAGCGCGCTGCACGCGTGGGCTTTGACTGGCCAGAGACATCTCAGGTGCTGGATAAAATACAGGAAGAAAGTGCCGAACTTCTGCATGAAGTGGAAAACGGCATGGACGAAGCAAGAACCAAAGAGGAATTTGGCGATCTGCTTTTTGTTATGGCAAACCTTGCCCGTCATTTTAAAATCGACCCAGAAGAAAGTTTGCGGCTAGCCAATGCGAAATTTGAGCGGCGCTTTCATGGTGTTGAGGCGTTACTGGCAGAAAAAGGCAAGCGGCCTGAAAGCTCAAACCTTGAAGAAATGGATGCTTTGTGGGATGCCGTTAAAGCCTTAGAAAAGAAAACTAAATCAGGCATTTAGCTCATTAAATTAGCGTAAAGCATGATATCAAATAACCAGAAATATCCTTTCAAAAACCCTGCCGTAGAGGCCGTTTTTAACAGCTTTCCCGACGAGGCTCGGTCGGGCTTATTAATCCTTAGAGACCTGATTTTTAACAGTGCCCAAACAACGAAAGCTGTGGGATGCCTTACAGAAACTCTAAAGTGGGGCCAACCTGCCTATCTAACGTCTGAAAGTAAATCAGGCTCAACAATACGGTTAGGCATGACTAAAACTGAGAATTTCGCCATATTTGTTCATTGTCAAACAACCATATTGGCTGACTTTAAAGAGCTTTTCGGTGATGAATTCACGTATGATGGCAACCGGGCGATACACTTTAAGCCCGGGCAAGCAATAGCAGACACCAAAATTGAGTATCTTATAAAGCGTGCCCTAACCTACCATCTTAAATAATGGAAGTCGTACGGTTCGTGCTTAATGCTTTCGGCTAAACTTTGCCCATGCAATTGGGTCAACGGTGAAATTATAGCGTATGCCGTCTTCCCCATGCTCTTCCCCCATAATGCGGGCGTTGGCATGTATCCAGCTTTGTGTAGCACCGTCGCTATAGGGCACCAATTGTTCAATCACAAAGTCTTGCTCACTCAGGATTTGGTCAATAGCTGTAATAAGGTGCTCATTCCCCTCACCCGTAAGACCAGACAGGGGGATTGCTTCTTCATGCCGCTCTGCGTACGCTTCCAAGGCCTGCCTGCTGTCAGCGTCCATCAAATCAAGCTTGTTCAGGGCTTCAAGTACAGGCGTGCCTTTTTCAATGTCTACAAGGTCTACGCCTAACTCTTGCAGCACAGTGATAACATCCTGCTTCTGCACGTCACTGTCAGGGTGCGAGGCATCCCTTACATGGACGATAATATCGGCTTCCAACACTTCTTCCAATGTGGCCCGGAAGGCAGCCACAAGCATCGTCGGTAATTCAGATATAAAACCAACGGTATCTGACAGAATTACTTTTCGACCACTGGGCAGGTCGATAGACCGTAAAGTCGGGTCTAGAGTGGCAAATAGCATGTCTTCTGCCACCACCTTGGCTTTTGTCACCTTATTGAAAAGCGTGGATTTTCCAGCATTAGTATAGCCAACAAGCGCAATTGTTGGGTATGGCGCTTTTTTTCTGCGTGCTCTGTGCAACCCGCGTGTACGGCTAACCGCCTCCAATTGCTTTTTAATCCGAACAATACGGTCAGCAATGATGCGTCTATCTGCTTCAATTTGGGTTTCACCGGGGCCCCCCATAAAGCCCCCGCCGCCGCGCTGCCGTTCAAGGTGTGTCCATGAGCGCACAAGCCGGCTGCGTTGATAAATCAAATGCGCCAGCTCAACCTGCAATTCACCTTCTTTGGTGCTTGCTCTTGCGCCGAATATCTCAAGGATAAGCGCTGTACGATCAATAACCTTTACAAGCAAAACACGCTCTAGGTTTCGTTGCTGAATGGGGCTTAACTCACAATCAAAGACAACCAAATCAAGCTCTTTGGCTTTCACTTGGGTTTTAATCTCGTCCAGTTTGCCCTGACCTAGATACGTGGCAGGCTTAATGGCACGCAGAGACACCAGCTCTCCGCCAACGAGATCAACATCAATGGCGACAGCAAGGCCTTTGGCCTCTTCAAGCCGTGCCTCAGGGCTGCGAGCCAGCCCTTCTAGTTTTCTCTGAGTAAGATATGGACAGAAAACGAACACTCGCTGGCGTTCTTCTCCGTGCTTGAAGTATCCTAAACCTTCGGTAGACCAACCAGCACCGGGCTGATCCGCCGAGTGAGCTTGATCTTTTTTATCTACCAATTTATTCGTCGATGCCTTCTTTTTCAGGCTCAAACAACTGAACTGGGCCTGAAGGCATTACAGTTGAAATGGCGTGCTTATACACAAGCTGAGACTGGCCATCACGGCGAAGAAGTACACAAAAGTTATCGAACCAGGTAATAACACCCTGAAGTTTAACACCATTCACAAGAAATACAGTGACAGGTGTTTTTGTTTTACGAACGGCGTTTAAAAAGACGTCCTGAAGGTTTTGGTTTTTTTCTGACATGGACAGTCCGAGCTTCTCTTTTATTATTTTAATTTCAATTTCTGGCAGTGCCACAAACCATTTGTACGCACAAAGACCAACAATGATAATATTCACTAGTGGGACTATGTGCCAGACATATATGTCAGAGGTACTTACCTGTGGTCAACAGTTTATGCTCGCCAAAGTGATTTAGCGAACAATGCGCCAAATAAAGATGCTTCAAGACGCCCCACCAGCATAAGAATAGACAGGATTGTATAATCAGCATCCTTCAGGCCGGAAAAACCACCAAAAAGAGGATCTGCAGAGAATATGAGCGGTCCAGACAGTGTTAGAGCCGTGAAAGCCATGGATACTGCATCCTGAAAATGCAGCCCCATAACGGCCAGTGCAAGCGCCCCTATCCCCAAGGCTAGAATGAAACTACCGAGCAGAAGCCAAATGGCTTCCATGTCTTGCCGGTTAATTTCCTCACGTTCAAACTGTTGGCCCTGTACGGCATGGGGGTGCGCCAAGCGATCAAGTTCTGCCCGGCCTGCCCGGTATATGATAATAACCCGTAGCTGCTTCAAGCCGCCGCTAGCGCTGATTGATGCGCCACCAACTCCAGCCAACGTTAAAAGTACAATGGCAAGCGGAATACTGCTGTGGGCTTCAAGGTAACCATCCGGCATTATGCCGGTTGTGGATATAGCAGAAATGCCCGCAAACACCGATTCCCACAAATATTTTGGATCAAAACTGCCATCATAAAAGCTAAGAAATACCACAGCGCTGGATATTAATATCAGCGCTGCTCTCAATTCCAGATTTTTACCTGCCGGCAACGCC
Source organism: Kordiimonadaceae bacterium (assembly GCA_016765035.1). Lineage (GTDB taxonomy): Bacteria > Pseudomonadota > Alphaproteobacteria > Sphingomonadales > Kordiimonadaceae > Kordiimonas. The sequence continues at coordinate 1,095 of JAESQS010000145.1, read as the reverse complement.
CACCGTCTTCGGATTACATAGAGAATATCCCAGTTAGACATGCTGATTATCATAAATATTGCTAATGTAAACTGGGTGAAAAACCCTGAGACATAATGGTCTGAAATGCCAACAAGCCCAGTAGTGCTGATAGTGGCCATAGCAACAAGCATACTGTCAAAAAACGGATTGCCACCAATCCAAAGCACAAGCCAACATGTTACGGTAACCAGAATATAGAGGGGGTAAAGCGCTAAAGCCGTTGCTTTCAACCGTGGGTATCCACTTTCGCTATCGCCAAAAGGCATCGGCGACCGGTGAACTTGCAAGCCCCCTACATTCATCGCCATCAACAGCGACAACGATATGCATATGGCAAAAAAGCCCCCGGCCCATGCGGCAATCGCCCGCCACAGGTCAATCGCCAAAAGTGAATTAAAGGCACCACCATAAGCGCTGGTACCATTTGTTGTGATTAAAGACATGCCTTCATAAAAAGAGGTGAAAAACCCTTCTTCTGGAAACAGGAAGAAAAAGGGTAAGCCTGCCGAGAATGCGAGCGCAATGAAGCCCCAAATCGGCAAAAACAAGGTTAACCGTGGCACGCGTATCTTACTGGTAGAACGGAAACCAAGGACGAGGCCTCCGCCTAGTAACAGCGATGTAAGAATGGAAGAAAACAAACTATGAAAGGATGCTTTTTCACCAATTGCTATAGCAAGAAAAAGCGGAACAAGCTGGAGTGCGCTCGCGGCAAGAACCCAACATCCAACCAGATAAAAAAGGCGGCTTTTCCACATAAGGAGGCCTTAAAAAATATCCGCACGGGCGGAAAATAATTGCTCTATCTTTTTAACAGCGCCACTCAGCGCGAGAATAACCACACTGTCCCCGCTCAACAGTAACGTATCAGCTACAGGCTGGATTGTTTTACCGTCCCGCACAATCATGCCAAATTTGGCTTCGCCGTGTAACCGCAGTTCACTAAGCGTTTTCCCTGCAACTTCTGAACCTTCAAGCACTTCTGCTTCAATGATTTCGGCTTGGCCTTCAAACAGGCTGTATAAATCCCGAATTCGCCCCCTGCGTATATGCCTGACAATAGAAGACACAGTT
>JAESQS010000144.1 GCA_016765035.1 Kordiimonadaceae bacterium | reverse complement strand
GGGCAGTAAACGCACTACCAGAGCGCCCTGCCACAATGATAGCTGTTAGCAACACACCCATTTCACGCAAATGAATAATGCCAAGCATATCAATAACAAAAACATCGGCCCCAAATTTGGAAAGCTGGATAGCCCCCTGATTGACCATTACTGCCCCAATCAGGAATGAAATTAGCCCCACAATACCCATGGCATTAAGGCCAACCATTTCGATCTGGTGCAAAAGCGGCACAAGCCGTAGCCTGCCGGGCGCAAGCAAAGTGCCAAAAAGGCGCGAGAGTACGAGCCCCAGAAAAGCCAATAGCCGCGCAAGCGATCGTACAGCTTTCCAAAAGCCCCCTCCTGCCTTATCTAGCGGTGCCAAATACCACGGCAATTGCTCCGGTTCGATAAGCGCCGGGGGTGGGCAGGAATGGATTACTTCCAGCAAATGTTTATGTTCCGCCGAAACCCCCGTTAAAAGAGCAGCCCCAGCATCTTCTATTTTAGCAGCAAAACGCCGTATAAGGACGGCCCCTGTGGTGTCCAACATCGTAATGCCAGTGCAATCCAGCACGGCACCTTTGCCTAAAACACCAAGCGTTGCGCATATGTCGTCATCAATTTTTTGGGCATTATCAATTGTCCAGCAACCAAGGAAACGGACCAGCGCGCTTGGGCTGCCTTCCTCCACACAAACAAAATCACTATGATGAACAATCTCAGCCATTTTAAAACAGGCCCTTGAATTGACTAAAAGTAACAATTACATGGCAGGATCACTCTTTCTGCCACGACAAAAATACAGTATAAGCACCCTTGCCGAGATTGCAGGGAAAAACAAGTCAATTAACATGCTGCTATATATAGAAATAATACTATGACACTGGATACCAACAACCCGCTTCATGCCTTCGCTCTTTGGGCTACCGATACCAGTCGAGACTGGTCAGACCTAGCGATCACGCGCGCCCATAATGCACTGATTGATACGGTGGCTGTTATGATCCCGGGGGCAAATGAGCCTGTTACCCAAAAGGTATTTAGCCTAGCGCGAAAATGGGGCGCAGGCACGTGCAACGCTGCTGGCTTCACAGATGGCTTGTCAGCGCCCATGGCCGCATTGGTTAATGGCACGGCAGCCCATGCGCTTGATTTTGACGATAATTTCGACCCGGCAAAAGCTCATGCATCTGCTGTGTTGGTGCCTGCATTACTTGCTGTAGCCGATGAAAACAACCTGTCCGGCGATGCCCTGTTGGATGCCTATATTGTTGGCCTGCAAATCACCGGTCTTGTGGGACAAGGGGTAAACCCCTTTCACAGAAATCGTGGCTGGCACGCTACTGCAACTGTGGGCACTGTGGGGGCCGCCGCAGGGTGCGCACGCCTTATGGGGCTAAACGCTGAAAAAACAGCGCATGCTATTTCCCTTTCCACCAGCCTTGCGGGCGGCTTCATGAGCCAATTTGGCACCATGGCCAAACCCCTGCACGCAGGACTTGCCGCCGCAGGTGCTGTCCAAGCTGCACAACTGGCCGAAGCAGGCATCACCGCAGGCAGTGAAACACTACACGGCGACAAAGGCATGGGCACGCTGATGGTTGGCCCTGATGTAGAAGAACTGCGCGCTGTGATGGCCAACAAAGACGAGCACGGCCAAAAAGTAACTTTCCGCACCGACAATATAGGTACACCACTTCATATCGAAAAATACGGCTTAAAAGTTAAGCGCTTTCCCAATTGTGGCAGCATACACCGGGCGCTTGACGGCCTGCTTGAGCTGAAAGAAACACACGGCATTACGGCAGAAGATGTCGAAAAAATTCTCGTTCGGGCACCGGCATCACATCTGCGCAACCTGATGTATGAACGACCCGCAACAATGGCCGAAGCAAAGTTTAGTTTAGAGTATGGTTTGGCCGTAGGTTTGAAGTGCGGAAATGCAACACTTTCCGACTATACCAATTCTGCTATACAACGGCCTGAAATAACTGCATTGCTGCCGCTTATAGAGCGTGACTATGTTGAAAAACTGGAAACTGACTTCCCAACCGAAGTGCACATTTTTCTAAAGTCTGGCAAAAAAGTTCAGTCAAAGGTTGACATGCCGGTCGGTTCCAGCCCAAACCCTCTTTCGCTTGCTCAACTTTGGGATAAGTTTACCGCCTGCGCAGCGGGAAATATACACTCAAAAAGAGCAGAGAAAATTAAGCTGGCCCTTGAAGCTTTAGCAACAGGAAAACCAGTTCGTGAATTGACCAATTTACTGGCGGCGGGTTAGAATAATTCAAAACTCCCCTGTAATTTAGTATAGTAAGTACAAATAAAAATAAGGCAGCACTAAATGGCTGCAGGGACAAAAAATGGGTAAACAGCAAAAAGCGACAGCACTCATTCTGGCTGCCAGTCGCCGTGGTGCAGACGATACAGTAGCCCAAATACAAAAGCTCAGCCACAAATGCCTTGTTGTGATTGATAACATGGTCATGCTTGAGCGCGTTGTCCGTGAAATCAAAGCATCTGATAATATTGACCGCGTGTTTATTTCTATAGAGAGCCGCGAAATATTAGAATCAGTGCCTGCCCTAAAAGACATGTTAGCCACTGGCGAAATCCTGTTTCTGCCCAGCGCTGACAATCTGTATCTTTCAGTGAAAGTTGCTGCAGAACAGATTGAAAACCCATGGCCTCTTGTTATTACCACAGGCGATAACGCGCTACACACCACTGAAATGGTTGATCATTTCTGCAATGAACTTTTCAACGGCACACTTGATACCGCCGTTGCTATGACACCGTCCCAAGTTATTTTAGATGCGTACCCAGACGGCAAACGCGCCTTTCATGAATTGAAAGGCAGCGGCTGGTCCAGTTGTAATCTGTATGGCATGATGAACCAAAAGGCGCTGACATCTGCAAAAGTTTTTGAAGGCGGCGGGCAATTTGGCAAGCGCCCCGAACGCATTCTTATCGCCTTTGGTCTGTGGTTTATGATTCTTATAAATTCAAATTAGCAACGATAGACCAACTAGCGCGCCTTTTGTCTCGTCGCTGGAATATGTCATTGCGGGTCGTACGTATGCCTTACGCCGATGCCCCAATTGATGTGGACAATCCCGCGGATTTCACCCGCACAGAAAGCATCCTGCAAGCGCGCCGATCTGGCACCCCAATTAGATAAAGCCCTTCATCCTCTATCAATAGTGGGCTCCATGCCTTTATGCTCTATCGGGTTACAAATCCCCCTAAAGCGTAACCGTTTTGTTTAGTTACATATCCACCCACACCCTGCTTACCATTTGGCCCAATTCATCTCCTTGTCAATCGATCCTAAAACCCCTATTATTAGAAAAAAGGGACGGTTCATTTGCGAGCAGACAGCAGGGCACCATTCAGAACGCTCTATCCACCAATAGAGCCTTATGCCAGTGATAATCTTACAGTAGATGGCGGCCACAGAATTTATGTGGAGCAATCAGGCAACCCTGACGGCAAGCCAATCGTTTTTATCCATGGCGGGCCGGGAGGCGGCACCAGTTCCATTCAGCGCCGCTTTTTCAATCCGCAAAAATACCGCATTATCCTGTTTGACCAACGAGGCTGCGGCCGTAGCCGCCCCCATGCGTCTCTTGAGAATAACACCACACAAGACATCATCGCCGACATAGAAGTAATCCGTAAGGCTTTTAAAATTAAACAATGGGATTTATTTGGCGGTTCATGGGGCAGTACATTGTCACTGCTCTATGCACAAACCTACCCCAAAACAGTCAGCCGGTTAATTTTACGGGGCATCTTTTTGCTACGCCAATCCGAAGTGGACTGGTTTTACAAAAACGGCACGCGGGCAATTTTCCCCGAATCATGGGCGCGTTTTAAAGGCGCCATTCCTGCTGACGAACAAGATGATTTAATCACAGCCTATTACAACCGGCTTACCAAACCGGAATATGAACGGGACCGCCTGCATTTTGCGCAGGAATGGAGCTTGTGGGAAGGCAGTACAGTTACATTAGAGCCAGACGCAGACCAGCGGGCCTATTCTGTAGACCCCGTGTTTGCCACAGCCTTTGCCCGCATTGAAGCTCATTATTTCAAGCATGGTGGCTTCCTTGAGCATGACAACCAAATTTTGGCAAATGTTGATAAATTATTGGATATTCCCACCACGATCATCCAAGGGCGCTATGATGCTATTTGTCCGCCAGTTTCGGCATGGGATTTGGCACAGGCAATGCCTTGGGCGACATTAAAAATTGTACCTGTAGCAGGGCATTCTGCCTTTGAACCTGCCATTCAACATGAACTTATTTGCGCCACAGATGCAGGGTAATTTTACGCTGAAACCATCGGCAAACTATTTAAAGTGCTGGATTATATTTATGAACAAAAGCCTGACTATATTTTTAGCCGCCTTGATAACATTATTTGCTGGCTTTCAGCCTGCCATCGCTGAAAGTGAGCCATCCAGCCTTGTTATATCGCAGCCATGGGCAGCCCATACAGGCAAGCGCACCATGTCAGCCGCGGCCTATTTCACCATCAGCAACACCGGTGACACAGCAGATACTTTAATTGGTGTTAAATCAGATAGTGCAAAAATGTCTACGCTCCACCGTTCCTACGAAAAAGACGGCATTATGCGCATGGACCATATCCCGGCCCTGCAAATTCCAGCAGGCGGTCAAGTGGCGCTTTCACCCGGTGGCTACCATATTATGCTTATGCAGCTAGCCACCCCCCTAAAGCGCGGCGAAACCTTCCTGCTTACACTGGTTTTTGAAAGGGCCGGCGAGGTGCCCGTCACCGTCAATATTACAGGCATTGGTGGACCAGAACATTAGGGCGTATCTGTCTTAAGTAATTACATCACCGACCCACGCCACGCTTACTCTCTGGC
>JAESQS010000143.1 GCA_016765035.1 Kordiimonadaceae bacterium | reverse complement strand
GGGATTAATTTCCCGTGGAAGTTCGAGTCTTCTCGTCCGCACCATTTGCTTTTACCTCAAAGCAAAACAAAAACGGCAGCCCTTCAAGGGGTTGCCGTTTTTTGTTTGTGGGGTCAAAGCCCTTTACATCTGAATTTACACCTATAGTCACTTCTAAATTTTTAGAGGGTTTTTTAGAGGGCTGTTGCTAGAGCGTGTCGGCTTTAATTAGTACCAGTTCAGGCCTTCTCCGGGCTAACCACTAGGGTTCTTTGTCGTGTGGATTGGGCCAGGCGATAAACGGAGAGGGGGGCGGTGATGTATATTAGATACAATCTACCTTTGATATTGGAAGAAGGCGTTAAATCAATTTTAACGGACGAGTGGGTAGAGTACTACCTGCGTGCGCAATTGGCGACGGGGGAAGTTTTTAAAAGGGCATACACTGTATGTTTCAGAATTTATCGACCCGTGTAAAAATTAATATTGGGTTTCTTACGCCTATCGTCTTTTCTGTAATCCTTGGCATTTCTGTCATGCTGGCAATTCAAAACATTAAAGAGGCCAACGAAAATGTTGTGCTGTTGGACAGTTATTTGGCCAGCCTCCAGAAACTGGAAAATTCCACCCTTGATATGGAAACGGTGATGCGGGGTTTTCTATTGGCGGGGAGAGAGAATTTTCTAGCGCCTTATAACGCTGGTGTGAAAAACACTTTTGATCAGTTAGCAGAGCTGAATAAGCAACTTGCCGACGAGCCTGTGCAAGTGCAGTACCTCGAAAAAATTGAGACACTTGTTACCGACTGGCAAAATAACGTTGCAAAGCCAAATATAGAGCTGCGGCGTGCCATCGCAAATGCCAGCACCATGAATGATATTTCTGTTTTGGTTCGTGGGGGCGACGGAAAGGCATTTTTAGACGAGTTTAGAGCTAAAATTCATACGTTCATTGACCGAGAAAATACCCTGCTTAATTTGCGCCGCAGTATTGCAGACAAAGCAAGGTCTGCTGTGGACAAAGATTTTGGCACTGTGTGGGAAACTGTTGGCGGTGTTAACCGCACCCATGAAGTATTAGCCGCCAGTGAAAATCTCCTTATTAATGCCCTTAATATGGAAACAGGTGTTCGAGGCTATTTACTGACAGGCACCGATGAATTTTTAGAGCCTTACACCATTGGCCGAGCCAAGTTTTTTGAAAACTTGGGGCTATTGCAGCGTTCAGTAAAGGATAACCCGGAGCAAGTCGCGCGGCTTTCCAGAATGCAGACTTTGATAAGGACATGGAAGGACGATGTTGTAACTAAAGCCCTTGACTTGCGGCGTATGGCGAATAAAACGGGTTCGGGTTCGGGTTCGGGTTCGGGTTCGGGTTCGGGTTCTGGTGGTCCTGTTGAATTCAAGGCAGTAACCGAATCTTTGGAAAGTATTTCCGCATTTGTTCAAGCGAAGCACGGCAAGCGTTTTATCGATCAATTCAGGGCTGAATTGGCCGAATTCAAGTTGCTTGAAGTTGAAGAAATGCAACGGCGTCGCATCAATGCCAAAGGCGCAGAGACTGCGGTAACGATTAATCTTGCCTCAATGGAAGAAGTTGACGATTGGGTGTCCCATACATTTGGCGTGATTTTGGGCGCTCAGGGCGTTCTTGCTGCTGCGATCGATATGGAAACCGGGATGCGGGGGTATCTCTTGACGGGGCAAAATGAATTTCTGGACCCGTTTACGGCAGGTGTTGACGTATTTAATACCCGTATCAAAACCTTGCAGGAATTTGTTACGGACAATCCGGCGCAAGTTGATCTGCTACAGGATGCCCGTGAAATAATTATTACATGGCTGGAAAAAGTCGGTGACCCCCAGATTGCCTTACGTCGGAATATAGGTAGTGCCGCAAATATGGATGATTTAGCGACGCTTATAGGGCAGGCAAAGGGTAAAGAATATTTTGACCAGATCAGGGCACAGCTTGTTGGCCTAAAATTAGATATTCAGGCTTTGGTTATCGCTGAAGATGCCTTTCTTGAGGATACTTATTCGTTACAATCTGCAATAATAATTGGCATAATTGTAATAATGGTCATCACGGCGCTGGTCTTGGCGTGGGCTATTGGCAACGGTATCGCTGGGCCTCTTGCCGCTACCACTGAGGCTGTTTTGCTTATTACCAAAGGCCAGCGAACGGCCCGCATTCCAGAGACTGGCCGTAAGGACGAAATTGGCCTGCTGATAGCAGCTTTTAATACAATGGTGGATAGGCGCATCGAAGTAGAAAATGCACTGATGAGCGCTAAAGCAGAAGCTGAAAAATCCAACCGCAGTAAATCTGAATTTTTGGCGAATATGAGCCATGAAATACGCACGCCCATGAATGGTATCATTGGCACCTCTGGCCTGCTAATGGACACTGAACTTTCAGGAAAGCAGCGCCACCTTGTAGATACAACGATGAAGTCAGCATATGCCTTGCTGTCGCTTGTGAATGATATTCTTGATCTGTCCAAAATTGAGGCAGAGAAGATGGAAATGGAGATTATTCCCTTTAATCTGCTCCATTTAATTGAGGATATTTCTGAACTGATGAGTGTGAAGTGCGCTGAAAAAGGCATTGAGCTGATGCTGCGCTTTAAGATGGATAACAGCACATTGGTTCTTGGGGACCCGGGGCGCATTCGCCAAGTGCTGCTCAACCTTTTAAGCAACGCTGTTAAATTTACTGGCAGCGGCTATGTGTTGCTGACGGTGACTGAAGGTGATGGAGATGAAGGCACTGAGGATGAAAATAACTCAATTGTGCGGTTTGACGTGCAGGACACTGGCATTGGTATTCCGGAAGACAAGCAGGGCTTGATTTTCAATGCCTTTGATCAGGCAGATTCCAGCACAACACGCCAATATGGCGGTACAGGGCTTGGCCTTGCAATCTCGGAAAAGTTGGTAGCCCAAATGGATGGGGAAATTGGCGTTCATAGTATTGTGGGGGAAGGGACAACTTTCTGGTGCACAGTGCGCCTTGGTAAAACGGACGACGTGGTTGAGCGGCCTCTGACAAATAATATTGAAGTTTTAGAAGGCAAAAAAATACTGGTTGTTGATGATTGTGAAATTTCTCATTTGATTATCGGCGAACAACTGCTTGGTCATAGGGTGACTGTTGCCTATGCCTTTTCCGGCCCAGATGCGATAACACAGCTAAAGGCCGCCACACAGGAAAAAAGCCCGTTCGATATACTGATAACAGACTTATGTATGCCTGAAATGACAGGTGACATGCTTATCCGCAACATAAAGCAGGATAAGGAGGTTGCTGAGCTGGTTTCGTTTATTATTACGTCTGCCCCAAGGGCAGGAGATGCTGGTTTCATGCGTAATTTAGAAGTTGCAGGCTATCTTACCAAGCCGATTTTCCCGACTGAAATACCGATTATGCTGGCTGTGATTGAAAATGCGCGTAAGGAAAAGCGCACCCTTCCGCTGTTAACTCGCCATTCGTTCAGTGAGCGAAAAGCGAAGACGGTGCAAAAAACCAACTTCAAAGGCGCGAAAATTTTGCTGGTAGAGGATAATGCCGTAAACCAGATGGTGGCGTCTAATATTCTTGAAAAAGCTAAGTGTACAGTTACCCCAGCAGGGAATGGCGTGGAAGCTTTGCGCATGGCGACTAACATGCAATATGATGTTATTTTCATGGATTGTCAGATGCCGGAAATGGATGGCT
>JAESQS010000015.1 GCA_016765035.1 Kordiimonadaceae bacterium | reverse complement strand
GGTTTGCCCGAGTTGAAGTGGGCCGAGTAACCCCTGCAGTTCCTGCACATCTTGCGGAAAACGGTTTGAACTATCAGCACCCCGGCGCAAGGCGTGTAGTGTTTGTTGATCAGTGCCCGGAGCACGACCAAGGCCCAAATCAATACGGCCCGGGTACAGCGTTTCAAGCGTACCGAACTGCTCAGCAATCATCAGCGGTGAATGGTTGGGCAGCATAATGCCACCAGCCCCTACCCTGATAGATTTCGTATTACTGGCTATATGCGAGATAACAAGCGATGTGGCAGCACTGGCGATACCCACCATATTATGGTGCTCAGCCAGCCAATAGCGGTTATAGCCCCACTTTTCGACATGCTGCGCAAGATCAACCGAATTGCCGAATGACTGTGCCGCATCGCCACCCTCAACAATATGAGCAAGGTCTAATACCGAAATCGCAACCATAGTATCTCCAAGTAACGTTATTTGAACAGGCTAGTGTCGTGCGTAATTTTGGCTCATCTGTCGTCAGTATCACACGCAACTACATTAATTAAGGGGACATAATACTTACATTACAAGCCTAACGCCTTTGCGCACGAGGCCTTCACCAGTTCTTCCAGCATCTTCACCCGCTCAAGCAACCAATTAAGCTGGTCTTTGGTGATTTCATAGTTGGAGGAATAGCGGGCGTCTACGTAGGCGCGTTTCAGGGTGGAGAAAGTGGCGCGGTCGGCCTTTTCCGTGCGGGGCCATGCGCCTATTAGAGTATCGTCCAGATTTTCTGACAAAGACCGCAAGAATTTTATGTTGTGACTGGCTGGCGAATACAGCGTGTACACTAAGAGAAGACAGTTATAGGCCGCCTCAACCGCTTGGTGCAGTAAAAAGGCTGCCAGCGAGAGTTCACCTCTCGATATAGCGAGTTGTGAATAAGCCTGAAAACTATCCACTTTTGAAAAAGCCCCCTCAAAATACCGCCTTGCCTGCCTTTTTGCTTCAGCTTCGTCCAATATGCCCGGTTTTTTGAGGGGTTTGGTTTTCGTCAGTTCGTATAGGGGGATGCCCTCGCGCACAATGTCACTGAAAAAATATTGCGCCTCGCACAACTTGCTATTCACTTCACCAAGATCATGTACAATGAAGTTTACTTCCCGCCGAATAGACGGGTTTCGCAGCAGGCGTTCCTCCGCTTTATACCAATAAGTGCTACAGTCAGTGAATACCTGATTGTTGACGACAATCAGCAGGTCAAAGTCTGACATGTAGCCACTTTTTGGGTCCTCCACCCAATTGTCGCCGGTGAAAGACCCGAACAAAACAACATGCAGAATGCGGCCCATGCGCTTGGTTTCGCTGGTGGCAAGCACCCGGGCATCTTCGAATTCCTCAAAGATAATTCTAAGCGCACGGGATAGCTCCGCCTGCTTTTCAGGCGGCAGGTGAGGCAGGATTTCGCCAAGGTCAAAAACCAGCTTAAGGGGTAAATCATCAGTCATGTCAGCACCCTAGCAAATTCCGCCACACGTGCAACCGCAAACCCTGCTGGAAGTACGTTCATATTATCACACGTCATTCCCGCGCAGGCCGGGACCCATGCGGAAACTGTTATGCCCCATTTCAACACTCGACGACGTAATCAACGATTCTATTATGTGGCAATCAGGGTAATGAGGTACTAGCGGCGACATACGTCCCCGCCTGCGGATGACAGTGGTATTGCAGGGATGAACGTGCTTGGGGGGGGCAATTAAGGGGGCATAGCGTAATTGCTAATTACTATGCCGTCACAACAATTGGGGCGCCTTTTGTTACAACGAATGTATGCTCGAACTGGGCGCCGTGACCACCTTCTGAAAGACGTAGTGTCCAACCGTCTTCGTCTTCCACATAGTGGCGGCTGCCGGTGGTGAGGAAGGGCTCAATAGTTATAACCTGCCCTTCAACCAGTTTGGTTTTGTCAGCGGGGTAATATAGGTTTGGCACGGTTGGTTCTTCATGAATCCATTTACCAACACCGTGGCCGTTAAGGCCTTCCACAATTTGGAAACCATGCTTGTAGGCTTCTTTTTGCACGGCTTTGCCAACCACATTCACGGGCTGGCCCGCGCGGGCCGCGAACATGGCTTTGCGCTGCGCTGCCTTGGTGGCATCTAACAGTTTTTGCAGATTTGGCGCAATTTCCCCCACAGGGAAGCTTGCGCCTGTATCAGCAAAAATGCCGTCTTTTTCAGCAGAAACATCAATGTTGATCAACTGGCCTTCTTCCAACGGAATATCACCGGGGATACCGTGGGCGATGGCATCTTCTACAGAAATACACGTGAAACCCGGAAAATTATAGGCCAGCATCGGGGCTGAGGTTGCACCCGCTGCCTCAAGCATTTTTCCGCCAAGCGCATCAAGTTCTTTTGGGGTAATGCCCGGCCGCACCGCAGCACCCATTGCTTTCAGCACATCCCGGCATATAGCACCAATGGCTTTAAGTTTTTCCAACTGTTCCGGGCCATCAATTGTCATGAGCAATCCTAAAAACGCCTGTCGTCCTATTAAATAAAATAATCCACACCCCTTAAAAAATCGCTTTTTTGGCGATAAACACGCTTATACATCGCTTCCTTCGCGAATACGCTCATGATGCTGGATCACTTCACGAATAATGAAGTTCAAAAATTTTTCACTGAATTCCGGGTCCAACTTCGCTGATTTTGCCAAATTTCTCAGGCGCTGAACTTGTTCCTCTTCACGGCGCGGGTCAGCGGGCGGTAAATCATGCTCATTTTTATAATAGCCAACAGCTTTGGTTACTTTAAAGCGTTCAGCCAACATGAATACCAGCGCTGCGTCGATATTATCGATGCTTTCCCTATATTGCAGCAACTGCTTTTTATGTTCTTCGTCAATTGGCACTGTCACTCTCCGTCAAATATAGTCCAAATCTCATTGCAGCGTTTTATCAAAGCCCAAATTTATTCCAATATAGGCGCTCTTCAACTGCCGCAAGCATGGTGTGCGGCATGTCAGCCACTCTACCTATACCACTATGGCTATCGCCCCCTTGGCTGGCCAGCCCGAGCAAACCGCTCAGACGCGGCTTCTTTTCACTAATCAACCGCATCTTCACTTTATCCCCAAAACGGGATCGCAGCACCGTGCGCACATCACCGATGCCATCAATCTGCCCAAGTTTAACAGCCTCCTGCCCCGTGAAGACTTCACCGGAAAATAGCTTGCTGCGTAAGCCTTTTAGTCGCTTGCCCCGGCGTTCCCGCACTAATCCTTTGAAATGCTCGTGGATATCCTGCTGAATTTCTTTAAGCCGAGCCACATCTTCTTCTTTTTCATCCTGAAAAGCATCCAGCATGGCTTTGCTTTCACCAGAGGTATAAAGCCGCCGTTCAACGCCTATTTTTTCCATAACCTGCTTGAAGCCAAAACCGCTTGAAACAACGCCTACACTGCCCACGATGGAAGAAGGGTTTCCGTAAATTTCATCCCCTGCCAGCGCAAGCATATACCCGCCAGATGCCGCAACATCTTCCGCAAAAGCCAGCACAGGCACATCTTTTTCCTGCGCAAGGTCACGGATGCGTTTTAAAATCAACGCGGACTGCACAGGCGAACCGCCCGGTGAATTAATCAACAAAGCAACGGCGGAAAGCCCGCGCAGGTCAAACGCTTGCTCAAGCTGCTCGGCCACAGAAGCCAAATTGATATTTTGCTTAAACCGCCCACCCGCAGCAATAACACCATACAGGCGCACAACAGCCACTTTTGGCGATGGCTCGCCAAACAGTTTCCGACGCAGGAAAGAAAAAATAGACACTGTTGTATCGAGCATCAAGGGTCCACCAAAAAATCAGCCCCATAAGGCCTTAATTATTACCTACGCACTGAGTAACGGCTTTAGCGCTTACACGCAAAGGCTTTCAGGTCTAGGGCATCGCCGTCCCACAAAATTTGTTTGGCCTCAGGCGTATAGCGCTCAGTATCGCTGTGCAAAGCCATGCCCGGCAAAAGGGAGGCAACGCCCCGCATACCTTTGCGCCCTTGAATGATAACCCGCTTGGCAGGCACACCTGCGCGCGGCCAAAAAGGCATGATTTTCAACTCGCCCACCCGACGGTGCAAATGCGCGATCACTTCATCCACCCGGTCAGCCCGATATATAACGGTGATTGTGCCTTTATTGCGCGCTTTATAAACACAGAAGCGCATCCAGTCTTTCAGGGTTGCCGTTGTATCCATATGGGCAAGCCCTTTGGTTTCCACAGGGGGCCGTATCGCTGTGCCATCTGGCAGGTATGGCGGATTAACCATCACATGGTCATACTGCCCCTCGCCTTCGCTTAAGTCAGTGATGTCGCCTTTTTGCACAGAAACCGTATTTGCCAAGCCGTTGAACAAGATATTTCTATTTGCATAGAGGAGCATGTCATCTTGCTGCTCTATACCTTCCACCAAAACACCCTGAACGCGCTTGGCTAAACACAGGGCTGCGCCGCCTGTACCAACGCCGCCCTCTAATACTTTATCCCCTGCCACCGCGGGCACAGAAGCCGCAAGCATGACGGTGTCCATCGAAACCCGGTACCCTGTTTTTGGCTGAATAAGACGCACACGCCCACCAAGGAAATCATCAATGGATTCCGTTTTTTCAGAAAACCCTAAATCACTAGAAAACTTTGGGTCACCAGAAAACTCTGGGCCTTCAACAGACCCGGTATTTTTACCTTCAGGAGTGATGTCTTTCTCCAGTTCACGCAGACTTCATTTGTACCACATCGGCACCGGGCTTTATTGTAAAGACTATTCAGGCGTGGTCAATTGACACATGTGGGCGTCGCGCCTTGCTTTCAAACAGGTGCAGTTCTATGGTCGCGCCAAATAAACGACTGCTAAAATATGAGGCCATTATGTCAAACCCAACGTCCGGAAATGTTATTTCCATGAAAGACCATAAGGCAAACACTTCTGCCATTGACATGATGCAATCGCTTATCGCAGACCAGATGGCCGAGGTAAACGCCACCATCTTGAAGCGTATGGATAGCCCCGTTTCCCTTATTCCAGAGCTTGCCGGGCATTTAATATCCTCTGGCGGAAAACGCCTGCGCCCTATGCTGACGTTGGCTTCTGCGCAATTGATCAACTATACTGGCAAGCGGCATATTGGCCTCGCAACTGCCGTGGAGTTTATCCATACAGCAACTCTTTTGCATGATGATGTGGTGGACGAAAGCAAGTTAAGGCGCGGCAAAAAACCAGCGAACCTTATCTGGGGCAACCAGCCAACTGTTCTGGTTGGGGACTTTCTGTTCAGCCGTGCCTTTGAGCTGATGGTCGAAAGCGATTCTTTAAAAGTATTGAAAATCCTTTCAAGCACCTCTGCTATTATTACTGAGGGCGAAATTCTACAGCTCACAACAGCGAATGACCTTGCCACCACAGAAGAAAAATATCTGGAAGTGATAACAGCAAAAACAGCCGTGTTGTTTGCGGCTGCCTGCGAAGTTGCCGGTGTTGTTGCAGAGCAAGGCGAAGATGTTGAAGCAGCCCTTTCAGCCTACGGCAAATACTTAGGCATCGCCTTCCAGCTTGTGGATGATGCGCTGGATTATAATGCTGACAAAACAAAGCTCGGCAAAGAAATTGGGGACGATTTCCGCGAAGGTAAAATTACCCTGCCCGTTATTCTTGCTTACAGGCGCGGCACTGACGAAGAGCGCGCCTTTTGGAAACGCACTATGACGCAGCTAAAGCAAGAAGATGGCGACTTAGGGGAAGCCACCAAATTGCTGGAAAAGCACGGCACTGTGGCCGACACCATAGAACGCGCTCGGCATTACGGGGCAATGGCAAAAGATGCTTTGGCAATTTTCAAAGAAAGCCCCGCTAAAAAAGCCATGCTCGGCGTCGTAGACTTTTGCATTGAGCGCGCCTATTAAAGCATATCCGTTTTTAAACCCAGCTTGCAAAGCTACAAAAGCTCGCTACGCTACATCAGATACCTATTATTCTATGGCAATTTGGATTGTGGCGTGCCTAAAAAAAATAAACCCTATTCTAAACCCCAATTATACCTGCACATTGGGCACCCAAAAACAGCCTCTTCCACGCTGCAATCCTTCCTATTCCAAAACACGCAACATTTAAAAGCCGCTGGCTACACACTGCCAACGGACAAATTAACCTGCACAACAAGCCAATCACCAGCGGGTAACCCCCTTTGGGCGCTAGAGGCTATTCGCGAAACCGGGGACACATCCCCCATCAAACGCTGGATTGCAGAAGCTGGAAAACAAGCAACCAGCCAACCCAAATTAATTCTGTCTTCTGAATGTATGGCCCAAAGCGAATGGCCGCTGCTTTTTGCAAATATGGCAGACCATGCCCATATCCACCTGATTTATTATGTGCGGCGGCAAGACCAGTTGCTGTTGTCTGCATGGCGGCAATGGGGCCTTAAAAGGGGCTTGTCCTTGGGTGAATTTATAAAGCGGCGACTGGCTAACAAGCAGCCCGACTTTCTAAGTATTGTTCGCGGTTGGTTAGACGCTGTGGATTTAGCAAGCCACCATGTGCGCTTTATCCAAGCGCCTTTCCTTCAAGGCAAAGACATCATAGAAGATTTCTGCACCCATATTGGCTTTGACCCCAAGGATTGCACTCCCACCAAAAATGAAAACATCAGCATTGATGCCCGCTTATTGCTTTTCATGAGCAACCATACAGAGCTGTTTTCCTCCGTGCATGACGAAGAGATCTTCACCCTGCTATCATCCCCCAATACAACAGAGCCTGAACAACGATTGAAGCTTTCTGCACAGCAGTTCCAGCATGTGCAGGAAACCTTTGAGCCTTTAAATCAATCCCTCTTACAAGAATGCCAACCCGCGCTTACAGGTACTGCTGTCATTGATACGGCAACTGGCAGCGGAGCGGCTAACAGCGACCTGCTAGGTGAAGCAGCGCAACTTGCCTATGTGAGAGACCGCATGGCGGCAGCTCCCAACCAGAGCCACCCCAAGCTGGTACAGCTACGCGACATAATTGGGCATTCACCATGAACGCATGGCTGAAAACCG
>JAESQS010000142.1 GCA_016765035.1 Kordiimonadaceae bacterium | reverse complement strand
GGTATGGGCCGTATTGGGCGCGCAGTGGCACGCCGTGCAAAAGCCTTTAATATCGCTGTGCATTACCATAATCGCTCTCGCCTACCTGAGCAGATTGAGCAGGAGCTTGAAGTAACCTATTGGGATGACTTGGACCAGATGTTGACCCGTATGGATTTTGTTTCTGTGAATTGCCCACTGACAGACGAAACCAAGCATTTGATGGACAGGACGCGGCTCAAGAAAATGCAGCCACACGCCGTTCTTATTAACACTGCACGGGGTGGCATTGTTGATGAAGAGGCACTTGCAGACCTTATTGAAGTAGGGCGAATTGCAGGGGCTGGGCTGGATGTGTTTGAAGAAGAGCCAAGCATAAACGCAAAGCTGCTAGAGCTGGAAAATGTCGTATTACTACCGCATATGGGCTCTGCCACAATTGAAGGCCGTGTGGGTATGGGGGAAAAGGTGCTGATAAACATCCGCACCTATATGGATAACCACAGGCCACCTGATCGGGTTTTACCTTTTTAAAAGGATCTCCTTTTGGGGCCGCAGGGTTTTTTCATAACCAGCCTTGTTGATGCCTTAGCCACTATAACGATAACCAAATGATAGAGTAATAAGCACCGGCATGACCGAATTAAAAAATATCCGCAATTTTTCAATTGTAGCCCATATCGACCACGGTAAATCCACACTCGCTGACCGTATGATCCAGTTTACAGGGGCGCTTTCTGAACGGGAAATGCAGCAACAGGTTTTGGATTCGATGGATATTGAGCGAGAGCGCGGTATCACCATCAAAGCACAAACAGTTCGGCTTAATTATAAAGGCAAGGATGGTGAGGATTATATTCTCAACCTTATGGACACGCCGGGCCACGTTGATTTCGCCTATGAAGTCAGCCGTTGTTTGTCGGCTTGCGAAGGCTCCTTGCTTGTTGTGGATGCAAGCCAAGGCGTAGAAGCCCAAACGCTGGCAAATGTGTATCAGGCCATGGATAACAACCATGAGATTGTGCCTGTGCTGAATAAAATTGATTTGCCCGCCGCCGAGCCTGATCGGGTGCGCACGCAAATTGAAGATGTGAATGGCATTGATGCCTCTGGCGCAGTGGAATGTTCGGCCAAATCTGGAATTGGTATTGAAGATGTGCTCGACAGTATTGTTGAGCATTTACCAGCACCTGTTGGTGACCGTGAAGCACCCCTGAAAGCCATGTTGGTAGACAGTTGGTATGATACCTACTTGGGCGTCATGGTGCTAGTACGGATCATTGATGGTGTGGTTAAAAAAGGCCAGCAAATCCAAATGATGGCTGCGGGCACAGAACATAAAGTTGACCGGGTTGGCGTGTTTACACCGAAGGGCGTTGAAGTGCCTGAACTTGGCCCCGGTGAAGTAGGGTATATTACTGCTTCAATCAAGGAAGTTGCCGATACGCATGTTGGCGATACTATCACTGATTTAAGGCGCCCTTGCGCGGAGGCTCTGCCGGGCTTCCTACCGAGTAGGTCTGTTGTGTTTTGCGGTCTATTCCCCGCAGATACCGCTGAATTTGAGCAGCTTAAAGAAGCGCTGGCTCGCCTAAGATTAAATGACGCCAGTTTTGAGTATGAAACTGAAAGTTCAACGGCGCTTGGTTTTGGTTTCCGCTGTGGTTTCCTTGGCATGTTGCATTTGGAGATTATTCAAGAGCGTATCAACCGCGAATTTGATATCGAGCTGATCACGACGAGCCCGAGTGTGATCTATAATATTTATTTGCATAAAGGCGACATGATCCAACTGCATAATCCAGCAGATATGCCAGAAGTGACGCGCATTGACCGCATTGAAGAGCCTTGGATTGACGCCACGATACTGGTGCCAGATGAATATTTGGGCGTGGTATTGAAGCTATGCGAAGTCAAGCGCGGCATTCAGGAAGATCTAACGTATGTTGGCTCGCGCGCGATGTTGAAATACAAACTGCCCCTTAATGAAGTGGTGTATGATTTTTATGATCGCTTGAAGTCTGTTTCACGCGGCTATGCAAGTTTTGATTATGAAATGTGCGGGCACGAGCCTTCAGACCTCGTTAAAATGTCCATCCTCGTGAATGCAGAGCCTGTTGATGCGCTTTCTATGCTGGTACACCGTACAGCTGCTGAAGCACGTGGTAGGGCACTGTGTGACCGCCTGAAAGATCTGATCCCGCGTCAGCTGTTTAAAATTCCAATCCAAGCGGCTATTGGCGGCAAGGTTGTTGCCCGTGAAACAATCTCTGCCATGCGCAAAGATGTTACAGCCAAATGTTATGGCGGTGACATGACGCGTAAGAAGAAACTTCTTGAGAAACAGAAGAAGGGTAAAGCCAAAATGCGCATGTATGGCAAAGTAGAGATTCCCCATAGTGCCTTCATTGCTGCCCTTAAAATGCGAGAAACATAATAAGGCCAATAATCGAAGGTTGAGGGCTCGCTTTTTCGTTGGGTTAAGCGAAGGAAACCTACGAGAAAAATAGGCTCTGAAACCTTTAGTCAGTAAGGGATTGGGCTAATTTAGACATTTTTTTTATGAAATTTGTAATAAAGTGGGCTTGTTTACCGGTTGTTAACGCCCCCTACAGTATAAAGAAGATGCTGATACAGCCTAATAGCTCCCTTGATCTGACTGTGTCACCGCGGAACCGCATGTCCTCCCCCGATTGCGGTTCCGCTTTTTTATGCGCGGCATAAAATACGCTCTCTCAATGGCATTTCCCCTATTCTATTGATATCTCAAAGGCTTCCTGTATCCTTTTGCTAAAGTCTGTTGGCTGGCGTTGTTTTTCAATAGCAGCTTGGAAAACCCATAGGATATGTTATGCGCTCTTGGTCGCTATTCTTTTTCGTTTCATTTTTAATGTTGATTTGGGCTGCGCCTGCGGTTGCTCAAAGTGGGGAAACGGATCCGCGGCAAATTGCGCTCGATATATATAGTGGTATTAATAGAGCCACTCCGGAAGCGACTATTGCAATCAAGCTGCGTCAGGTGATTTCTATTTTCAGGTACCGGTGTACGCGGGTAACGGACTATCAGGTGTTTTCCCTGCGCCCCAACCTTACTGACCTAAAGGTGAAATGCAGCGGCGATTCGCTGTATGGCGTGACTGTGGCATCGAATGGTTTTGTCACCGTATATGGCGGAAATGGTATGCTTTCCGGGCTTGATAGGCGTGATGCCCTTATTTACAGCTTTAGTTCTGAGGGTGATTTAGCGCAGGATTCTAGGATTACAATGGAGCAAGCGCTGGACGATACTGCCACCCGGTTTGAGTTGGGCGACCAATATAATTATCTGTATCTTTTGGGCATGTTTGTCATGATTGTTGCCGCCGCAATTCTTGGGTTTTTGGTGTGGCTACGCATATGGCGTTCAAAAGCTGGGCGGAAACCGCGTGCGCGCTATAAGCCCATGAAAAAACACCGCGTTGCGCCCTCCACCACGCAAAAAGACGTTATGCTTGCTGAAAGTCAGGAAGTTGCCAAATATATACACAGGCACCCCACCGGCCTTTTGATAGCCATTGGAAAAAGGGGCAAGCGGCGCTTCTTTAAATCCATGTTTTGGGCGCTGGTGTATGCGCGCATTGGCATTAGGGCCTTTGAAGCAGCGGCTGGTAATCCAGCATCTGATGTGCCTGATCCAAAGTAATAGCTATAAATTTGAAAAAGAGCTACCGCCGAAAAGGCGGGTCCCAAGTAATGCCTGTCACCGTTGAAAAGAGGTGGGCTGCAAAGACAAAAAATATAATCAGCAACAGAAACTGCAATAAATGCGCTGATACGAAGGGCACAGTGCCAAGTTGGCGCCTTTTTTCCCGCCAGCCTATGAAGAGCCAAAGCAGTATGCATACGACTAGGCCGATGAATGTGTGAAAGGCTGACATTATAAGTCGATTGTCCGCACTAAGATGTTTTTGGGCTAAATTCCGGGCGGCCGAAATGATACCCTTGAGCAAAGTCCACGCCTAGCGAACGGAGCAGGTCTGCTTGAAATTTATTTTCTACATGCTCGCCGATGGTCTTAATGCCTAAATCCCCACAGAGCCTAACCATAGAAAGCAAGAATGTGGGTTTATAGCCGGGTGTGCTCATTTCTTTCACATAGGCACCATCTATTTTCACGTAATCAACATTGAATGACCGCAAATACTGGTACCCCGCGGCCCCGCCGCCAAAGTCACCCAGGCAAATTTGGTACCCGATAGCTTTGATATCATTGAGAATAGCTTCAGCCTGTTCCATGTTCTGTACGGCAGAAGTATCGGTTAATTCGAGTATTAATGACCTGGAGATATCGCTCGCGCCTTTAAGGGTTTCTAGCAAAGCATCCACAAACCGGCCACTGTCCAGTGTGCGCGCCGAGAGGTTAATTCCCAGTGTGAGCGGGGTGCCCAGTTTTTTCATTTTACGGATATAATCGATCGCTTTTTTGCACAGGGCGATATCAAATTCCTCAATGATACCGACATCCTCTGCAAACTTAATAACTTCCAATGGTGAGGGCTGTTCCTGATCATTGCCAAAGCGGCTTAGAATTTCATTATGGTGAATGTCGCCACTTTTCAATGAAACCACAGGCTGAAAGGCTATCTTAAAGTTACCTGTTTCAGTCATGGTGCGGATATCAGTAACCCGGCGCTGTGTTTGCGTTGCCATTTCGTCAAAGGCATCTGTGACTGTATTGAAATCCATGCTGCCCGGGTTTTTACAAAATTCGTTTAGCATGTAGGAAAGTGTGCGTAAAATCGGGTCTTCAGATACATCTGCACCGTCAGCCGCCAATGTTGAATAGCTTGTTTTTAAGGAAATATTTTTATCGAGTTGTTGTAGGCTTTCATTTAATTTTTCACCGTCTGTTTGGCTACGGTGTAAGAAAGCAAAATGTTTATCACTAATTTGGCTGGCAGTTTGGCCGTCGACAGATATTGTTTTTAAATGTGCAGCGACTTGCCCAAGCAGCGCGCGCATATATTTGGGGCCAAATTTTTCTTGCGCTTGCTCAAGCCCATCAACTTCTACAGCGGTAAGGTAGATGTTACTATTGCTCGTTTTGTCTGCCATGGTTTCAGCGGCCAGTGCCAAAAAGGCTTCTTGTGATAAAAACCCGGTTTCTTCGTCAATGTCAGTGTCACTAATGCCACCACCAGAGCCTAGGGGTGCTGCCCGCAGGGCAAGAAATGTGCGGTCATTGCTGCCGGGCATTCCAAGAGCAAAAGCCCTAAGCGCAAGGCTGCGGTTTCCCTCTGCCATAAAGCGCAAGGGGATTGGCCCTATCCGGCCTTTGTGTTTTAGGTGCTGGGATAAGGCCATGAATATTTGGTGGTCGTCCGGGTCTAAAATATCGTTGATATTCTGGCCAATTAAAGGCGTGTTTTTTTTGGTACCAATACGTTCAACCGCGCCGCCTTCATACAATATTAGTCCATCCGCATCGACTTCCAGAAAAATCTCTGCTGCGGCAAAAGCAAAAGCAACGAAGCGTTCCCGTTCTTTTTTAATCTCTTCTAAAACGCCAGTCATTTTTCCCTCTAAATGCAGTTGGTTTCGCTTGGTAGTATAATAGAGTCTGAGACTTGATTATGCTAATCATGAATACGGTATTTTTGAGCATTTGTTCAATAGAAACTGACAGATAGTATTCTTTCCTTCTTTCACTAACCTCTTGCCTCTGTTAGCTTGCCTGCAAAGATATGGGGAGAGGATGGTATGAAAAATTTACAATTTATTTTATGTAGTGCGTTGATGTCTATCAGTGTTGCTGGGGTTGCTGCGGACAAGGAGGCATTCTCCAGCAGTGATATATTTCATTTGGAATATGCTACCAACCCTCGCATAGCACCCGGTGGTAATGCCGTTGTCTATGAACGCAAATCTATGGATGTGATGGCTGATAGCCGGCGGACGAATATTTGGTCTGTTGATTTGGATGGTACTAACCATCGCCCTATTTTTTCCGGAAAAGCACATTATTCCATGCCGCGTTTTTCGCCAGACGGTACGCGGATGGCTTATGTTTCCTCAAATGAAGGCAAAGCACAAATCTATATAAAGTGGCTGGATACCGGGCAGACGGCCCGTGTAACAGATGTGCAGTTTGCGCCTTCCCGCCTTAGCTGGTCTCCTGACAGCCAAACAATTGCCTTTACCATGTTTGTACCAGCCAAACCTGTGTCGCTCTATAGTCTGCCGTCAAAACCAAAGGGGGCGAAATGGGCTAAAAATGCGACAGTTGTTGATAAAGTTACTTACCGGCATGATGGTAGGCGGGGCCTGCTGCCTGAAGGTTTTGTGCATGTGTTTACTGTGCCCGCGGATGGTGGAACCCCTCGCCAAATCACCAGCGGAAACTTTCAGTATGGAAGCGCTCCTGGCTGGCTGAAGGACAATAGCGGTATTATTTTCTCAGCAAATCTAAATGATAATTGGGAGTTGGACCCCGTTGAGAGCGATATTTACTCAATCAATTTGCAAAGCGGAGATTTAGTGCGTCTTACTGACCGGAAGGGACCGGACAGTAGTCCGCGTATTTCCCCGAATGGCGCGCAAATTGCCTATTTGGGTTTTGATGACAAGCTCTTGTCGAACCAGAATGTTAGCCTCTATGTGATGGCAGTTGATGGGTCAGGTGCGCGGTTGCTAACAGCAGATCTCGACCGCAGTGTTAATGGTGTGCAGTGGGCCGCAGATGGCAAAGGCCTGTATTATTCCTATGACAATGAAGGCAAGCATTTCGCAGCATATGTTACGCTCAGTGGGGGCGGGCGTGTTATCACTGATAAAATTGGTGGCACCGAGCTTGGCCGCCCTTATACAAGCGGTGGGTTTCGTGTGGTGCCAGATGGCCGTATGGTTTCACCCAGTCCCGCACTGACCGGCCTGCAGATTTGGCCATCATTGACCGGATCGGGCGCACAGTTCAATTGACGCACCTGAATGAAGACCTTCTTGGGCATAAAACACTTGCGCCGGTGGAAGAATTAAACCTGACATCCAGTCTGGATGGTCGGCCTTTACAGGCGTGGCTTGTGAAGCCTGCTGGGTTTGAGGCAGGAAAGAAATATCCGCTTATCCTTGAAATTCATGGGGGACCCCATGCGGCTTATGGCCCACATTTTAGCGCTGAAGCACAGACCTATGCTGCGGCAGGTTATATGGTTTTATTTGTAAACCCGCGAGGTAGCGCGTCTTACGGTATGGAGTCTGCCAACCTCATCCACCATAATTATCCCGCTGATGATTATAATGATTTGATGGATGCTGTTGATGCTGTGGTAGCAAGCGGCGCAACGTCTGAAGACCAATTATATGTGACCGGCGGCTCTGCCGGCGGCGCATTAGCGGCTTGGATCATTGGTAAAACGGATCGCTTTAGAGCAGCAGTTGTGGTTAAACCCATTATTCATTGGGCTAGTTTTGTACTGACTACTGATTTTGGCAACTTTTTCGCCAAATATTGGTTCGGTACAATGCCATGGGAAGACCCGACGGGTTACTGGGAGCGGTCCCCTCTATCATTGGTTGGAAATGTAAATACACCCACAATGCTGTCGACGGGCGAAAGGGATTATCGCACCCCAATGCCTGAGACTGAGCAATATTACCAAGCTCTGAAATTACGCGGCATTGACAGTGTGATGGTGCGCGTTTCAGATGCGGGGCACGGCATTGATGCTCGGCCCAGCAATTTGGTTCGAAAAGTGGGTAATATTTTGGCGTGGTTTAAAAAATACGCCCCACCGGAAGAGTAAGGGCAACGTAGAAATAGGGCAGCCCATCAAGGCTGCTCATTAAAGCAGAGCGTAAAGCCTATCGCTTTAGTGAGTAGCAGGCACACCTAGACCAAGGCTCCAAGTGTTTGGCCCAACCACCCCACAGGGTATCCTAGCGGGTGGTTGGGCCAGAGAGTAAGCGGGGCGTGGGCCGCTGATGATGTATATAAAGGCGCGTTTTGTTTTATTGAGCCGAGTAAACTATCTCACCTTCAATGATGGTGAGAATGGCTTGGCCAGTTGGAAGGTCACTTTCTGCCACTGTCATCAAATCTATATCAAAGGCTGTAAGGTCTGCCTTTTTGCCAACAGCAATGCTGCCAAGGTCTTGTTCTTGAAAAGAGGCGATGGCTGGCCATAAGGTGAACATCTTTAAGGCTTTTTCGCGGGTCAGTGCCTCTCCGGGAAACCAGTTTTCGCCCTGAAAACCATTTAGATCCCGGCGGGCGGTAGCGGCGTAAAATTCAATAACCGCGCTGCCTTTTTCAACCGGGGCATCGGAGCCACCGGCAATAATGACACCACTGTTGATCAAGCTAGACCACGCATAAGCGCCGCGGAGGCGGTCTTCTCCCAGCCGGGCAGGGGCAAAATGCAAATCCCCTATGGCATGGGAGGGTTGCATGGACGCAATGATACCAAGTGCGGCGTATCTCTTTATGTCTGCCCCATTGATGATTTGCGCATGTTCATCCCGCCAGCGCGGGGATGCTATGGCACGTTCCTGTTCGGGGGTTTCATCCATCGCTTCTTCGTACCAGTCTAGCAACAGCCGGTTGGCGCGGTCGCCTATGGCATGTGTATTAACTTGAATACCCTCCCGCAATGCGCGTGCTAGCAGAGGCATAATGTCTTCTTTTTGGACAAGGAGAAGGCCAGCGCCATCTGCATCTGCGTAAGGCTCGATAAGGGCCGCCCCGCGTGAGCCGAGCGCGCCATCCAGCATAAGTTTGATCGCACGGGTTATGATTTTGCCGTTTTCGTTTTGCCGTGCCCCAGAAACAAACAGTCTATTTGCGACGTCTGCTGATACGCTGTTGTAGCTACGTAGTTTGAGGGTGCCTGCATCTGACAATGCTTCAATGGTTTCCAGCTCTGGCCATGATACGGACATATTGTGCACAGCGGTCCAGCCTTGTTTTATTGTATTTTGGCTGCCCGTCAGTAACTGTTTGCTTAATTGGTCGGCTGTAGGGGGTGGAATAAGCTGCAAGACTAGGTTTTTGGCTTTATCTACCAGGACACCTGTTATTTCG
>JAESQS010000141.1 GCA_016765035.1 Kordiimonadaceae bacterium | reverse complement strand
ATCAGGGCAGTCAATTCACCAGCGGTGACTTTATCGAGGTTCTGACAAATGCAGAGATGGCCATATCGATGGATAGGCGCGGAAGGTATCTCGACAATATCTTCATTGAACGCCTGTGGCGCAGCCTTAAATATGAGGCCATTTACCTGACTGAAATGACCGATGGTTTTAAAGCAAGGCGCGTGATTGATGACTGGATGGAATTTTATAACACCGTCCGGCCACATTCATCGCTTGACGGAGCCACCCCGTGTGAAGCCTACTGGCAATCAAGAGAGCAATTTTATGAGCTTGGGATATCCCAAGCTCATAAAGCACAAGAACTGGCAGCATAATGAAACTGGATACACCTTAAACTAGCTGCCAACCTGTCCAAACAAATAGGACCACCTCAGTATGTCCACGGCGTAGTTAAACGCAGATAGAACATCATCCGTTTGAGCGCAGAGTTTGTAAAGCGGATGCTCTTAAAATGCATATTATTCCCTATTTAGTACTGACAGGGTTTCATCCAACTCCAGCGTTGGTAATTTTGTTAATTTTCTAAAAGTTCAAAACTACAGGCAAAAGGCCCATTTCTGACATGAAGTACGGGTCGTGATGGCTATGGATATCGCAAACTTCATGACGACCTAGGGTCACTCGACGAGATCTGCTGTCCGAACCGTGTGGCACGGCTAGCAAACATGGCAAGTGTCAAAGCTCAGATTGGGTACAAGCGTAAAACAGGGTTCTGCGGTGGTAAGCCTGCCATTGTTGCAACCAACCGATTACAGCATGACTTTAAAGTCGCTCTGCCTGATCATGCCTGCGCCTTTATTCTTTACGCCTTTCCCTGAAGGCTGGAATTAATATTTATATTAAGTCGCGTCATGTCAGCTTGGACCTGACATCGCCACTCTTTCAAACTATTGATATTTAATCTATTTTAGGCTAAAACATGCAATCGTGATCATGAAACAATCAGGAAGAGGTGAGGCACGTGACAGACTCTAAAGAAGAAGTCGTGGAAACTGCAACCGAAGTTCCCATGAGTATTGTAAAGAGAAACATGCTTTGGTCGGGCGGCGTTGGCCTCCTTCCCATTCCGATGGTAGAGTTTATTGCCATCACGGCAGTTCAGGTTAAATTGATCAAAGAACTTTCAGATCATTATGACGTACCCTTTCGAAAAGATTTGGCCAAAAAAGCAGTCATTTCTCTTTTAGGGGGCTTGGGTAGTGTGACTATTGGTCATGCGTTGGCAGCCAGTTCGCTTCGTGCCATTCCTTTTGTGGGGCCTGTGCTTGCAGCCGTTTCATTGCCAGCTATGTCTGCGGGTGCCGCATATGCCGTTGGTAAAGTGTTTATCGCGCATTATGAAGCTGGCGGTACTTTATTGTCTTTTAACCCTGAAGAAACACGGGATTACTTTAAATCCATGTATGATGAAGGCGTGAAAAAGGCCGGGAACTTGAAGAATAAAGTCGCTGGCAAGAAAGCTGCCGCAGCGGCCTAATGTGCTGGGTGCTATTCTTTAAGGGTTAAGGGAACTTTTTATAATGATAGTACTGATTTTACTGCTTTTAATAGCTTCTGTTTTTGTGGCTTATCTTGGCCGCAAAAGCCGCTTGGGTTTTTGGGGGGTATTGGTTGCTAGTATAATGTTTACTCCCTTGCTTGTATTTATTCTCTTGGTTTTGTTAGGTCAAAAAAGCGGGCTTGGCTTGGCACCTAACGCTCAAGATACTGAGTGATATAAATAGTGGCGCATACGGAAGAAAACATGCCGGTAGACGCTGGCGATGGCAGCAAAGTTGGTAATGACAGCAAGCTCGGCTGGAAAAAAACACTGCTGAATTTTATGCACAAACTCCGGACTGGGTTGGCCCTGTCGGTTTTGGTCCTGTTATTTGTTGTTGTTCTCTTTTGGGAGACAGTCGTTGTATCTCATTACCCCGGCCAACAAGGGGTTTATTGGAGCCGCTTTTTTGGTGGTACGTCCAATATGATTTTGGGCGAAGGGACGAACTTTAAGTTCCCTTGGGATGATATAATTATCTATGACATGCGTCTTTCGAGCATTGAGAAGACGACCACGCTTTTATCCAAAGATGGCATGGAAATGGAAGTGCAGTGGTCTATTCGTTTTCGCCCTAAATCTTCTGAATTACCAGAGTTGCACCGCAAGCTAGGCCCTGATTATGCGCGGAGGGTTGTTTTACCTGAAGCTATTTCTTCATTGCGTCAGATTTTAGGGAATTACCGGGCGGAAGAAATATTTGCCCATGATGAAAACTCTTTATTGAAACAATTAAAAGAGAATACCCTAAAGCACTTTGGCGACTATCCAGTGTATATTAAAAATGTCCTCATTCTTAGGCTCGTATTGCCTAAAGATATGGCGCAAGGGATTGTCAAAAAGCTGCTGTATGAGCAAGAAATGCTTGCCTATAATTATCGCCTTGAAGCAGCAACGCATGAAAAAGAACGCCTGCGTATTGAGGCGGAAGGTCTAAAACAGTTTGAGGAAATCAGTAAGATATCCATGTTGAAGTGGCGCGGTATTGCAGCCACCGTTGAACTTGCCAAGTCAGAGAATTCCAAAATTATCGTCATAGGTACAGATTCTAATAATTTACCGTTGTTGCTAAATACCGATAAGTAAAATGAAAGAATGGCTTGTTACCAAGCAGGGTATTCGCTCGATATGAAGATAAAGGACAGGCAATATCTATATACTTCAATTACTTCGGTTAAATAACAATCTGCCTGCATGGTCGGCCTTCTATATTACCGTTCTTGCCGGAGTGGCAAATGCCACGTTACTAGCGCTTATTAATATAGCAGCTGAACAAACAGCAACATCAGAGCCGATCAGTGTAAAAACAATTTTGTTATACCTGCTTGCCTTTGGCATTTTTTACGTTGCGAACAAAGCCTCTTTACAAAAAGCCA
The DNA here is from genome assembly GCA_016765035.1 of Kordiimonadaceae bacterium. Lineage (GTDB taxonomy): Bacteria > Pseudomonadota > Alphaproteobacteria > Sphingomonadales > Kordiimonadaceae > Kordiimonas. The sequence goes on along the minus strand of JAESQS010000141.1, from coordinate 790 downwards.
ATCAATTTATGCAGGGACGGTTGGGGTTGTTGCGCATGCGTATTGCCGATAAAATTCAGCAATCCAGTTTGCGTACATTGGAAACGCTTGATCACGGCAGAATTTTTTCAACGCTTTCTCAGGAAATGAACCATTTCAGTCATCATTTTACGCTTCTATCCAGTGCAGCACAAAGCTTGGTGCTGCTGCTTCTGTGCCTGATCTATATAGCCTTTCTCTCACTGGTTGCTTTCTTTCTTGTTACCGGGGCCACTGCCCTCGCCTTGTTTTACTTTTGGAACAGGCGGCAAGCCCTCACGGAAGCAATGGTGTCCGTGAATACGCACGAGTCTAACATGTTGGGTTCGCTGCAAAATTATATCGAAGGCTTCCAAGAAATCCGCATCAATGCTGATAAAAACGAAGCCCTCCACAGCCGATTTAAAGAGATAGTCAACGGGCTTGAGCGTGTTTTGGTCGGCATAGGCGGCAAATGGGTTGTTTTGCTACTGTTCAGCAATGCTTTTCTGTATTTTCTGGTCGGTGTTGTTGTCTTTATTCTGCCTTTGTTTTTTCAAGGGTATACAGATACAGTTTATAAAATTGTTACGGCCTCTATCTTTTTGGTGGGGCCGGTTTCTGCTGTAACGTCAGCGGCCCCTATCTTTGTTAAAGCCAATATTGGCCTAGCCCATGTGTTTGAATTGGAACGCAACCTTGAGCGTGGTTTGGATGTAGTTGCCCCGAAAAACCTCGCATCAGAGGATATCTTTTGTGGTTTTAAAACTATCACTTTGGATGGGGTCCAGTT
>JAESQS010000140.1 GCA_016765035.1 Kordiimonadaceae bacterium | reverse complement strand
TTAAATTCAAACTTTTTCACACGGAGGCCAGTTTCTTCGCTCACTTCACGCGCCATTGCCTCGAAAAGGTCTTCGCCTTTTTCCACTTTGCCACCCGGCAGGTCCATAACCCCGTTATCTTTGCGCATAACCAGCGCCTTGCCATCCCTTGAAACAATGACAAGTTTGGCTGATATAGGCAGCTTCTCAATGGCTTTTTTTGTGGACTTTACCTGACGCCAAAACACGCGCTACTCCCAATTCTGGCTGGAACTTTATAGTAATCCAAGCTGTCTAAAGCTGGATTGGCCAAATTTTCCAATGATAATATGGTCATGCACCTGAATACCTACTTTTGTGCAGGCTTCGACAATTTCTTTTGTCATTGTTATATCAGCGTCACTTGGCGATGGATCCCCCGAAGGATGATTATGCACAAGAATGAGTGCAGAAGCCTCTTTATTCAATGCTTTACGGAGTATTTCACGAGGGTAAACTGCGGTTTGGTCCACCGTGCCTTCGCTTAATGTATCCTCTGCAATTAAGGCGTTTTTTCGGTCAAGCAATAGTAGCCTGAACTGCTCGCGTGGCAGATGGGCCATTGCCCCCTGCAAGTAGCTTTCCACAGCTTTCCAATTCGATAAAAGAGGCTTTTCCTGCACGTGTGAACGCGCCAAAAACAGTGCTGAGGCTTGCACTGACTTAATGGCAGCCACCGCAGTATCGCCAAGGCTTGGGAAGGCCCGGAGCGCGGCCACATCCGCCGACAAAACCCCAGCATAGCCGCCAAAACGCTCGATCAGGCTTTTAGCCAGCGGTTTTACATCCCGGCGCGGAATAGCCAGAAACAATATAAGTTCCAGCAGTTCATACTCTGGCATACCTTCTGGCCCGCCGGCTAAAAACCTTTCGCGCAATCTGGCACGGTGGCCATGGCGGTGGTCTTTAGCCGCAGGTTTTGGTTTTTGCGTTACAACGGTTGCTGTATCTGCAAACCCAAACTGTGTTTCTTCCCCATCCATAAACACTCCCAAAGCGCTTCTATAATGGTAAAATTACTCTGAACTACTGTAGGGCGGACATTCCCACCCTTTAGGTGATTTCGTAAAGACTTCATAGCCATCGTCAGTGACAGCAAGTGTGTGCTCAAACTGCATAGAAAGCGATTTATCCCGCGTAACCGCTGTCCAGCCATCCGACAAAACCTTGCAGGTATATTTGCCTGCATTCACCATTGGCTCTATGGTAAAGAACATGCCTTTGCGTAACTCAGGGCCTGTGCCCGGCTGCCCGTAATGCACAATGCTTGGCTCATCATGGAACACACGGCCAATGCCGTGGCCACAAAAGTCCCGCACAACCGAATAACGGTGGGCTTCAACATGAGTTTGGATGGCATGGCCAATATCCCCCAAATGCGCACCGGGCTTCACTTGTTCGATGCCCTTCCATAAGGCCTCGAAAGTTACCTGACACAAGCGCTTTAGCAGCAACTTTGGCTCGCCAATAAAAAACATCCGGCTGGTGTCGCCATACCAGCCATTCAAAATAACTGTTACGTCAATATTAAGGCTATCGCCCTTCTTCAATTTTTTAGGGCCGGGAATGCCGTGGCACAGAACATGATTGATAGACGTACAAATTGACTTTGGAAAGCCGCGGTAATTAAGCGGCGCTGAAACAGCCCCTGCCTTGATAGTAAAATCATGGCAGATTGTATTCAGCTCGTCCGTGGTGATACCAGCTTCCACATAGGGCGTTACATGGTCCAGCACCTCAGCAGCCAGCCGACCCGCAGCCCGCATACCTTCCATTGCATCCGGACCATAAATCTTGATGGCCCCAGTGCGATCATCAGGTACAGAGTCCGCGTTTACATAATTCATGCTTTAACCTTGCTTAAGACATAGAGAGCAGCTCAATTGGCAGGCTGCCGGTAATTTCAATGGCTTCCGGTGTAAGATGGCACTGATAACACAGTAGCTCAACACCTTTGGCATGGGCGTCTCTTAGCGCATTTGTATAGGTGGGGTCAATTTCTGCAGCAGGGGCAAAGACTGTACAGTCTGAACGCTGCACCAAATAGACCATCACTGCCCTGTGGCCCGCCGCGACCATGTCCATCAACTCGTGCAAATGTTTGGTGCCCCGCGCAGTGACACTGTCGGGGAATAATGCCTTTTCCCCGCTCCGCAACGTAACGCTTTTCACTTCAACATAACAGGTGTTGGCACGCTGCTCTTCTGGTGGGCCTTCAAGCAGTAAATCTATCCTGCTGTTCTTTCTATACTTTACTTCGCGGCGAAGGCTACTATACCCTGCCAATTCAGGAATAACGCTTTCTAATACAGCCGTTTCAACAATGCGGTTTGGGCGGGCTGTGTTGATGCCTACCAGCGCGCCATCCACCTCTATCATTTCCCAGCGCCAATCAAGCTTGGCCTTGGGGTTTGTGTTGGGCAACAGATAAACAAGGCTGCCCGGCTCCTTTAGCCCCAACATTGAACCAGAGTTTGCACAGTGGGCGACAATTATATCGCCATTTTCTAGCTCAATATCTGCCAAAAAGCGCTTATAGCGTTTTATAAGGCGCCCTTTGGTCAGTATATTTTCAAACTGCATGAGAGTTTATCTCGTTAGGCAATGGCGACACTATGCGCACCATCAACAGGCAGAGCTGTGCCCGTTGTGAAGCTGCTGGCGCTGGAAGCAAACATTAACATCGCAGGGATCAATTCTTCAAGCTTTCCTGCCCGCTTGGCAGGAGAGCGCCTTAGCATTTTTTGGCCTAAGTCAGTCTCCAGAAAAACATCATTAATTTCAGTGACAAAATAGCCGGGACACAAGGCATTCACCCTAATACCATGCCGCTGCCATTCCAGCGCCATTGCCTTAGACATTTGCACGACACCTGCCTTACTTGTGGCATATGTCAACTGCTGCGGAGCGTTACCAAGGCCCAGAATAGAGGCGGTATTCAAAATAGACCCTGGCTTGCCAGCCGCTAACATCCTGCGGGCAGCCTCTGTGCCTACACGCCACATGCCTTTAAGGTTGGTATTCATTGTGCGGTCCCAATCGTCTTCGCTGTCATCCAGCGCCCAATTGGGTACAGCAATCCCGGCATTATTACACACCACTGTTGGCGTACCGAGGGTAGCCTCTGCACTGTCGAAGGCTGCTTTGACGGTACCTGCATCTGTTACATCAAGCGCAACAGCCAGCGCCTTGCGGCCAGTTTCCTCGGTAATTTGGGCAGCAAGTGCTTCTATGCGGTCGGTACGTCTTGCCCCTAAAACCACATCAGCGCCCGCTTTGGCTAGTGCCACTGCAAAAGCGGCCCCAATGCCAGATGATGCCCCCGCAACCAAAGCCACTTTTCCTGACAGGCCAAACATTTCACTTAAATAGTCGTTAGACATAGCACCCTCGCCTCACTTTTTTGCTGCAACCAGCCCCCTGTTAATTCAAGCCCATTAACTAGCGTCGGCCCTATAATTTCAAGGGTGAAAATAGAAGAGCTTAAAATATCAGTCCTAAACAAACCTAAACGCAAACAGCCACCCCAAAGGGTGGCTGCAGCAAACTCTATAAAGCTATGCCTTTAGAAGCGGTAACGCGCTTTCACGCCCACTGAACTTCCCTCAGTTTGAGCTTGAACAAGCGTACCGGAAAAGCTTCTGGTTATACTAGACAGATATTTTTGGTTAAAAACATTGTCAGCCCAAAGGTATAATTCCAGGCCACTTTCTTCATTGATCAAGCCTATGCGCGCATTAACTAAATGCCGCTCAGCTACTCGTGCAAGTTCAGTATTCGCTACATTACCAAAACGAGACGCTCTGAAAGTATAGTCTGTATGTAGTGTCAAATAGGTATCGGCAGTAACATCTATCTGATAATCAACTGAAGCATAAACATTATGCTTGGCTGTATTAGTTAGCTTATTGCCGTCATAATCTACGCCAGGGCCGCCGCCATCACGGAAGCGGTTATAATAGGCATCGATAAGGCTATAACTAAAGGTAAGCGTTAGCCCCTCTGCAGGAAGCGCAATTGTTTCAACTTCAAGACCACGCGTGGTAACTTCCCCAGCGTTTGTAGTGGTTATGATAGTGCCGCCATTAGCAAGTGGGATAAACTGAAACACCTGATAATCGGTGAATTTTGTCACAAAACCAGCAAGGTTTATCCGCAGCCTGTTATCAAACAATGTTGATTTCAAACCTACTTCATAGTTCTTGGCATACTCTGGATCAAAGCCAATACCTTCAATAGTGGTGATAAAATCAGCATTCCAGCCACCACTTTTAAAAGTACGGGAATAGGTAACGTAAGAAAACACATCTTCATCGATTTGATAATTGAGCGTTACTTTAGGAGACCATTCATTATCTGTTTTGGTTTCCTGAAAATTCTCAAAAGTGGTGAAAAGCCCAATCTGATCGAAGCTACTATATACTATGCTTCTTTCCTGATGCGTGTACCGCAAACCAGCAGACAATTCCAACTTGTCCGTGAAACGGTAATTACCGTGCGCGAACCCTGAAATACTTTCATCAGAGAGCGTACCCGGTGTCCGCACAAAAATATCAAATGGCAGGCCTGTAAATTGCGGCTCGGCGCGAGCACTACGGCCTGATTCCAAGCTTTCCGTTGCGTAAAAGGCACCTACGATAAAATCGTAATTGCCATCAGCAGGGGAAGCAATGCGGATTTCCTGAGAGAATTGATCACTGGTTTCATCAAAAAAGCTACTGGCTATGCGCAAAGATGAATAATCTTCCTCGCCTGATGCTTCAAAGTTATTCTCGCGGTAAGACGAAATAGCAGTCAGGGCATATCCGTTTTCGAAATCATAATTAAGGTGAAAGGTGCCCGCTTTATATTCTCGTTCTCTAACACCATCAAAACTTTGGCGTACTTCGTTAAATTCAGGTGCTTCGATAAATCCAGGGCCTTCAATCGCGTCCAAAGTACTACTCAGCGTGCTTTCTTCGAGATAGTCAGCACTGAACATTAATTCCAGACTTTCACTGACATTAACCAAAAGTTTCACTCTGGCTGAATAACGGTCATTTCCGCCAAGGTTATTGCCGCTGGCCAAATTGTTAAAAAGACCATTCTTATTGAAGTAACCACCTTGCACGCTCAAGAAAACAGTATCACCTAAAGGCACATTTACCCGGCTAGCAAGCTGGACCCGTTCTTTACTGCCATATTCTGCTACAATTTCACCTTCAAACTGATCGTGTGGCTTTTTAGTGATGATATTAATCGCGCCAGAAACAGAGTTTTTACCAAACAGCGTTCCTTGTGGGCCACGCAGGATTTCCACACGTTCGACATCTAACAAATCTTGCTCAAATGCGTAAGAACGGCCGACAGGTGCGCCGTCCACATACACAACCGCACGCGCGCCAGAGCCAATGTTACGAGAAAAATCACCGACACCGCGCAAGGTAATAAAACCACTAGGGGATATCTCAGCGCTTGGTGAAATTGCGCTAAGGTCGGACAAGGAAAGCGCGCCTACACGTTCAATGGTTTCCGCTGTTACTGCGGTAATAGCGATGGGCACTGATTGCAGGCTTTCAGCCCGCTTTCGCGCAACCACGACAACTTCTTCCATTTCAAAAACAGTATCAGTGTCGATCTCAGCATCTACTGCTACACCAGCGCTACTCGCACCAAAGATCAATGCCGAAATTGTCGTAAGTAGAGTTTTCTTCCGTTGGCTAACGGTCACATGAGCCTCCCTTTTTGGCTTTTTCTTTACATTATTGCGCGTGATCGTAATGATCCCCCGCTCAGTAAGGCCGCCAGAAAATCCGGAACTTCGAAGCATTTTTTCAAGTGCATCCGAAATAGTATACCGTCCAACAACTGGGTTCATCCCAGGTGACTTAGCCATATGATAAGGAAACAAAAGTTGTGATTGGGATTGCTTGGCCATTGCAACAAGTGCCATGCCCAGTTGCTTGTGAGAAATGTCAAATTCATACATTTCTGTAGAAAGCACAGGCTTTCCAACAGCATTACAGACAAGCATCATTGCAACGAGAATACGGCAAAACACCCGTATCCAGCCCCCTTTGTTTATGTCCTCCAACATTGACTCAGTGATAAGCATACAATCCGTATTTTTCACCGGCCTCAACATACTAAGACCGGCTTGAAGTAGAAGTCCTCAGTTCCTTTTTTAAATTATTTTTAGAAAATTGGGAAGAGCTGCAAGCCTGTTTTCCAAATAAGGTTCAAGAAGCACTAGAAAGGATTACATGCGATGGGCTTACACGCTCAACATGGACACCAAAAGCAGTTTCTAACGCTTCAAACATACCATCAATTTCACCTATCTTGAAATAGCCACCAACAGGCAATGTCTCAAGATCAGGATCAATTTCAATGCGGATATCAGTATAACGACTGACATCTTCAATCACGGTCAAAAGCGGTTCACCGGAAAAGGCAATAAATCCACCATGCCACAAAAGCTTACGGCCCAGCGCCTCTTCACTCATGCTTTCTACATGTTCAACTTTTTCTGCAAACACTGCATTTTGCCCCGCAGTTAGGGCAGCAATGGGTTTTAATTCCGCAATAACCTGTAGTGACTGCGCTGTGTTCATGCTGGCTTTTGGACGAGCAATAAGAGCAACAACCCCTTCTGATACAGTCACTTCTACCGCCTTCTTTCGTAAATATACGGTAAAGGCTGTGCCCACCGCTTTTACAATACCGTCTCCCGCATAAACCAAAAATGGCCTATCCGGATTTGGCGCTACATCAAAGTGCGCCTCCCCCTGTGTCAAACGCATGATACGGCTATTTTCCGTTAGCTCAATATCAAGCACGCTATCCGTATTCAGGATAACTGTGGAACCATCTGACAGTGCAATTGTTTTTTGTTCCCCTACTTGTGTCAAAAAGTGGGTTGGCTGTGCCTCAGTGAACATGCCTGCATCATATAAAGCGGTGACACCCGCAACGACCATCACGGACGCTGCAATTGCCCCAACCAGCATACGCTGCCCCCACCACGGCATCACTGGCTCACCATTTTCAATGGCTGTCTTATCTCCAACATCTTCACCAAAGCCGTTCAAGTCATCGAGAATTTCTGCGCCATTCCACAAAGAATTCATCCGATCAAATGCTTCCTGATGCTGAGGGCTGAGAGCCAACCACGCGCCCAGCTTATCAAGCTCTACCTGTTGCAGCTCCTTCACTTCAATCTTAGCGATCCACGCAGCAGCTTGTTCCTCAATCACGGCAAGGTCGGGGAACGACACAATATTTGCAGCGCCAGTATTATCAGCTTCAGTATTTTCAGCTTCAGTATTTTCAGCTTTTGTCATTTTCTTCTCGTATCAAAGTGGCTATTTTTGTGCGGTTTGGTTTGCTATGTGTAGGCAAGCTGGTCCCAAAATCACTTGGGTTTAACCCCTGCTCACGGAAATACTGGCTGCATTTCACCAGCCCAAGCGCTATGTGCTTTTCCACACCGCTCACAGATATATCTAATGCACGCGCTACATCTTTCACTCTAAGCCCATCGACTTTCCGCATCAAAAATGCCTGCCTGCATTTGGGTGGCAAATTGGCGACAGCTTTTGTGAAAACAAGCAGCTTTCGCCGGCTGTCTATTTCTTCCTCTGGGCTAACATACTGTGCATCCCGCACCTGTTCCATCCCAATTGAATCTTCAATAAAGTCTGTCGTGCGGTTTGCTCTTTTTGCAATTTCCTTCAGGGCCGTGTTTTTGGCAATTTTGAATAAGAAGGATTTAGGCGAGCGAACCTCAGTATTAATTTCAGAAGCAAAAGCCTTTAAAAATGTTTCCTGCGCTATGTCTTCAATGTCTTGCGCACGTGTGAAAAACCGCCCTAAATAACGCTTAAGCGCGGACTCATTCTTCGAAAAACTAACAAAAACCTTACTCATGCAAAGCACCATCAACCTACAGCAAAGGCTACAGGTCATACCGTTAAAGAAACCCGCGCTACCATAAAGACCGGCTAACGCTCTTTTTCCTCAGGTAAAACCATAAATAAATTTGGGGGCATGGGCCAGTATTTTATTTTAACCACGCCAACGTTCGTTTAAAAAGGCTCCAACGCTTGTCTGGAAAGACACCAACGTTTATTTGGAAAGGCGATTGACGCAAAACATAAATTTATGCAGGTTAGCGCTCCCTATTATACTCTACAGCATTTTAGCCCACACCAGAGGCCCTAAGTCGTGACACCCTATAAACCAATGAATATCGCTTATTGCGCCTTTGCCACGCACTTTATGAATGTGCGCATCACTCACCCCGTGGAGGCCATGCGGCAACTGGGGGCGAATGTGGCTGTATATGACAAAGAATTTAAATTCGTGGAAGGCTGGCCCCAGGATGAGCCAAAAATTCTTATCTTGCAGCGGGCCTTTATGGATAAAGAAAGCTGGCCAAAAGCCATCAAGCTAGCGATAAAAAAAGGCTGGCTAGTGGTCAATGAGTATGACGATTACCCTGAAAACCCCCATAATGCCGCAAAGCGCGCCGCTTCGCTCGATTGGGAGCGCTTCACCATGTGCCACGCCGTACAGTGCAGCACACAGCCGCTGCATGATGTGTTTAAGGAATGGAACCCTGAAGTCGCTCTATTTGAGAACCAAGCCTATAAAACAACGCAACCAATTTTACGCACTGACACCGAAATTAGAGTGTTCTTTGGCGCCCTAAACCGCAAGAATGCATGGGCACCGCTTATTGACACTTTCAATCAGGTGTTTGCTCAATACCCCCAACTACGGCCCATCGTATTGCATGACCAAGAGTTTTTTGATGCGCTAAAATCACCCAACAAAATATTTAAGCCAACAGCCACCTACGATAAGTACCTGAACTTCCTGCACAGTTGTGACATCTCATTGCAGCCGCTGGATGACAGCAAATTTAACCGCTATAAAAGCGACATTAAATTTCTGGAAGCTGCCATAGGCGGGCTTGCGGTTGTTGCCAGCCCTACGGTGTATGCCGACAGCATCAACCATGAAGAAACCGGCCTCATCGCCCGCACGCCAAAAGATTGGAAGCAAATGCTTTCCAAATTGGCACGGGATGCAAATTACCGCAAAACGTTAGGGGGAAATGGCAAAAAATATGTGTTACGTGAGCGTATGCTCATGCAACACATCCATAAACGCATCGATTGGTATAGTGACTTGTGGGCGAGGCGCGACGCATTAAATGCCCGCCTCTTTGAACTATACCCGTTTTTAAAGCCTTAGCTTTAATATGCATCACCGGCCCACGCGCCTACCCCACAATGTATCTTAGCAGGTGGTTGCGCCAGAGAGTAAGCGCGGCGTGGGCTGGTGATGCCTCTAATTAAGAAGGACACACTCTAGATATAGCTGTCTTAATTAATAGCCTAAATTCGGCCGCAACCAGCGTTCGGCTTGCTCGATACTAACGCCCCGGCGTTCGGCATAATCAGCGACTTGGTCTTTGCCTATTTTACCAACACCATAATAATGCGCCTCTGGGTGCGCTAAATAATAGCCTGAAACTGCTGCTGTGGGCAGCATGGCAAAGCTTTCAGTCAGTTCTATGCCTGCTGTCTGTTCGGCGTTCAACAACCTGAATAACTCTGGTTTTTCAGAGTGGTCCGGGCACGCTGGATAACCGGGCGCAGGCCGAATACCTTGATAGCGTTCTTTAATAAAGTCCTCGTTCGAGAGCTTTTCATCCGCCCTAAAACCCCAAAACTCTGCACGAACACGGGCGTGCATATGTTCGGCAAACGCTTCGGCTAGCCTGTCTGCCAGCGCTTTCAACATTATTTCATTATAGTCATCACTGGCGGCTTTAAAGCGTGCCACATGCGCATCAATGCCGTGGCCGGTGGTAACGGCAAAGCCACCAAACCAGTCTTTTTTTCCGCCAACGGGGGCAATAAAGTCAGCAAGGCAATCATTGGCGCGGCCCGCGCGTTTCTTCACTTGTTGGCGCAGGCAATGCACTGTTGAAAGGGCTTCCTCCCGGTCTTCACCTGTGTAAAGCGTAATATCATCGCCTGTAGAGGCTGCAGGCCAAATACCAATCACGCCTTTGGCGGTCAGCCATTTTTCATCAATGATTTCTTTCAACATTTTTTGGGCATCAGCAAATAAATCGCGGGCGCTCTCACCAACGATTTTATCCTCTAAAATTGCCGGGTAATTGCCAGCTAGCTCCCATGTGTGGAAAAAGGGTGTCCAATCAATATTCTTTGCAATCACATCCAGCGGATACGCATCAAACACCTTGGTGCCGGTAAAGCTTGGTTCTGCGGGTGTATAATCATCAAAGGAAACAACAGCTTTATTCGCCCGCGCGACTTCCAGCGTCGCCAAGCTATCAGACTTAGGCTTTGCCAAACGTTTTTCCAGAATATCCTGATATTCTGCCTTTGTTTTTTCAACAAAATCATCTTTCAGTGTGTCTGACATCAGCGTACTTGCTACGCCCACAGCGCGGGAGGCATCCAGCACATGGGTAATAGGGCCAGAATAGTGAGGGGCAATTTTAACCGCTGTATGAACCCGGCTTGTGGTGGCGCCACCAATAAGCAGCGGCATGGAGAAACCTTGTCGCTCCATCTCTTCCGCCACCGTTACCATTTCATCAAGTGACGGCGTGATAAGCCCGGAAAGTCCAATGATATCAGCACCATGATCATTGGCGGCTTTCAAAATATCAGCCCAAGGCACCATCACGCCAAGGTCAATCACTTCGTAATTATTACACTGCAACACAACGCCAACGATATTTTTGCCGATGTCATGCACATCGCCTTTCACCGTTGCCATGATGATTTTGCCTTTGGCTTTGGCGCCATCTTCTTTTTCATCTTCAATGTAAGGCTGTAGGTAATTCACTGCTTGTTTCATCACACGAGCAGACTTCACCACCTGCGGCAAAAACATTTCGCCTGAGCCGAACAAATCACCCACCACATTCATGCCGTCCATCAAGGGGCCTTCAATCACCTGAATGGGGCGATCAAGCTTTTGGCGCGCTTCTTCCGCGTCTGCCTCAATATAGTCAGTGATACCTTTTACAAGCGCATGTTCCATACGTTTTTCAACTGGCGCATCCCGCCAGGAAAGGTCTTCAACTCGTGCTTTTGCACCCTGCCCCCGGTAATTATCCGCAATTTCCAGCAAGCGGTCAGTTGCGTCAGACCGCCGATTAAGGATGACATCTTCCACGCGCTCTTTCAGGTCAGCCGGAATATCAGAATACACCGTAAGCTGCCCTGCATTCACAATGCCCATGTCCATACCTGCCCGAATGGCATGATATAGAAACACACTATGCATGGCTTCCCGCACCATATTATTGCCACGGAAAGAAAAGGAGACATTAGACACACCGCCGGAAACTTTGGCGTGCGGCAAATGGGTTTTAATCAGCCGTGTGGCTTCAATGAAATCAACACCGTAATTATCATGTTCTTCAATGCCGGTTGCCACTGCAAAAATATTGGGATCAAAGATGATATCTTCCGGCAGAAAGCCCACTTCATTCACAAGAATATCATACGACTTTTTGCAAATATCAAACTTGCGTTCAATGCTGTCAGCTTGGCCTTTTTCGTCGAATGCCATCACCACCGCCGCAGCGCCGTAGCGCATGATACGCTTGGCTGCTTCCACAAAAGGCCCTCTGCCCTCTTTCATACTGATGGAGTTAACAACAGCCTTGCCCTGTACACATTTCAAGCCCGCTTCGATAACCGACCATTTGAGCTATCGATCATCACAGGGACGCGGGAAATATCTGGCTCTGCTGCGATCAGGTTCAGAAACTTCGTCATGGCATACTCGGCATCAAGCATGGCGTCATCAAAGTTTATGTCAATAATCTGTGCGCCGCCTTCCACTTGGTGGCGGGCAACAGCAACAGCTTCTTCGTACTTTTCTTCGAAGATAAGCTTTTTAAATTTAGCCGACCCAGCAACATTGGTACGTTCACCAACATTGATAAATTGAGCGATAGGTTTATTCATAATCGTTACTCGGCTGGTGCTGCAGTTGCAATTTGTACAGGATCAATCCCCGAAAGGCGCATTATGGTTGGTGCTTCGCGCACTTCACGCGGAGGGTGCTTCGCCACCGCCTCGGCAATTGCGCGAATATGGTCTGGTGACGTACCACAACAGCCGCCAACAATATTCAGCAAGCCTTCTTTGGCCCATTCTTCCAGCAACCCACTGGTCACTTCTGGCGTTTCGTCATACTCGCCCATTTCGTTTGGCAGGCCAGCATTAGGGTACACACACACAGGCACATCCGCTATGGCGGCAATCGCAATAGCATGAGGGCGCAAATGCTCTGCCCCAAAGGCGCAGTTTAAGCCAACGGCAAAGGGTTTTGCATGGCGTGTACTATACCAAAAAGCTTCTATCGACTGGCCAGACAAATTACGACCAGACATATCTGTCACTGTGCAAGAAAGCATGATTGGCAAGTGAATTCCCCGCTCTTCAAATACTTCTTGGGTGGCAAATATCGCTGCTTTTGAATTCAGAGTATCAAACACTGTTTCAATAAGGATGATATCCACACCACCGTCAATCAGCCCTTCAACTTGTTCTTTATAGGCCGTCGCCACTTCATCAAATGTAACAGCGCGAAAACCGGGGTTATCAACGTCTGGCGACAGCGACAATGACCGGTTCATTGGCCCAATGGAGCCTGCAACAAAACGCGGTTTATCTGGCGTTTTAGCTGTCCATTCGTCCGCAACTTTCCGGGCGAGTTTAGCGCCTTCAACATTTATTTCCCGTACAAGGAACTGCATGTCATAGTCTGCCATCGAAACAGACGTTGCATTGAATGTATCAGTTTCAATGATGTCAGCGCCTGCATCAAAAAACATATTGTGAATTTTTTCAATCACATCCGGTTTGGTCAGCACCAGCAAGTCATTATTACCCTTCAAGTCAGAAGGGTAATCTTTAAAGCGTTCACCACGGTAATCAGCTTCCACCAAGCCTTCGCGCTGGATCATTGTACCCATGGCACCATCCATAACCAGAATGCGCTCTTTGCAAAGCTCTGTTAGTTGTTCGGTAATTTTGTCCGTCATTGTCGGGTCCTATTCAGCGGAAGTACCGCGAATGCCAAGCATATGGCAAATGGCGTATGTCAATTCTGCCCGGTTGAGCGTGTAAAAGTGAAAGTCCCTTACGCCGCCAGCATATAAGCGCCGACACATTTCTGATGCAACAGACGCCGCCACCAAATTACGCGTTTGCGGACGGGCATCCAACCCTTCAAACATTTCACCAAGCCATGCTGGCAAGCTTGCACCGCAAGCCCCTGCAAACTTCTTAAGATTGGTAAAATTCGTCACAGGTAAAATTCCCGGTACGATCGGCACATCAATGCCGTAGCTGCTGCAATGGTCCATAAAGCGGAAATAGCTGTCTGCATCAAAGAAAAACTGCGTAATGGCCCTGTTGGCACCAGCATCAATTTTACGCTTGAGATTATCCAGATCAGCCGCAAGGTTGGGGCTATCAGGGTGAATTTCAGGGTAAGCCGCCACTGAAATATCAAAGTCCCCAATTTCCCGAATGCCAGAGACAAGCTCTGTGGCATTCGCATAGCCACCCGGGTGTGGCTCATACTGGGTAGAGCCTTCAGGCGCATCCCCTCGTAAGGCCACAATACTGCGTACACCAGCGGCATGATAATCGCGGATAACATCGTTTATTTCGTCTTTGCTTGCCCCAACGCATGTCAGGTGCGCCGCTGGCTTCAAGCTGGTTTCGTCAATAATACGTTTAACCGTGTTGTGCGTCCGTTCGCGCGTTGTACCGCCCGCACCATAAGTTACAGACACAAAAGAAGGGTTAAGCTCCTCCAGTGTCGTGATAGAATTCCATAATGTTTCTTCCATCTTTGGTGTTTTCGGGGGGAAAAACTCAAAGGAAACATTCACATCTTTCACCGGTTCCGCAAAAACTGAACCAGACCGCCCTTGCGGGTCATTGAAATGGGCCAACACCCTACTCCTTAGCTATCGCTTTTTATAAATTTCCAAATGGTCACGCGTAACTTGCCGCCATCCAGATGTTTAACTGCTGAACACTGCAACCCAGATTGAATTGCCATATTCACTATTTCTTTTTCGTCAAAGCCCAACCGCCTGTGGGCATGGTCGGCGCGTAAAAACTCTTCTTCATGGGGTGCAAAATCTGCAATCAACAATTGCCCGGTATTAGAAAGGGCGTTTGCAGCTTCTTCCACTGCCCGCACGGGGTCATCAGCAAAGTGCAACACCTGATGAAAGACAATTAAATCTTGGCTGCCACTATCCACCCCAAGGTTATACATATCCCCAAGCCGCACTTGACAGTTTGCAAGCTCTTTTTGTACCAAATTAGCCCGCGCGACAGAAAGCATCTCACGAGATAGATCAAGCCCAACAGCTTGCTCTACAAAAGGTGAAAAAACCTCTAACATTCGGCCTGTGCCTGTACCAATGTCCAACATACGAGGCTGCGGCACGCGCCCCTGAAGCGTCAGCAAGGCATCTTCGACCTGCTCCTCCGCTACATAAAGCGAGCGCAGTTCATCCCAGCTTTTTGCATTTTCACGGAAATACCCCTGCGCCTTGCTAAAGCGCTCGTCCCGAATGGAGGAAAGGGCTTTTAAGTCTGCAACAAGGCCATCATCCTCAGCCGGCACCAGATCAATAAGTGCACTATTAAGGGCTTCGCCCACACCAGCTTCCGCAAGGCGGTAAAAAACCATGGTCCCTTCCTGAAACCTGTCCAACAGGCCAGCTTCACACATTAATTTTAGATGCCGCGACACACGCGGCTGGCTTTGACCAAGAATTTGAACCAATTCACCAACAGTCAATTCGCCCCGTGACAACAAGGCAAGCACCCGCAACCGCGTGGTTTCTGCAACGGCCCGTAACGCTGTTAATAGATGATCCATAGACTGATTCCCTGACAGAAATGCCATACTCGACACTTATATAAATAAATCTTTATATAAGTAAAGCTTTATTTTAAATTGAATAAAAGAAAATGGCTCATTTTTTTGTGAATAGCATCAGAAGGAAAGTCACACTAAAAACTTGTAATAGTTTAATGCGATTGCCACATTGTGGCTTATTACACCAAACAATATATAGAAAAATGGTGAAAACAGTGAGAACTTTATGAAACGCCCCGAATTTTTAAGACTATTTGCGTCTGTTTGCTTACTTTTTACAACCGCCTGTGCATCCACAAACCAGCTACAGGACGACAATTTCAATGACCCGTTTGAAGCAACCAACAGAGCCACCTATGGATT
>JAESQS010000139.1 GCA_016765035.1 Kordiimonadaceae bacterium | reverse complement strand
TATGGAAGCCATCAATGTTAAAGCCCATAAGGTTATCAGCATCAAAGTTCGGTAGTTCTTCCTTGATATCAGCTTCGGCATTTTTCATCATCGCAACCATGGTTTCGTTCATGTAGATGATGTTAAAGTCGTTGTCCGCCAGCATCACGTTGGCTTTGGCACCGTCTAGTGCCGCTTTCAGCCGCGCGTTGGTTTGCGCGGTTTCTGCTAGCGCTTCTTCTGCTTTCAGTTTTTCAGTGGCGTCTTCCCACTCAACACAAGTGCCAAGGCGCGTGCCACTATCATCCAGCACAGGATTTGCAATCAGATTAAAGGTACGGCCACCAACCACAATACTTGTTTCATAAGTAGCCTCAAGCTCGCCAACCATTGTACGCTGATGGCTTGGGTCTTTGTGGAAGCCATCAATGTTCGTGCCCATCAACTTATTCGCATTGAATTTGGGCAGGTCTTTTTTGATGTCACTTTCGGCATTATTCATCATCGCGATCATGGTTTCATTCATGTAGATGATGTTAAAGTCATTGTCCGCCAACATGACGTTGGTTTGTGCGCCGTCCAGCGCTGCTTTTAGGCGGGCATTGTTGGCGGCAACAGTCGCTGCGCCGGCTTCCTCTGCCAAGCAGGCTGTTACATCTTCCCACTCAACACTGGTGCCAAGGCGGTCGCGGTTGTCATCAAAAATGGGGTTTGCTACCAAATTAAACGTGCGTGGGCCTATGGTTATGCGGCCACTGAATGTTGTTGTCAGGCCCCCCACCATCCCGCGCTGCAAGGCAGGGTTGGCATGAAAACCGTCGATATTCGTGCCAATAAGGCTGTTCGCGTTAAATTGCGGTAGGTCTTTTTTAATATCAGCCTCAGCATTTCGCATCATGGCGACCATGCTGTCGTTCATATAGACAATGTTAAAGTCATTGTCGGCAATCATCACGTTGGTTGTGGCCCCTTGCATCGCGTTGCGCATACGGGTTGCCTCTACGCCACTATTGGCACCACCAAGGGCCCTGCCCGTTTCCTGCGCGACAAAATAGGCCGCTGCCCCAAAGGCACCCACAGTTAACAGCCACTGCATGGGAAGACCAAGGCCACCACCAAAAGTATGCACTACTGCTGTTACGAGAAGGGCTGCACCAAATGCACCCCAAATTTTACCAGTTGCTGTATCAAAGAGCTTGCCGCTTTGACCTACATCTGAAGCACTAATATCCGCCATTTTTGCCTCCTAAGGCTAATCTAAATTCTGTTAATTGGATGTATTATTTCGCCGCGCCGGTTACTTGCGCGACAAGGTCTTCGATATCAAATAGCTTGTCGATTTCCAGCAAAGCCACCATGCGTTCTTGGACGGTTATCAAACCGCCAATGAACCGTTGGTCGCCTTTGATTTCTAAATCAGGGACAGGCAATATTTCTTCGTTATTGATGGTGAGAATGTCTGACACGGCATCCACCAGCAGGCCCATGGTGCGTTCTTCCACGGCCACGATAATCACAACATGCAAAGCAGTGGCTTCGGTTAGGCCATCGCCAAACCGGCACCTGAGGTCAAAGATAGGGACAATAACACCGCGTAGGTTTAGCACGCCGCGCACATATTCTGGCGTGTTGGGTAAGTCAGTTATATTGACCCAGCCCTGTATTTCCCGCACTGCCATGATGTCGATACCATATTCGCCATCATCTACTTTGAAGGACACATATTGCATCATGATGCCAGTTTCGGCTTCCATGTCTGCATCATCTACGGAAACACCTAACAGATTGGGGACAAACCCCGTTTCCACACTTTGGTTTTGGGCTGCGGATTCTTCAGCCATTGTCTTGTCTTCCTTCTCTTGGGCAGTAACTGTTAAGCAGTAACTGTTTCGCGTTCTTCTATGGGGGCTTTTGGCTTTCTTTTTGGTACGCCCGGCAGGCCAGTGCCCTGACTGTCAGCGCTGGTCTTTGCGTCTTCCTCAGAGGGTGGGGCGTTGCCTGCTACCAAAGACAATTTATTTTTTGATATGGCATCGGGCACATCCATTATGGCCAGCCGGTCAATATCAAGAATGAGGCATACGCTGCCATTACCGAGGATGGTTGCCGACGAAACACCGGCCACAGCGCGGTAATTTGCTTCAAGGGACTTGATAACCACTTGTTGCTGGCCCGCAAGCTCATCTACCAGCAGCCCAACAACTTTGCCGCCATCGGCCTCGACGAGAATGACAAGCCCTTTGGCGGGGTCTTGCTCGCCGCCTTCCAGCCCGAATATGCGCGCCACGGGCACAATACGGATATATTCGCCACGAATATGCACCAGTTGGCTCCCGTCCACGAGGCTGCTCACCTCGGCTTCGGTTGGGCGCACTGTTTCAATAATATTATTGATAGGCACCACATATTTACCACCCGCCACACCGACGATCATGCCATCTAGCACAGCAAGAGTAAGCGGTAATGTTAAGCGGAACGTTGTGCCTTTTCCGGGGTTGGAATGCACAGAAACCCGGCCACCGAGGCTTTGGATATTCCGCCGCACCACATCCATGCCAACGCCGCGCCCAGACAAGTCTGTTACTTCGTCAGCCGTTGAAAAGCCGGGGGCAAAAATAAGATTATCAATTTCATCATCTGTCAGCACAGCATCCTGTGCAATCACGCCTTTTTCTTTGGCAAGAGAATATACTTTTTCGCGGTTGATGCCTCGGCCATCATCGACAATCTGAATGATAATGCGGCCCCCACGGTGCTCGGCAGAAAGGCGGATTTCGCCTTCTTCCGGCTTGCCAGCCTTTAGCCGCTCCTCTGGTGGTTCCAGCCCGTGGTCAAGCGAATTGCGGATCATATGCGTCAGCGGGTCAGCCAGTTCTTCAATGACTGTTTTATCCACTTCGGTATTTTCGCCAATGGTGACAAGTTTGACTTTTTTACCCAGTTTTTTAGAAACATCGCGCACAATGCGGGGCATCCGGGAAAAAACAGATTTTACCGGCTGCATACGGATGGACATGACATTCTCTTGAAGCTCACGGATATGCATTGACAGCTCGGCCATGCCAGAGCCAACCCGTGATGTGAGGGCAACCTCAGAACTTTCCACTTCCTGCGCTAGCATCGACTGGGTGATAACCAGCTCGCCAACCATATTCACCAGCTTGTCAACGCGCTCAACATCCACACGGATGGATGTGGTTTTTGGTGCGCTAGTGGTCGGTATGCCAGGCGGTGGGGCAGAAGGCGGTGGGGCAGAAGGCGGTGGGGCAGAAGGCGGTGGGGCAGAAGGCGGTGACCCTTTGCCGCCAGCACCACCTGCCCCTGAAGCAGTTGCCCCAGCAGCAGAGGATGCAGAGGATGCAGAGGATGCAGCATCCGATTTAGCATCTCCCGCGGCAGCGCCCTGTGCATCTGTCTGCTTATTAGAGACAGGCTCTTGATGCTCGGCCACAGAAGAAGTGATGCCCTTTTTCATATCGTCTTCGTCAACAAAGAAGCCAAAGTCGCTATCAGTGCCTGTTTCGTGGCCCGGACTGACATCTACGCTGACGACTTCATCTTGGGCATTTAATGTGACGATGGTTAGGTCGCAGTCATCAATGACAAATTCAAATACTTCATCAATTTCATCGCGCGATTGCTCAGTCTGCAAGTCAAACACCCAGCTAAAGTAGGCATCTTCTGGCTCTATGGTTGCTAGGCATGGCACTCGGCTGACATCAATAGTTGTTTCAATTGTGCCCAGTTCCCGCAACTCGCGGATAATTAATAACGGCTCGTTGGCATGTCGGTACATGGCTTCTTTAGGGGTAAACTCTATGCGGAAATGATGCATGTGCGCACCGTAGGCTGCATCCTGCACAGCTTCATCGATGGGGTCGGGTGCCGCCTCGGCATCTGCCTCGCTTGTTTTCGGTGCAGCCGTAGCCGGTTTAAGAAGGGTGCCTTCGATTTCCTTAAGCACATCCTGACCAAACTTGGCATCCGGCACTTCACCCCGTTGGGCAAAGCCAACCAAATCAGAAACAATATCAAAACCCTGAAACAAGATTTGAATTAATCCTTCGGTTACTTCCAGACGGCCTTCGCGCAGCTCATCAAGTAGATTTTCAAATTTA
>JAESQS010000138.1 GCA_016765035.1 Kordiimonadaceae bacterium | reverse complement strand
TTGAATTTCATCACAGCCTTCCACCTTCAACATGGAAAATTGCACTTCGGTTTCAACACCTTCGGCGATGATCGGTACATTAAGACCGTGAGCCAAACCAATCATCCCCCGGACAATTCCCAAGGACTGCTCACTTTCATGCAAGCTGGCAATGAAAGACTGATCAATTTTCAACTTATCAAACGGAAACCGCTGCAAATAGCTTAGCGACGAATAGCCTGTACCAAAGTCATCCATGGCCAGCTTGGTGCCGCTTTCCTTCAGTTTTGTCAAAACTCTGAGCGCATGGTCAACATCGTCAATCAACACACCTTCGGTAATTTCTATCTCTAAACGCTCTGGCGCTAGACTGTTGTTTCGGAGGGCATCTGCCACAATCTCTGGCAAGCCGCCCTGCCGAAACTGCACCGGCGACATATTAACCGCTATATTTATGTGCTTTTTCCATGTGGCAGCTTCACGGCAGGCCTCTTCCAGTATCCACTTGCCAAGCTCAAGAATAAAACCACTTTCTTCAGCAAGGGGGATAGATTCTGCGGGGCTAATGGCGCCACGTTGAGGGTGCTGCCAGCGCACCAAGGCTTCAAACCCTACGACTTCATTCTTGAGGGCACCAAATTGCGGCTGATACACAACACTTATCTCGTTCCGGCGCAAGGCACCCACAAGGTCATTTTTTAGCTGTCGCCGCAAGAGTAAAGTGCGATCCAGTGCCTCTTCATAAAAACGGTAACTATTCCCTGCTGTAGACTTTGCGTGCTTCATTGCCACTTCGGCATAGCCCAATAAATCACGGGGGTCTTCTGTATCTGTTGGGGTTGCTGCGATACCGACACTGATGGTTGCGGACACTTTTTTATCTCCCAAAACAAAGGGTGTATCAATCGCATCACACACTTTATCCACCAGCACACCTGCTTCTTCCACCTTTTCCAGCTGCTCTTGAATAATACAAAATTGATCAGCGCCGATGCGCGCAACAATATCTTTTTCAGCAACACAACTTTTTAGCCGTGTCGCCATTATACTAAGGATTTCATCGCCGCTTTGTTGACCTGAAAGAGCGTTGATCCCTTTAAAGTCATCGATATCTACATATAAAACAGCAACCTTATTCTGCTCACGCCGTGCAACAGCCACAGCATTGCTAAGATGGCCCATCATCACCTGCCTATTTGCCAAGCCCGTTAATTGGTCATAATTTGACAAATATTTAATCTGCTGCTCGGCCGCCTTTTGTTCGCGTAAATCCCGGACGACAAGAACCTGTAACGTTTCACCATCCACTTGCGCTTGCCGAAAAAATAATTCCGCCGGAATTTCCGTTTGATCACCAATAAGCAGCGTGGCGTCTTCAAAGTGCGATGCCTTTTCTGCCAAACTGCTAATATTGTGCTCATCGGCAAAACAGGGGAAGTACTTTTTGATATGAGTGCCCCGCAATTTCTGTATTTTTTTCCCCGTTAACTTCAAAAAACTATGGTTGGCATTTACGATATGCCCGCCTGCATCCATCACGATGATCCCCTCAAGAGCAGCATCTGCGAGGCTTCTTAGGCGTACAGTTTCTAACAAGGGGCCATCACCTTTTTCGCGGGCAAACACCCTCGAAAGGCTAAAGCCCAAATAGAATAAAGTTAGGAAGGACATGCCAACAACCAGATACGCTTCTGAAAAAACATTTTCGGGTATAACAGCCAAGGGATCAATTTTTACGGTCAAGCCAGCCGCCGCTAAAAAATGCACACTACACGCAGACGCTGTTAATAACCCTGCGGCAGTACAGTAGCGTACAACATCCTGCGTTTTATTCATGGCAACAAGGGACGCCACAGCAAGCCCTACGCCCACCACTGTAGAAAGCACGGCATAATCCAAAGAAACTGAAACACTGCCCTGTATATTGATGGCCTGAAGAAGGAAAAAATGGCACCCGGTAAAGCCCGTGCCCATCACCAACCCCGCTACACTGCGCACACGCTTCGTGCGGTTATAGGTCGCGATTCTATAGCTGAAAACGGCAGCCAAAATAGCGAGGGCCAAAGCCGCCACGATATATATAAAACTATAAGAAACAGGTGTGCCTATATCGTAAGCGAGCACGGAAATAAACTGGGTTACCCATCCTCCCAGCCCTATGGCGCCCGCAGAAAGAAAAATCCAGCTATCCCGCTCGTGTTCTTGCGAATTACGAGCCCTATATTGCAATGAAACGGCGGCGGAAGATGAAATTAAGCAGATGACTAGCGCAAAAAGCAACAGCCGGTAATCATGCTGCCACATAATATTCAGGTAGATTTTTTCTAACATTCCATCAACTACCTGTATCTACTATTGAACCCAATTCCTTCATAGCGGACAAGAGTTGATGGGGCGTTAATAATTGCAGTTAATTGCTGTATAATACTGTTTTTCTGCACCTCCAATCTCGCTTTTTACCTGTCAGCCTTGTAGGTTATCTATCCATGTGCCCCACGCCCTAACTGAGGACTTTATGTATAAAACGGCCATAAAACAGCTAGCCGATGCTTTTGGTGACAAGCTTTCCCTATCTGCTGCCTTGCGTAAAACCCATGGGCACGACGAAAGCTCACACACTGGAAAAAGCCCCGATGCCGTCTTGTTTGCACACACCACAGACGATGTTGCATTAGCTGTAAAAATATGTGCTGCCAACACCATGCCCATCATCGCTTATGGGGCAGGCACATCCCTAGAAGGCCAGATTATTCCCACACGCGGCGGCCTAACTGTTGATATGAGCCATATGAACCGGGTCCTTCAAGTAAACTGCGCGGACATGGATGTGCGTGTTGAAGCTGGCATTACACGAGAAGACCTCAACCGCCACCTGCGCGACCAAGGCCTGTTTTTCCCCATTGACCCTGGCGCGAATTGCACCCTTGGCGGCATGGTTGCGACACGGGCCTCAGGCACCAATGCCGTTCGGTACGGCACCATGCGCGAACAATTGCTATCCCTGAAAGTTGTAACCGCCAATGGCGACATTATTGAAACAGGCACCCGCGCCAGAAAATCCGCCGCAGGATATGACCTGACCCACCTTTTTGCAGGCAGCGAAGGCACCTTAGGCATTACCACGGAAATAAGCCTGCGGGTGCACGGCATCCCTGAGATGCTTTCGGCCGGTGTGTGCCGGTTCCCTAGTCTAAAAGCCGCCGTGGACACTGCTATCACGACAATACAAATGGGGTTGCCGATCTCCCGCATCGAATTAATGGACGAGCTATCTATTCAGGCAGTTAATGCACACTCAAAAACAACTTACCCCGAAGCACCCACCTTATTTTTGGAATTTTCAGGGTCTAGCCTTTCCGTTGCGGATCAAATTCGTAGCTTTGAAGAAATTGCTCTTGATATGGGTGGCTCAGACATTGAATTTGCCAATACGCAGGAAGCCATCAATGCGCTGTGGCACGCCCGACACAATATTTTATATGCCACAAAGGCACTAGCCCCAACAAAGTCAACCATCACTACAGATATTTGCGTACCAATTTCTGAGCTAGCAACTTGCATGATGGAAACCCGAAAAGACATTGAACAATCTGGCCTTCTAGCTACAATTCTTGGCCATGTGGGGGATGGTAATTTCCATACGATCATTCTTGTAGACGAAGAAAACCCCGCTGAAGCCAACAAGGCCACAGCGCTCAATGTAGCAATGGTTGAACGCGCCTTAAAGTTGGGCGGCACTTGCACAGGCGAGCATGGTATTGGCCTTGGGAAAAGGGAATTCCTACAGCAGGAAAAAGCCAGCGCCATTCCCCTGATGCAGACAATCAAAAATGCCCTTGACCCAAAAGGCATTATGAACCCCGGCAAAATATTCTAAGCCCATTTGCCTTTATGTAGGCTTAGCTAAAGAACAGGTCTACCTGATAGCCGTGTATATGTCTGAAACATCTGATTGGCTAAATCATCATCCATCCCGGCTTTAAAGCCAATAAACCACAGAGAAATTTGAGAGTCATTGCGCTTACCTTTGAAAAGAGGATACCCTGCTTTTTCAAATCGCTGGGCCAACCCCTTAAGGTCAAAACCAGTTTTATGTGCCATAAAATGGTCGCCATGTTTAATGGAATCGCTGTGACCATATAAGATATCATTGGCCGTGATAGGCCCTGCAGGAGAATTATAGAGTGGGTAGTCAATTCCGTGAGCCACAATTTTTTGTGCAACCAATTGAATATCAGGACAAGTGACAACACAAAAACCCTCAGGCTTTAAAACACGTTTAAATTCCTGCAATACCCCAACAACTTCATGAAAATATACATGCTCGACATTATGTGAAGAATATAGTGCATCCATTGAGCCGGATTCAACTTCTGGCATATCTTGCATCGTGCCTACAATATCAGGGTTTGCCTCTGGACTGATGTCCAAACGAATTTCCTCCCAACTCCCATCCTGAAACCCCAATGGCAGGTTTTTTAACGTCGCCTGACCGCACCCAACATGTAAAACTTTTTTCATCTAACGCCTCGGAATTTCTACTCTTATGGATAAAATAAATGACTGTTAGGCGAATATACTTAATTATATCCTGAATGCCATAAAGAAAGCTTAGACTGAATGCTACATGAGTTTTTAACATCAATATCAAGTCGCTGTTGCCCCTATGGGCGGCAGGCGGGTTTGGCGGCTGAAGTTGCGGGTATTGCGGGGCGGCGCAAACGGCATAAAGGTGCGTGGGCACACCACCTTACAAACACGCAGGATTTCATCAAAGCACAGCTAGCTTTAGCCGACCCTGAAAAACCTATTCTGCTTTTAGGTGCGGGCTTATGTCTTGATGTACCGCTGGCAGCGCTCAATGCACACCCCGCAGGCGCAACGCTTATAGATGCAGTTTATCCATTGGCAAGTCGCATGAAATGCCGGCCTTTTAAAAACATTAGATTTCAATGTTTTGACGCAACAGGCTTTCTGGAAAAATTTTGGGGCAATTCCACAGGCAACCCTGTTACGCCGCCAGCAATAGCGCCTATACCCGCTGGGGATTGGGGCATGATTATTAGCTGCAACATGCTGTCACAGCTTCCTCTATCTTTTGCAGGCAGCCCCCCTGATGGGGATATTGAAATAAAATTAACAGCCGTCCTTCAGCTTGCCCATATGAAGATGCTGCGGCAGGCAAAGTGCCCCATTGTTCTCATCTCGGATTATGAGCGCCAAGAAACCACAGACATAGGTTCAGACATAGGCTCAGGAGCTGACACAGTAACGATAGTAAGCGCCGCGCCGCACCTCTTGCCCGGAGAGCCAGCCAAAGAATGGATATGGCCTATCGCCCCCAAAGGAGAAATAGGCCCGAATACAGAAGTATCCCTTAAAGTAGGTGCTTGGTTATTCAGCGGCAGCTAATACTGGCGCGTCTTTTGCCCATCCTACCCAACCCGGTCCCCGCACAACACGCCCCGGCGTAGCACCAGTATGTTCACCGTCTTTCAGCACTTGCCTGCCATTTACCCATACATGGTTTACGCCCGACGCCAGCGCATGTGGTTCGGCGAATGTTGCGTGGTCTTGTACAGTTGCTGGGTCAAACACAACAACGTCCGCATAATACCCTGTTTGCAGGCTGCCGCGTTCCCGTAGTTTCAAGTTTGTTGCCGGTAAATGTGAAAGTTTTCTAATGGCTTCCTGCATCGGCATCAGTTTTTCATCCCTAACGAAGGGGCCAATCACCCGAGAAAAATTGCCATAAGCACGGGGATGAGGGTTACCAAACGGCCTATCTAGCGCTGGGTCTAAGGCCTTAGAATCCGACCCAAACGACACCCACGGTAGCTTGGCTTTTTTATGTATATTTTCTTCGGACATTAAAAAATAAATGGTCCCCACTCTGCTGCCATCTTCAATAACAAGGTCTATCGCTACATCCTCAGGGTCTTGCCCGCGCTCTGTAGCAATGTCCGACAACCGCTTGCCAACAAGGTGCCTCAAATCCGGGTTTTTAAAACCAGATAAAAGCATGCCCTCAGGCCCTGCTGCCAACAACAGGTTTTCCCATTCATTGGTCGCTGTTTGCATTTCTTTTTTAACTTTTGCGCGAATGACAGGGTCCTTCAAGCGCTCTGCCCATGCATCATAGCCACCTTCTTGCACCCACGGCGGCATTGCAGCATCTAATCCCGTAGACCCGGCCTGATAGCTGTACATATCTGCTGTAATAGCCAAACCTTCAGCCCGTGCCTTTTCTATCCGCTCGATGGCTAAGTCCATTTTGTGCCAGTTTTTCTTCCCACTGGCTTTCAAATGGTACACTTCCGCAGCAACACCGCCTTCTCGTGCAATTGTAATCAGTTCCTCCAAGGCTTCCAGAAATGTGTTTCCTTCGCTGCGTAAATGGGAAATATACATGCCATTATATTCGCCAACCACTTGAGCCAAAGACACCAGCTCATCGGTTTTAGAATAAAACGCAGGGGCGTAAATAAGCGAACTACCTAGCCCTAGAGCGCCTTCTTCCATGGCAACCCGCACTTCAGCCTTCATCGCTTCCAGTTCTGTTGCCGTAGGGGCCCGGTTAGCCGAGCCAATTTGGTTCTTCCTTACGGTTGAAGCCCCAATGAAAGATGCAACATTTGGCGAGATGCCATTACTTTCCAAATGCTCCAAATACTGTCCAAGGGTTTGCCACTGTGGCTCATATGTTTTATCCCGATATGTTATTTCAGCAATAACGGACCTCGTATAATCCGAGAGGGGACCCCATGAATCACCTTCTCCAAATACTTCAAGCGTTACACCTTGCTTTACATCGGAAAGGCCGCGCCCATCATGCAACAAGCTGCTCACTGCCCATGAAAGCATATTGATAAAGCCAGGGCTTACCGCTTTGCCTGTTGCATCCACGACGGTATCCGCCGCTGCCAGCGACAGATCCCCAATTTTGGCAATACGGTCGCCATCAATGGCAACATCAGCCACATAAGGAGCCCCACCAAGACCATCATAAACTGTGCCGCCTCGTATGATCGTATCATAATGGTCGGTCGGTTTTTTATCTTCCGCACAGCCCCCTAAAAACAAAGCTGTTGCCGTCGCTAGGATAGGTAAAATCCGCATGGTAGTGTCCCCTTACTTCTCATTCATAATGATATTAGTATAATAGTACGCAGTCCCTGTTCCGCGCCTATTCTGCATCTGCACAATATATAAAGTAATGCTAGAAACTACTATAAAGCCTCTGACTGGTTTCCATAATATTCCCACCAATTTACGCCGTAAAACCCCAGCAGAGCACTGCCTGATTTTTTACAGCCCTAGCCTAAACAAGAAGCTGTGTGATACTCTGCTGACAAATGTAAATACTCCATGAAGATGGAAATACACCCTATAGGGCCTTATGTTAGAAATTGTTCAAATTCCGGTACTAGAGGATAATTACCTCTATCTGATCCATGATCCCGTTTCAGGGGACACTGCCATCGTAGACCCTGCTGTTGAAGACGAAGTCGTTGCAGAACTGGGTGCCCGTGGCTGGCGCCTCACCCATATTTTCAATACCCACCATCACTTAGACCATACTGGGGCGAACCTTGCTCTAAAAGCGCGTTACGGTGCCACTGTTGTCGGCGCTGCCATAGACAGAGAAAGAATTCCCGGCATCGACATTGCCGTAGGGGATGGGGACCAAGTTCATCTCGGCAATGTCGCCGCTGATGTCTATTTTGTACCGGGCCATACAAGCGGCCATATTGCCTATCACTTCCCCACCGCCAAGGCACTTTTCAGCGGAGACACTCTATTCTCGATGGGATGTGGCCGGACATTTGAAGGCACGCACGCCCAAATGTGGCAGTCCCTTTCCACCTTAATGGCATTGCCCGATGACACGCTAAACCACTGCGCCCATGAATATACAGCCGCAAATGGGGCCTTTGCCCTAACTTTAGAGCCCAATAATATAGCGCTGATAGAGCGGATGAAAGCTGTGAAACAGTTGCGCCTGAACAATAAACCCACCGTCCCGTCTACATTAGGCCAGGAAAAACAAACCAATCCGTTCCTCCGGCCTATGAGTGAAGAAATTCAAAACACACTTGGTATGATTGGCGGGCCCTTACCCGCTATTTTCAGTCAAATCCGTAAACTAAAAGATACCTTTTAAAAGACCTTTGAAATTGATAGGTTCCGTATAGAGACGGCTCCCTAATATTCTGGAAGGGCAGGCCCTCTTACACTGGAAAATTGGTATACAACTACTAACAAGTGGGGGATACAAAATGAAACAGGGTATTGCAGGAGTATTAATGGCAGTCACCGCAAGTGTTGCGCCAAGCAACGCGTCAGACACAGATAAATTCCTCTGGCTCGAAGAAGTGGAAGGCAAAAAAGCCCTCGAATGGGTTGAAGAGCGTAACAAACATTCGCTTGGCCTCCTAGAAACGGATGCTCGATTTTCGGCCCTGCAGGAAGGCGCCCTGAAAGACTATAATGCCAGCGACAAAATCCCATATGGGAAACTGCTTGGTGGCGCTGTCCATAACTTTTGGCAGGATGCAACGCATGTGCGGGGCCTATGGCGCCGTGCCAGCCTTAAATCTTATTCAAGCGACACGCCCCGCTGGGTAAATATACTGGATATCGACAAGCTTGCCGCCGATGAAGGTGAAAACTGGGTCTATAAAGGCCGAGAATGCTTGCCACCTGATTTTGGTAGCTGCTTGGTCTCCTTATCCAGAGGCGGCGGTGACGCTGTTGTTGTGCGCGAATTCGACACCATAATGAAACGCTTTGTTGGCGGCGGCTTTGAAACAAAAGAAGCCAAACAAACCCTTGTATGGGTAGATACAAACACTGTACTTATTGCCACCGATTTTGGCGAAGACACCCTGACAGACAGCGGTTACCCTAATCAGGTAAAGCTATGGAAACGTGGCGAACCGATTGAACATGCCCGCTTGCTTTCTGAGGGTGACGTAAAACAGATGGGTAACTTCCCGTTTGCCAGCCACAGGCCCGATGGCAATCATGTTGGCTTTATCCGCTACCCTGATTTTTTCACCGAAATCGTCTTCATAATGGAAGGCGAAGGGCAAGACGCTGAAATGCGTCCGCTTCAAATTCCGCTAGCGGTCAATTTCCAAGGCATATTCGCTGGCCATATTGTGATGCAATTACGCGCGGACTGGAATGTAGGCGGCAAAACCTATGTGTCAGGTTCCCTTGTCTCTTTGCAAGTTGAAGATGCTATTGGCGGCACGCCAGAGCGCAGTATCAACAGTATTTTTGCGCCTACAGGCCGCCTTGCGATCGATACTGTTTCAATCGGCATGAGCCGTATTTTTATCAGCGTGCTTGACGATGTAAAAAGCAAGCTGTTTGCAGCTACTCTCCCGCGTAAAGACTGGATTATTTCGGAAATTACTATGCCGCAAAACGGTAATATTTCCACTGTCAGCGCTGACGAATGGAGCGATAATGCTTTCTTCAATTATGAAAGCTTTCTGCAACCAGACATGCTTTACAGCGTTAGCCGGGGCAAAGAGCCCATTCTGCTGCAATCACTACCTGCCCGCTTTGATGCCGCAGGGCTTGTGACCGAGCAAAAATTCAGTAAAAGCAAAGATGGCACGATGGTGCCCTATTTCCTAATCCGCCAAAAAAATACTGAAATGAACGGTAAAACCCCGACCATGCTGTATGGGTATGGCGGCTTTGAAATTTCACTTGCCCCCAGCTACATGCAGGGGTTTAGCAAGCTGTGGCTGGAAAGTGGCGGCGCTTATGCTATTGCCAACATCCGTGGTGGGGGTGAATTTGGGCCAGATTGGCACCAGTCAGCCCTCAAGGAAAACAGGCAGCGCGCTTATGATGACTTTATCTCAGTTGCTGAACACCTGATTGAAACAGGCCTCACAAGTACCAAACACTTGGGCATACGTGGCGGTTCAAACGGGGGGTTGCTCGTGGGCGTTATGACCACACAGCGCCCTGACTTATTTGGTGCGGTTATTTGCGCTGTACCGTTGTTAGATATGATGCGCTATCACACCCTACTTGCAGGGGCCTCATGGATGGGCGAATATGGCAACCCGGATATAGCCGAAGAACGCGCCTATATCCGCGCCTATTCACCATACCAAAACATCAAGGATGATACGGATTATCCAGAAGTGTTTTTCTATACATCCACAAAAGACGACAGAGTTCACCCTGGGCACGCCCGTAAAATGGCCGCAAAAATGGCTGATATGGGCAAGCCTGTCCTCTATTATGAAAACACAGAAGGCGGTCATTCCGCTGCTGCAAACCTAAAACAGCGTGCCTATACAGATGCACTGCAAATGGTTTACAGCCTGAAAAAACTGTCAGACCCCTAAACTGGAAAACTTCCATGCCTCAACTGGCCCACACTCCCTCCCCTAGAGTACAAGTCTGAGGGTGGGTAGAGGGCTGTGGCGCATATTAAACCGAATGCTACCTAATCTGAATACAGAGGGCGTATGATAGTAATCCGTGAAGCGAAGACTGAAGATTTTCAGCACATATGGCCGTTCTTTCGAGAGATTGTTTCTGCTGGCACAACCTATTCTATTGACCGTGACATAAGCTATACAGACGCGCTTTCTATGTGGATGCGTAGGTCAGCCAAGACATTTGTCGCAGTAGATGGTGATGGGGAAGACGGAGTGATCGTGGGCACGTACAAACTCGCGAAAAACAGAGAAGGCCCCGGTGACCATATAGCCAACGGCGGTTATATGGTTAGCCCAAAGGCCCAAGGACGCGGCATCGCCACTATGATGTGTGAGCATTCGCAGGAACAGGCACAGGCCCTCGGCTTCAAGGCCATGCAATATAATGCCGTGGTGGAAAGCAACAAAGGTGCAGTGTCTCTTTGGCAAAAAATGGGTTTTACCATCGTTGGTACCATCCCCCGCGCCTTTAACCACGCTGAATTGGGGTATGTGGGTGTTCACGTCATGTATAAATGGCTTGACGGAGCGACATAAATCCTGCACGCAAAAATAGAATTACACAACAGGTCGGGCTTTGACAAAGTTGGCTTGAATAATATCCATCTCACTTTCACCAAACTCTGTCACGGGGGATAGAATGCTTAAACAACTCATCACTGGCGCGGCGCTGTTAAGCGCGGCCACCGCACCTACATTAGCTGCTGACATAAACATGCCATTTGGCCAAGTCGGCTTTGAAATATACCGCACAGCAGTTGAGATGCGTACGGCAAAAGGCCATGAGCAAGTGCCTTTGCTGATGGACTATCTCTCTAAAAAATTCATCAGTGGCGGATTTGCAGCAGAAGATGTGCATACACTCCCCATCGGCAAAACAGGGGCGCTTGTTGTGCGCTACCGTGGAGATGGCTCTTCTGGCAAAAAACCCATTAGCATTTCAGCCCATATGGATGTAGTCGATGCCTTGCGCAAAGACTGGACAGAAGACCCCTACAAACTGATTGAAAAAGACGGGTTTTACATTGGCCGCGGCACGCTTGATAATAAAGCAGGCTTAACGGCTGTTACCACTGTCTTTCTACGCCTAAAAGCCGAAGGCTGGGTGCCAAACCGGGACCTTATCATTGCCTTCTCGGGGGATGAAGAAACCAGCATGGCCTCTACCAAAGCGCTGGTGTCTGAATTCCGCGCCCTTACAGACAGTGAGTTCATGCTCAATTCAGATGCCGGTGGCGGCCTTTTACCAGAAGACGGCAGCACACCGCCAGCTTACGGTATGCAAGCAGCAGAAAAAACTTACGTTACATATACACTTACAGTGCGCAATCCCGGTGGCCACAGCAGCCGCCCCCGTGATGACAATGCTATTTACGACCTTGCTGATGCCCTTCGTAAAATTCAGGCATACCGTTTTCCTGTTCGGCAAAACGAGCTAACCAAGGCTTTCTTTGAAGGCACTGGCCCCACCACACCAGGCGCAATGGGCAAAGCCATGACCGCCTTCGCCAAAAACCCCAAGGACCAAGACGCAATAAAAACCTTACGGACTAGCAGCGACTATGTTGGCACCATTGGTACAACGTGTGTCGCCACCATGCTGAGTGCCGGACATGCTGAAAATGCATTGCCACAATCTGCCACTGCCACAGTTAACTGCCGGGTTTTCCCGGGAGAAGGTGTACAAAACACCGAAAATACTTTGAAAAAAATAGTGGGTAATGAGGCTGTCGAGTTTGAAATGATTTCCGACCCCGTCGAATCTGATGCATCACCACTGCGCGCCGATATACTCGCTGCGGTCCAACAGGCCGTAGATGCAAAATACCCCAACCTGAAAATTATTCCGAGCATGTCCTCTGGCGGAACAGATGGAATGCATTTTAGGGCGGCTGGCATTCCTAGTTATGGCGTGAACGGCATTTATATCAAAAGCAGTGACCGTTTTGCCCATGGCCTAAACGAACGCCTGCCAGTAGTGGCACTGTATGATAATTTTGAGCATTGGTATGTGCTGCTAAAAGCCATCGCCAGCTAGATAATTTTACCCAACCACCCGATAGATTACACTGTGGGGTGGTTGGTCATATAAAGTAAGCAGGGTGTGGGCAGGCTATCAGCGCCTTATTATAACAATAGGCCACCGCCGGCTGAAGGCAGTTGCCACACAATGGGCGCTTTGCCCTTTGCTTCCAGATAGGCATTTGTTTGGGAAAAGGGTTTGCTACCAAAAAAGCCACGGTAAGATGATAAGGGCGAGGGGTGCGGTGATTTCAACACCAAATGCTTCGTACCATCAATTTTCGCGCCCTTCTTTTGCGCATAACCACCCCACAATATAAACACCAGATTTTCATGCTTTTCATTAAGCTCAGCAATGATGGCATCAGTGAAAGCTTCCCACCCGCGCCCCTGATGCGAAGCCGCATTATGCGCCTCTACCGTCAATACAGCGTTCAACAACAGCACGCCTTGGTCTGCCCATGCATGTAAACACCCATGATGGGCGCGTACAATGCCAAGGTCATCTTCCATTTCTTTATAAATATTCACAAGCGACGGAGGCGCAGGCACGCCGGGCTGCACTGAAAAGCATAAGCCATGTGCCTGACCGGGACCGTGGTAGGGATCCTGCCCCAATATAACCACCTTCACCTCATCCACTGGCGTCCGATTCAGTGCTGCAAAATACTCGCTATTTTTTGGGAATATGGTTTTACCTACTGCAAGTTCCCCGTGCAAAAATGCTTTGAGCTGCTGCATATAGTCCTTGGTAAATTCTGGGGCCAAGGCTAAACCCCAACTAGCCTCCAATTCAATCAGATCGTCCATTTCTGTGTGCTCCCACCCCAAATTCCTATGTACCCGCGTGCCAAGAACATGGCAATAGCACAACAAGCCATATAGTTTCTCATCCTGAAAGGCAGTAAGTTTCCTCGACTGCAGAAAGGTACGCCACACAAGGCACGCAACTATACGTGAATATTCTACAAACCCTCAAAACAAAGCTGATGATTAGATTTTCTATCCAAAAGCACCTAAATTTCTGATATTTCACCTAGCCCCGAAACTGCATATTCATTTTTCTGTTAAAATATAATTTCATGTAAAATTATACCATAATAATAAATATATTTAGAAATTTATACTGTATTATTTTCTTAAAAGACCATTTTATGGAAAATTTATCTACTGTGAAAGGTAAAATCTTCTCGTTTGTTGCAGAAGCCTATCATCCCTATTTTTAGTAGTGTTGGTTAGTTTGACTTTCTTTACCGCTGCACTTTAAAGCTACCGAAGAAAATAGAACCACCCTCGAATAATGAGTTTGGAGACTTTTAGCCATGGCAAACATACCTGTTTTTTTAACAGCCGAGAAACACCACATCCTTATTGTGGGTGCAAACGCTGGTGCCATGGCCAAAGCTGCCCTATTCCTCGACACAGGCGCGCGTATCACTGTTGTCAGCGCAAATGCCAGCAAATCACTCGATGAAGCAGGCCTTAGCGACGTTGTAATTGGTCAAAACGAAATTCGGGCGCATGATCGCCCCTTCTGCGAAGACGACTTGGCTGACAAAACATTAGTCTATATCTCCACAGACGATGACTTAACCGAAGAACGCGCCTTGCGCCTTGCCAATGCCCGCAAGCTACCCGTAAATGTGGTTGATACGCCTTCAAAGAGCAATTTCATCACCCCAGCACAATTCACACGGGGGCCACTTCAAGTAGCCTTTTCATCCGGCGGTAATGCGCCTGTGTTTGTGCGCCGGTTAAGAAACAGCCTTGAGCAAATAACCCCGCCATCGCTCGGCACGCTCGCAGCAGCCGCTGGTACCGTGCGCAACCGGGTTAGAAGCATTATTCCTGAAAGCACACGCCGCCGCCTGTTTTGGGACCGTCTTTATGACAACGCGGGTAAATATGCTGATTTTGCAGAAGCAGAGGTTGAACAGCTTATTATAGAGGCCGCGAAAAACCACCGCGTAGGCGCAACATCTGGCCAAGTACAAATAGTAGGGGCTGGCCCCGGCGACCCAGACTTGCTGACAATTAAAGCCCACCGGGCCTTGCAGCAAGCTGATGTAATTATCTATGACCGGCTTGTGAGCCGCGATGTATTGGCTCTTGGCCGCAGGGACGCACAGCTTATCTATGTTGGCAAACGCGAAGGCAACCACGGTGTAGGCCAAGATGGCATCAATGCGCTGATCGTGGAAGAAGCCCTGGCAGGCAAACGTGTTGTACGCCTTAAGGGCGGTGATCCGCTTTTACTTGCACGTGCTGGCGAAGAACTGAACCAACTGCGCGCCCACGATATCCATACTGAAGTTATCCCCGGCATTAGCGCCTTCCAAGGCATTGCAGCCAGTGCGCAAATCCCTATGACAGACCGCGAGCATAGCAACAGCCTGACACTTGTGACAGGCCACCTGCAAGACGGCACTTTTAAGGATTGGGCGCGACTGGCAGGCAAAGAGCAAACACTGGCAGTTTATATGGGGGTTAAAAGCGCCCCAAAAATTTCTGCGGGCCTAATGGAACATGGCGTCAAGGGTTCAACCCTTGTTGCTGTTGTTGAAAATGGTACCCGCGCCAACGAACGCTGTTTTTACGGCACCTTAGAAACATTGCCGCAGCTTGTTACAGAAAATGCTGTAAAAAGCCCGGCACTCTTATTGATCGGTGACGTTGTCAGAAACGCCATCGACCTTGCACCAACAGAGTTTGATGCGCTGACCCAGTCAGCGATCGCGTAAAGGAGTAGTCAGGCATGGCTAAAAAAATTAAAGGGCCTCAAATGATCCTCGCCAATAACCTTGGTGATGGACGTGTGGTGTTTTTCACCGGCAATGGCTGGAGTGCGGCACCTAACGACGGTGCCTATGCAGAAAATGAAGCTGCTGATGCCCTCCTTGCCAAAGCAAACGAAAGCGTTGCGGATAATACCGTCGCTGGCTGTGAGCTTATTGGCGCAGTTGTCACCGACGGTGCCCCCTACCCGGCGCACATGAAGCATGTGATGCAAGCAAAAGGCCCAAGCGTACGCGCTGATCTGGGATACCAAGTTTCTACTGATTGGGAGGCACTTTAATGTACGCCTATGATGATTACGACCATGCGCTGGTAAAATCCCGCGTTGACGAATTCCGTGACCAAGTAGAGCGCCGGGTAAAAGGCGAACTGACGGAAGAAGAATTTCGCCCGCTGCGTTTGATGAACGGCCTATACCTGCAATTGCACGCCTATATGCTGCGTGTTGCAGTGCCATATGGCACGGTGTCTGCTGACCAGATGCGCCGTCTTGCCCATATCGCCCGTCGGTATGACAAAGGCTATGGCCACTTCACCACACGGCAGAATATCCAGTATAACTGGCCAAAACTAAGCGAAACACCAGACATATTGGAAGAGCTTGCAGAAGTAGAAATGCACGCCATCCAAACATCAGGCAACTGTATTCGCAATGTAACTACAGACCAGTTTGCCGGTGCGACAGCTGATGAAGTTGCAGATCCACGCCCGTATGCTGAATTGCTGCGCCAGTGGTCTAGCTTCCACCCGGAATTTAGCTTTTTGCCGCGTAAGTTTAAGTTTGCTATCACAGCCGCAGGCACTGACCGGGCCGCTGTAAAATGGCACGACATTGGCTTGATTTTAAAAACCAATGACGCTGGTGCCATTGGTTTTGAAGTTCTTGTTGGTGGCGGCATGGGCCGTACGCCAGTTATCGGAAAAACCGTTCGTGAGTTTCTGCCAGAAGCTGACTTCCTTAGCTATATGGAAGCCATTTTGCGCGTTTATAACGAGCACGGCCGCCGCGACAATAAATATAAAGCCCGGATTAAAATTCTGGTTGAGGCAACTGGCACAGAAGAGTTTACGCGTCAGGTTGAGGAAGAATGGGCGAAGATTAAACATATCCCTATTGATGTGCCCGCAGAAGAAATTGCCCGCATTACTGCATTCTTCTCGCCGCCACCGCTTCCTGTGTTGGCCGACGAAGACGAAGGCGTGAATACGCTTGCTGCGAAAAACTTCATTTTTGCCTCATGGATTACCAATAACACCAACCCGCACAAGGTGCCGGGCCATGTGAATGTAACCATCAGCCTGAAGCCACATGGCGGTATCGCCGGGGATGCAACGGCTGAGCAAATGGATTTGGTTGCCGCGCTGGCTGATGAATATAGCCATAGCGAATTGCGTATCAGCCACGAGCAGAATTTGATTTTGCCACATGTCGCCAAAAAAGACCTGCCCGCCATCTGGACAGACCTTGACGAAGCCGGACTTGGCACTGCCAACGTTGGCTTGCTGACCGATATGATTGTGTGCCCGGGTCTGGATTATTGTGCGCTTGCTAATGCCGCTCTATCCCCATTGCGCAGGCGATCACCAAGCGCTTTGACGATATGAAGCGCCTGCAAGACATTGGCCCTCTAAAAGTTAAAATGTCTGGCTGCATTAACTCATGTGGGCACCACCATGCTGGCCATATCGGCATTTTGGGTGTGGACCGTAAAGGCGAAGAAAGTTACCAGCTTTTGCTTGGTGGTTCCGGCGCAGAAGACGCGTCCAAAGCTGCTATCCTTGGACCGGGCTTTGACGAACATGCCATTGTAGATGCTCTTGAAAAAGTAGTTGCTGTCTATTTGGGTGAACGCGAAGAAGGCGAAGAATTCCTCGCCACCTACCGCCGTGTTGGCGCACAAGTATTCAAGGAGGCAGTCTATGACGTTGCTTAGTTTAAATGGCACTGTAGCTGGTGAATGGACTGCTTTAGCAGCTGATGAAACCACCACCGCAGGCGCAAGCGTGGCTGTGCCGCTCGCGCGTTTCACAGAGGAAAGCGAAGCGTTTTTCGCCGATGCTGGCAGTGTTGGTGTCATTCTTGGCACGGATACTGATTACAACGACCTTGCACCGCTTGTGAACAAACTGGCCTTTGTTGTTATTGATTTTCCAGCCTTCACAGATGGTCGCGGCTTCTCCATTGCTGTACGGCTTCGCAAAGACCTGGGCTTTAACGGTGAAATTCGTGCCACAGGCCATGTGATCCCTGACCAAGCTACATTTTTAATGCGCGCAGGCTTTGATACGGCTGATGTTGCTGAAGAACGTGTTGCTGCGTTTGAAACAGCCCTAGAACGGTTCCAACTATTTTACCAAACCGACTATCGCGGCACAAAATCAGTAGCCCACACACGCCATACGGCAAGGGCCTCTGAAGGTACAATACAAGGGGCAAGGAAAGCCTCATGACCGCACAAACTGCGCCAGAGGAAAAAGGGCTATTTGACCCGCTACAGACTGTTGATTATCTCGACAGTCGGTATGCAGACGCTAGTCCTGAGCAAGTGATAGAAGGGGCCCTGAAATATTTCGGGGACCAGTTCGCTCTTGTTTCTTCCTTTGGTTCAGAATCTGCTGTGCTGTTACATATTGCTTCACGGGTTTCGAAAGACATCCCTGTTTTATTCCTTGATACTGGCAAGTTATTTGGTGAAACAAAACGGTTCAGAGACCGGTTAAGTGAAGATTTCGGCTTAACTGATGTGCGGACTATTCTGCCGGATGCAAATGAATTGCAGGCAGAAGACCCCAAAGGTGCCCTTTGGACCAAAGACACCAACAAATGCTGCTATTTTAGAAAAGTACGGCCCCTAGACAAAGTGCTAGATGGCTTCGAAGCTTGGGCTTCGGGTCGCAAGCGGTTTCAAGGCGGCGTTCGGTCCTTGCTGCCACACTTTGAGGCCGCTGATGGTCGCGTAAAAATAAACCCGCTGGCCTTCTGGACTAAAGAAGACGTTACCGCCTATCTGGAAGAAAACAATTTGCCCCGGCATCCGCTAGTGGCAGAGGGTTTTGCCTCCATCGGCTGCATGCCCTGCACAGACCGCGTGCAAGAAGGCGAAAGTGACCGCGCAGGCCGCTGGCGGGGCCAAGCAAAGGCTGAATGCGGCATTCACCTAAGCCTGACTGAAAACACCCGCATACTGTCTAGCAAATAAGTATTTGCCGCTGCCTTTATTTTCAGCGCGCTATTTATTGCTTATCTAAACTTAACTGAAAATAGGTCTATTCTGTCTACGGGATAAAAAGCCTTTAAATTCGCTATGTGTTCCCCATATTCAATAAATCGCAATTTGACATTAGATAAATACCCTCCTAAACGATACCCATGTTAGGAGAATATTAATAAGTTTTTCTAATGTTAAAGCAATTAACATCATGGCGGGAGCACAAATGAAACGATCTCTTTTACCCCTCAATGCACTGAGAGCATTTGATGCGGCCGCCCGCCACATGAGCTTCAAACTGGCGGCAGATGACCTTTCCGTCACGCCTGCTGCCATTAGCCAGCAAATTAGATCGCTCGAAGATTTTCTGGGAGTTGAGCTTTTCCGTCGCACCAATCGGTCACTTGTGCTGACAGAAACAGCCCAGCTTTCTCTCGCCCCGCTAAAGCAGGCATTTGAGCATATGGAAGAATCTGTCGATATATTGACAGATGCTAAATCCTCCAATGTGTTGAAACTGAGTGTGTCCCCCTCGTTTGCAAGTAAATGGCTTGTGCCGCGCATTGCCGGGTTTTATGCGCGCAGGCCAAATGCTGTGGTCAAAATTGAAGCCACGCTGAATGTGACAGACTTTAAAATTGAAGACACAGACATTGCCATTCGCTACGGCAACGGAAATTATGCCAACCACTATAGCGAAGAGTTACTGCGGGAAACCATTATTCCTGTTTGCTCCCCAACTCTGATGAAGGAGGGCAAAACATGCAAAACGGCGTGCGAAGTTTTGCAGCATATCCTTATTCATGATGACAGTTTCATTGAAGATGACAGCGCGCCAAATTGGTCCATGTGGCTAAAAGCTGCCGGTGTGCAACAGCCAGAC
Organism: Kordiimonadaceae bacterium; assembly: GCA_016765035.1. Taxonomy (GTDB): domain Bacteria; phylum Pseudomonadota; class Alphaproteobacteria; order Sphingomonadales; family Kordiimonadaceae; genus Kordiimonas. The sequence continues at coordinate 25,129 of JAESQS010000138.1, read as the reverse complement.
GGCGTTGCAGCATTGCATTTCAATAACAATGCGTTGGCCATTGAAGCCGCCGTTGCAGGGCGCGGTGTTGCGCTCGCACGTTCTGTTATTGCTGCCGATGATATAAAGGCAGGCCGCCTAGTGACGCCTTTTGGCCAAGCTGTGCCTGTGGATTTTGCCCACTATATTGTCTGCCCAGAGGAAAAATTGAAGAACGAACAAGTACAGGACTTCATTGACTGGTTGCGCGAAGAAACTGGCACTTATAAATCGGACGAAGCCGCCGTCCTTTAACGCCAGTACCCTAAAACATATTTGGTTTAAGTAGGGTCATTTCCGCCCACTCCCCCTAACATGTTGGTGATAGCATCTGGTGCGCAGCTGTTTATCACCACATTGGAAGCCTGAACTCCCTTTGAAACATCGTGCATATTACGAAACCGTGCGTAATGGGTATATTCCGTTAAGAGGGAGCGCACGATCATATTGTTGCTTTTGATGGCCGCTTCATAACTTGCAAAGCCCAGTTTTTTAAGCCTAACAAGCGCTGTATTATGGACCACAGCATCATCTACAAAGGCACTATATGTGCTTAAATCCGCAGGAAACAAATGCTTGAGCAATAAAGATTGTAAGCGCGTTTCCCGGTATAGACCACGCCCCTGCGAAACAACCCTATCCTGCACACAGCGTGCGCCTTTACTGACGGTTTCGCTATTCATCAATGCCCTATAGCTGGCTTCATTCCACGCACCGCTGCTGCGGGCAGCCGCTTCAGTGCCATACCGAAAATATATTTCCGCTATTTTGGTAACTGGTTTTACTTCAGGTGCAGGCGTATCTGCATTTTCACTGCACGCGACAACAACAGGCAACATCAACGCCAACAAAAGCGGCATTTTTATAGTAGGCCAAAGATGAAAGTCCATTTGCACGCTATCCCCTTATTAGGGCATATTTGGTTTACTAGGCATCACCGGCCCACGCCCCCTACCCAACCACCCGCTAGGATACACTGTGGGGTGGTTGGGTAGGGGGCGTGGGCGGAAGTGACTCTAATTAAACCAGATATGCTCTAGTCGCAATTGATGATCCCACCCTAATCCAGGGAGCTTAATAAAAGCACCCTAAACCATTAAAGTTGTATCAGCTTCTTAAATCAGCGATGTCACCTGCTATGAGAACAACTGTTTCCTTAACAGTACTCGCCACATGCTCTGACACGCTATTACTGGCAATGGCTCTCGACCGGTTCAATCCCCCTGTGAAAATTGATAGCATCGCCCATGCCCGGTTCATCGTACTCGTATCATCGCCCACCAACCCTTTGGCGATAAGATCCGCAATGGTTTGCATCTTGCGTTCATACAGGACGTTCAACGAGCTGCTTTGTCGGGCAATCTCTGGTGTCAATGTGGTCATGGCGCATCCGGTTTCTAAGTCATCACGGTGAGCAGCGCCCAAATAATAGTCAGCAAAAGCTTGCACCCATCCATCCCCATTTTCAGTTTGGAAAATTGGCACTGCGTCTATTACTTCATTAAGCCCAGCTTCGACTGCCAGTTCAAATGCAGCATCTTTTGATCCTAAGTGCGAATAAAATGCACCAGAGGTCACACCTGCTTCTTTTGCAATAGCATCCACTCCAACACCCGCGAACCCATGCTGCCGGAAACTGCGGCCAACCGCCTCCAGCATACGTTTGCGAGTTTCTTCCCGCTTCCATCCTGCTGGTTTTTTCTCTGTTTTAGTCATTGGCGGGTCCTAGATAAATGTAACGATCGTTATTTAATTGGTTGACAATATAGCGACCGTTACATAAATAACAATTAATAACGATCGTTATATTGTTGTTTACGCCGAAAAAGTCAATGCCTATGCGGCAGCAGAAATAGAAAGAAAGAAAATGAAAGCCTTCGTTTACACAGAACTGCAGATCAATAAACCCTTCAATGACGCACCGTGGAAACAAGTAAATACTAGCTTGAAGCAACAACCCGGTATCTTAAATAAAACGTGGCTGTCTGGTATTGAGACTAACTCACTTGGTGGTCTATACACGTTCGACACCATTGAAAACGCACAGAGTTTTGTGACCGCATATTTCCCCGGCGAAGCAGAAAAATTTGGCGTGGCACAAACCACACGCATATTTAGCGCTGAAATTGTTGAAGAAGCCAGCCGCGATATGAAGTCTGTTCACTTTGGTGAAAAACTGGACATTAAGCCCGGCGCTTATGTTTATACGGAAGTGCAAATCAGCGTTCCGTTTGAGGATCTGCCATGGCAGGATATCAACCCTGCCCTAAAAGAACAGGCAGGCATCCTTTCCAAAACATGGCTCAGTGGCCTGCATAGCAACTCTGCTGGTGGCATCTATGCATTCGATACTCTTAAAAACGCCAAAAAATTCGCTCTCGACTATTTCCCAACAGAGACACGGACCATGAATGCTGCCTATACAACACGTATTTTTGACGCAGCCGTAACCGAAGAAGCAAGCCGCGATATGGGCTCACCCTTCTTCAGCTAGAAGCCTATGCAGTTTATATGTATCACCGGCCACTCCAATTGGTGCCAAGCCTTGTGTTTGGCACCATCCCCTTCCTCGCTATCCAGAAACCGTAAACGAGAACAGCATGAGCAAGCTAAACCTAAAGCCGCACCGGATTTTGCACACAATGATCCGCGTAACTGACCTTGAAAAATCACTGGCCTTTTATACGGAAATTTTGGGTATGAACCTCTTGCGCCGAGAAGACTATAGTGAAAACCGTTTCACCTTGGCCTTCATTGGCTATGGTGATGAAAATGCCCATACTGCCATTGAGCTTACCCATAATTGGGACCCATCCGAGCAAACACACGGCACCGCATTCGGGCACCTAGCCCTAGCGGTCACGGACATTTACGCAACTTGTAAAATGATAGAAGACCAAGGCATACAAATCACACGTGCCCCCGGCCCAATGGCTTTCCCCCCAAAGGGGAAGCAGGAAACTGATATTATTGCCTTTATCAAAGACCCAGATGGGTACCAGATCGAGCTCATTCGAACGTAGAAAAACTAGGCCTATGTGGCTGGCGCAGGCCTATTCTTCCACAGCGGCACTCTCTGCCTCATCCCCTGCTTTACGCGCTGGCCTAAACGCTTTTGAGAAAAATAAGCTGTTGATAAACAGCTTTTCTGAACCCAAATAGGTGCCACGAAAATTGGGGTTATCGGCAAACAGAATGACAGACCCTTTGCCTTTACGTTCTGCTGTCATCATCGCCGAGCCTTTAATATCTGCTGCACGTTCAGGTGATGCATAGCCCGATAAAACAGGCGTATCAGTATAGAGGGCAACCTGCGCGTAGGGGTCATTTGGTTTAGGCAGTTTAAAAACTATGTTTCGGTTAGTGGCCACCTTGTTGTGCACAAGACCAAAGGCCATCGGGTGACTAGTATCAACTGTGCTTTCAAACAACGCCCCGCCAATGATATGCTCTGCGTCCCTCTGTCCTTTACCTGCATAGGACAGTCGCTTACTTTCCCCGAAAGTGGGCGCTTTAGTTTTCTTTTTGTCACTGCCATACAGTGTGTCAAAAACCCATTTTGCCCCCTGCCTTTCAGCCACAAGAGTACCGCCAGCCTTCACCCAAGCCTTCACTGTAGCCTGCATTTTTTCACTGAGAGCAACGTTGCGCCCACCGCCTAAAATCAGGTGGGTGTAATTTGACAAATTCACTTTTCTTAGCCGGTCTTTGCGCACCAGCGTTACTGGCATCCGCATTTTATAATCAAGCAAATGCCATATTTCGCCTACGTCATAAGGGCTCATGCCCTCGCCCGTCACCAACAAAGGCTTGGGCGCTGCTAAATCAACGACACTAAAACGGCCCCCAATCTCAGCACCTGTATTAAGGGTGTGGCCTGATGTAAGGGCGTGCACTGTCAGGCCATTTTCAGCAGCCAAGGATTTTACAAAGGCATCGATATAGGCGCTGTCCACTGTTTGCAGGTGTTTTTGTACAATGATGGCCCCACGATCCATTTTTACAGGCCCACGGGTTGTTTGAATGGTGGTTTCCTCTAGTGCCACACGGGCCATCACACCGCGCTGCAACAAAGCTGCCAATGCCCGAGGCGCATAATAATCTGACCAACGGAACATATAGCCATAATCAGAGGCATCCGGCGTTAAGGGCTGAAACCCGGTAGCGGACACCTGCTTGCCCAATTTACTGTGAACTTTTGCTTTCACAGGCGCATAATCAAGCCCGTATGCCAGCGGTAATGTCCAGCCTGACACATCATAAAATACTTTATCCGGAAAGTCCGTAATGCGGCCAAAAATGGCTTTTGCCATGCGGTACTGCGTTTGTAACATCGGCACAATATAGCTCTCTGTGCCATAAGTTTTTTTGCCAACCTTAAGCGCACCATCCACTCGGAAAGCTTTCACTTTATGACGGCTTAATAAGTCAAGAAACATATCCATACGGGCGGGGTCATCTGGCGCTCTGAACACATAGGCTTTCACACTATCTGACTTAGCCTGCTTGATAGAATCCCGGTAGAATGACCGCTGATACGCCTGTAGCTTTCCGCGCAGTGCAGTCGCGCCTTCAATGGTTGATAAACTGGTGCCAAAATGGGTTTGAATATTTTCAGCATAGGTTTTAACCCCAAGCGGGCCTTTACGGGCCACACCCATTTGCCCCCCGGCTTCAAACAAAATACCCAATGAGCCATTGATTTGTGGATAGGTGGATCCTTTGCCCACATAATAATTGTCAAAACCTTCTTCGCTAAAATACAGCTTCCCTTCACTATCAAGCCATTTGCTGTGAAAACCTGCCATTTCCACCAGCAGTTCACGGCCTTTAGCTGGAATAAGCGGATGCTTGCGTGTTGGCACACCCGGATGGAAATAATAGCTGGTATTAGACCCCATTTCATGGAAATCAGCGGTTACCTGTGGTTTCCATTCGTGCCATTTTTTCAACCACGCCTTGCTTTCAGGCTGGGTCTGCAACAGCCACTGCCGGTTCAGGTCAAACCAATAATGGTTGGTCCTGCCGCCCGGCCATGCCTGATGATGTATTTCATGGTTGGCATCTTCAGCACGCAGGCTGCCTCCATACCCTGTTACCCAATTGGCCCGTCGGGCGTGGCCGTCTGGATTGAACACCGCTGTTATCAAAATAACGCTGTTTTCCAACTGGCTTTTAGTGGCTGCATCTTGCGCCGCAGCCAAATGATACAGCGTTGGCACCACGGCATCCATGCCACTGGCCTCAGCACCGTGCACGCCATAATTCAGCCATGTTACCACTGGCAATTTGTCATCAATTTTACCCGTATACTGTGGGTCGCTCCGCAACACATGGGCGGCTTTAATATCATCAAGGCGGGCATGATTTTTAGGGGATGTAATAACCGCAAACAATATGGGGCGATTTTCATGGCTATAACCAATAGTATCAACCGTCATGCGGGGGCTTATGGCAGCCAGTTGCCGCATGTAGGTAACTAAAAGATCATGCCGCAACGGCTGGTCACCAATATCATGGCCAAAAACTTCGGAAGGTTTTAAAATAGTTTGGTCATACTGCGTGCCTTTAACCAAAAAATAATCGAGCGGTTCAGCTACCACTGACACTGTGGCCGTCCACACCAGCCAAAAACCAATTGCTATTGAAAAAAGCCGCATCCTTGTTATCCCTCAAGCTGCCTTAAGTAACCGGAGCCTCTCAACCCCCATTTCATCAAATACAACTTGTCTCATTTGCTGTGGAATGAAAAGAAAAGATATTCCTGCCTCATCAAGAGGTGATGAGCACAAGGGAGCTAATGCAGCAGGAGACATGCGCTTCCATCTGCATTTCAACACCCTATATTTTCATGCCATAGTTGCCATTAGGGGCTTGCCGCCCTAGTTAATGATTAAGAGCTCGCGACTCCGTATTTAACCCTACAGGTGTTTACGGTAAAGACGGGCTAAAGACTACAGATGTGAGACAGGCAAAGCCTTTATGGACAAAGCACCCATCTCCTTTGACAAATGGCGTCAATGCGGGAAATATTTTGAATGGCGGGACCATAATGTTTTTTACCAGCGCGGCGGTAAAGGGCAAGTCTTGTTGATGCTCCACGGCTTCCCTACCAGCGGGTGGGACTGGTGCTGGATTTCCCGTTATTTAGTCGATCGGTTCCATATGGTTATCCCAGACCTTTTGGATTACGGGCAATCCTTGAATGCGCGCCAGAAAAAATGCAGCATTCAAGACCAAGCAGATATGCTTGAAGCATTGATGCAGCACCGTGAAATTAGAGAAGTGCATATTTTAGCACACGATGTTGGCGATACTGTCGCGCAGGAATTACTCGCGCGCCATAACGAAAGCAGCTTATCCTTCAAAATCAAAAGCTGTATTTTTCTGAATGGGGGGCTTATCCCTAGTTTGCACAGGCCTGTGCCCCTGCAAACCTTACTGGCAAGCCCTCTGGGGCCGCTACTTGCCCGGTTTGTAAAGCGCAGTAAATTCCTCAAAAGCTTTGCCGCAGTCTTTGGGCCGCATACCCGCTCTAACAAGGAGAGACTGGAAGAATTCTGGCCCGCCGTGAAAGGTGTAAACGGCAGAGCAGCCCTTGCCCGCCGCATTGGCTATATCGAAGACCGCAAAAAAAACGCGCGTCGCTGGGTGGGCGCACTGGCCGATGCTAAACTGCCTCTGATGCTAATATGCGGGCAAGAGGACCCAATATCTGGTGCCCACGCGGCGGACGGTTTTGAAAAGCTGGTCCCGACAGCCAAACTGATCCGGTTGCCCACCATTGGCCACTACCCACAAGTCGAAGCCCCTGAAGCAGTCGTAGAAAGTGTTAAAATATTTCACACCTGCATGGTAGAGAAGACTTTGTAGTATAACACAACCAAAGAGTGATCCAAAACACAGCTTAAACCAACTTGGTTGCTATAATAAAAACGAATGCCTAAATTCAATTATTAAAAACAATAAACCCTTCGACGACGGTCTGGAACCGGACAAACCATGAGCAACACAACACTAATGCCGCGCAGCGAAGCACTTTTCGCCTGCGCGACCATCATCTCCGGCACGGCACTTGGCCTTGCTGGCATTGACCTTGTGCTGCCTTCTGTGCCCGAAATGCCCCTCATATTCGGCACGACAATCGCCACGGCCCAACTGGTTCTGGCCGCTTTTGTGTTTGGGTCAACGTTGGGTATGCTCTTGTTTGGCAGCCTCGCAGCCCATTATGGCCGCCGGCGCCTGTTTATATGGTCCTTGTTTGCCTACGCTGTTTTCTCTTTCGCCTGTATATTTTTCGCCCACAATTTGGTGGCTTATCAGCCTGCGCTTCCTGCAAGGGGCGGCTGCATCCGGGGCCGCTGTACTCGCGCCGGGCCTTATCCGCGGCTTGTTTTCCGAACTTGGGGCCATGCGCGCCATCAGCGCCATGGGCAGTATTGAAGCACTCGTGCCGGGATTGGCCCCCATTATGGGCCTATGGCTCTATTCAGCTTATGGCTGGGAATCCACCTTCACAATAACCGCCATTCTTGTGAGCATAGTATGCGTGATTGTTATCTTGCGGCCCAAACTTATTCCAAGCGTTGGCACCAAAAAACAAACAGGCCAAGGCAGCTATCTCGCGCTGCTTAAAAACACAACTTACATTCGCTATGCCATGGGCCATGCCTTAACTGTTGGCGGCTTAATTGCTTTTGTCTTCACAGCCCCGGCTGTGATCATCGAAACCATGGGCGGCACTATTGAAGACTTTATCTTGATGCAAATGGTTGGTGTTGCAACCTTCTTTGTGGCTGCCAACACCACCGGCAGTTTGGTTAAAAAATGGGGCGCTGAGACTATCATTATGCTTGGCACGCTTGTTTGTGTTGGTGCGACGCTCATCCTAATAGCCTATGCCCTATGGGGCCCTAATAAGCCGCAGCATTTGGTTGCCATGTTCTGGGTATTAAACACCGGTGTTGGCTTGCGCGCGGGGCCTTGTTTTGTCAGTGCCTTAAAAGCCGCTGTCGATGATGACGACCGCGCCTCTGCGCTTATGATATTATCGATTACAGCCATCATCGCCCTTGCAACGGCCGCTTTGGCACCGCTTATTTCTTTGGGGCTTTTGGCCCTTACAATAACAACTTTCTTGATTGTCGTTCCAGCGCTGCTATTGATGATCTATATCAAACCCGTAAATTCCACCGTCGGCCCTCAAACCACCCCTTAGGGCCAGACTGGTAATTTTGGAGAATGCCGTGTCCCGCATCGCGTATGTGAATGGTGCTTACCTACCTATTGCCTATGCCACTGTGCATATTGAAGACAGAGGCAACCAATTTTCTGATGGTGCTTATGAAGGCATCACTGTGTATGACGGCAAAATCATTGACCTTGTGCCGCACTTGGCACGTTTGCGGCGCTCTCTTAGTGAACTGCGCATCTCCGCCCCAATGGGAGACGCGGCTTTAACACAGGTTATCAAAGAAGTGGTACGCCGAAACCGCACCAACAGCGCCATGATTTACATGCAAGTGTCGCGCGGGGCGGCTAAACGCGACCATGCTTTCCCTGAAAATATCAAGCCTAGCCTTATCATCACATGCCGCAGGCTGGATTTTGCAGCCATTAATGCGCGTGTAAAAAGCGGCGTAAAAGCATCTAGCCAGCCTGACACGCGTTGGAGCCGCTGTGATATAAAATCCATTTCTTTGCTGCCAAACATACTGGCTAAACAAGCCGCTCGCGAAAAGGGCAGCTTTGAAGCAATCCTTGTGGACAGCGATGGCTTAGTCACAGAAGGCAGCAGCACCAATGTGTGGATTGTGACCCCGGAGGGCACGCTTGTAACCCGCTCGACAGATGACAATATCCTGCCGGGCATTACCCGCTCTGCCATTATACGCCTAGCCAGAGACATGCAAATGCCCATTGAAGAACGCGCCTTTACGGTCAAAGAGGCAAAAGGCGCTACTGAGATGTTCCTGACAAGCAGTAGCTGTTGTGCACAACCCATTATCGCATTTGATGATGCCCCCATTGGAAATGGCAAACCCGGCCCAACAGTAAAACGATTAGTAGAACAATATCGTATTTTCATGGACGCCCAATAAAAAGGCCCTTGCAACGAACCAACAAACACAAGCGAAAGAATAGGCCTCAATGGACGACACTACGGTTATAGAGTGCGCTGAAAACGAAACACCCATCACTGACGTAAGTTTTGGCCGTGTCTATTGGGATGGCTTGTGTCTGGAAAATGCTCTTTTCAGAAACTGCCGCTTTACACAAGCCAACTTTGCAGAAACAAATTTCGAAGGCGCATGCTTTGAAAATTGCACCTTTAAAAACTGCAGCTTCACACGCGGCAACTTGCAATCAGCCGAATTTTTAGACTGCGTATTTTTTGATGGCGATAGTGGCACAGGTGCTAATTTCACCTATGCGCATATGCAGGGCGCACGTTTCAAACGCTGCAACCTGTCTACATCCAGTTTTCGCTCAACAATCTTGTTTGGCGCGTTATTTGAAGACTGCACCGCCCAAGGCACCAACTTTGAAAATGCGACCTTTAGCAACAGCGTGGGTGGAAGCTCGCGCCTCTCAAATACAGATATTACCCTTCATAAATCCAATTTTGACTATGCCGATTTTCAAGGGTTGTCGTTTGAAGGATGCAAAATCACCGACTGTAGCTTGCGTGAAAGCCAACTGAGAGGCTGTGACTTTAAAAATACTGATATGACAGGCACAAACATATCCGGGGCAGAAACCGACAAAGCCAATTTTGAAGGCACCGATTTGCGCGCTGCCAATGTAGGTGGCCTACAGCTCAGCACCCTATCCAACTTTCGCGCCATGAAAATAAGCAGTGACCAGCAACAGGTGCTTCTGGCGGGCCTCAACATTCAAGTATTTCCCTAAACAAGCCCCTTTTCAACAGGTGTCTCCCAGTAAAACCGCTTGTGGTTTTTCACGGGCCCTTTTCTCCTGAAAACGGCGCGTCATTCAAGAAGTAACGGCCCTGCACAGGGGGCGGAGTACCAGTCGTTACACACCATAAAAAAGCGACGGCCAACACCTTGGCCACCGCTGAAAAAATATCAAATAGTTAGGCTTCGTCAGCGCTATCTTCGCCGCGCCTAACCCCGTATAATTTAGCCAGCAACACACCCACCAAAGCACCAATTACAACATTCATAAGGGCCTGAACCATCTGTGCATCTTGTGGGAAACCTTTGATGCTTATAAACCATATTGAATCCGAAGCCATTAAGTACAGGCCAATCATAGCGCCAAAAACAGCGCCATCTTTCAGGTTACTTGAGCCAACTGCCTTATCAAACAACCAGACAAAAATGATCGTTTGCACCAAATGGTATGATAATGATGCCATCGCGATTTGGTCTTCCGGCACCATATGCTCCGTTATGGAACTATATTGGTCTGCAAATATTTCCACGCCAATGATATACAAAACAGCATATGCAATGAAGGCTGCTAGCGTCAGTGCAATAAATCTTACTAAAGACATAATAAATTCCCCTCTTTGTTAAAATTATCTCCCTGATCGATCGGGCACCACACCCCTTTATTATTTTTGTTAAAATTATCTCCCTGATCGATCGGGCACCACACCCCTTTATTATTTGTCAAAATCACTTGTTAGCTACAGAATAGGATTTACGTTCCCAGTAGAATTTTTCACATGCACCACACGCTGTGGATACGGGAATTCAATGCCCTCTTTATGGAATTTATCCCAAATCCTAAGCATCACATTACTTGCAATGTTAGAAACCCCGTGCTGCGGGTCATTAATCCACATGCGCAGTTCCAAATCCACACCATTTTCCCCAAAAGCCCGCATCAAGGTGCGGGGTGCAGGGTCTGCCAGCACGCGTTTTTCTTCAGCGGCCGCAGCAACCATAAGGTCCATCGCTTTATGAATATCACTTTCATACGCCACCTGCACGGGAATGCGCCGCCGCACCATGCTGTGGCTATGAGACCAGTTAACCACGGGCTGCGTGATCATATCTTCATTCGGAATAAGATACTCAGTACCGTCACGGGTAATCACACTGGTATACCGCGCACCCAGTCGGTTAATCGTGCCGTATGTGCCACTGGTTTCAATCACATCACCGGGTTTGATCGACCTGTCGATCAACAAAATGATGCCGGAAATAAAATTCCCGACCACTTTCTGCAAACCAAAACCAATACCAACACCCAGCGCGCCCCCAAAGACAGCTAGGGCCGTAAGGTCAATGCCGGTGGCATTCAGAGAGATCAGAAACGCAAGAGAAACAAGAACAATTTTTGCCACTTTGGTCAGCAGTGCCCGCACTGTTGGCGGTATAGCATCCATACCTTTTAACTGGCGTTCCAGAAGGCCTGACAGGGCAAACGCGCCCCATATCAAAAATCCAAACGATAGAATGCCTGTGATTAGCGACAGTAAACTAAGTTCAATTTCACCGAGGGGCAGTTTGGCTGAATCAAGCACTGTTATAATGGGGTCCAATAGCCCCATAATATTCAACGCAGCCAACCCCCATGCTGCGCTGGCAATGAAGCGCGCAAACTCACGGTTTGGCAATAAGCCAACAGCAAGGCGAATGAACAACCACGCCGTTAATAGGCTTGAGGCAACCGATAACAAGTAGGTAGCCATAAACGGCTGAAGAAGGAATATGCCTGTCCAAATAAGCATGATGGCAATTGCCGCTGACAATATCGGATGCAAAAAGCGACGGTCAGCTTTCTGTACAGCGGCATGGGCGCCAAAGGCTTTCATAATGCCACGATGAATGAAATTGCTGGTCAGCTTGGCAAGAAATATTGCAATCCCGATGACCACCAGTTCGACCAACCGTTCAGGCTCGAGAAACTGTGTTTGAAACCATGCCCATGCTTCGGTAGCATAAGTGAGTATCTGTGCTGTTATATCTTCGTTCATAGAGAGACTTTAACGGCGTGATTTAAAAAAGTCTCTAAGCATTTGCGCCGCTTCATTTTCCAGAATGCCGCCATAAACTTCTGGCTTGTGGTGTGTGGTTGGTTGGCTATATATGCGAGCGCCTACTGTAATGCCGCCACCCTTTGGGTCATCTGCCCCATAATACACCCGTGCAATACGGGCAAAAGCAATGGCTTGCGCGCACATAGCACATGGCTCAAGCGTTACATAAAGGTTGCAATCAACCAGCCTCTCCGACCCTAATTTTTTGGCCGCTTGCCTGATAGCGATCAGTTCCGCATGGCCTGTTGGGTCCTTTGGGCCAACTACTCTGTTCCCGGCCGCTGCCAGCACCTGCCCATCAGGCCCCGTGATAACAGCGCCAATAGGCACTTCGCCTTTCTCAGCGGCCAACCGTGCTTCATCCAGCGCCTGATGCATATGGGGGAACTTTTCAATCATGAATTCTGGGATAAACCAGTCACTTAGAAGCGTCAAGAAAAACAGCGAGTGTAATAGTTGCGCGACACCGCCTTCGGGCCTATGGTGCGCGCCATGACTGAAATAGAAAATACCCCAGAGAATACCGAGACCAAAGGCGAGCGTATCGCCAAGGTTCTCGCCCGTGCAGGCATCGCCTCCCGCCGTGAAGTTGAGCGCATGATTGAAGGCGGACGTATTCGCATTCACGGTAAACTGCTTGATACCCCGGCAACGCTTGTGACAAGCCTGCAAGGCATCACTGTAGACGGAGAGCCCATCACCGAAGTTACCCAAACCAAGCTTTGGCGTCTTCACAAAAAACGCGGCACCCTGACAACCCACCGGGACCCGGAGGGAAGACCAACTGTTTTCGATAATGTACCAGACCATATGGGGCGGGTTATTTCAGTTGGTCGCCTTGATATGAATACGGAAGGGCTGCTGCTGCTGACAAATGACGGAGAGCTTGCCCGCTGGCTTGAACTGCCCGTCAACAGTATTGTGCGCAAATACCGCGTGCGCGTGCATGGCCGCGTAAACGAAAAATCGTTGGAAAAACTAAAAGACGGCGTCACTATCGATGGCGTACATTATGGCTCCATTGAAGCAAGCCTAGAGCGCCAAACAGGGGCTAACGCTTGGATTTCAGTTGCTATTCGCGAAGGCAAAAACCGTGAGGTTCGCCGCGTAATGGAGCATATGGAATTATCAGTAAACCGGCTTATCCGTACCCATTACGGGCCTTTCTCCCTAGGCACGCTTGATGCAGGCAATGTCGTTTCTGTTGGTGAAAAACAACTATATGAAGTGCTGGCTGGCTACTTTAAAGACGCGCCGCAAGGTGTGGGCACGCCAGAAGTACAGCGCGACCCCAGCAAATGGGCCAAGGCAAAAAAACCAACCAAAGTAAAATTGGGTGCCTCGCGTAAACGCAAGTTTGAAGTCTTCCAAAAAGGCGATGAAGGCGCACCTGCCACCAGCAGGCCTGGCGATCGTAGCAAAAAGGACCCCCGCGACGATAAACGCGGCCAAACTGGCGGTAAGCGGAACGAACGCTCGCGCAATTGGGCTGAAAATAAAACAGGCAATGATACCAGCGAATGGCAAGACCGGAAATCACAAAGCCGCAGCGGCAAAAAAGGCGATGAGCGCCGCGGTGCAAGCAGCAGTAAAACCGACAGAAGACCTCAAGGGCGCGCTAAAGGTAATCCAGAGGGTAAGCCTGAGGGGAAACCAGAAGGCAGGGCTGAGGCTAATGCTAATAAGCCACAAATGAAGCGGGCCGACACTAAGCAAACTGGCAAGCCCCGCAGTGGTCCGGCATCAGGCAAAGCGTCCGGTTCAAACCGGTCCGACCCAAAAGGGCGCGGTCCAAAAGGGCGCAGTAGATGAGCCGCATAATCGCTGGCATTCATAAAGGCCGGCGATTAGCAGTTCCTGAGGGGCTATCAGTACGCCCCACAACCGACCGTATGCGCGAGCGCGTGTTTTCCATGGTAAATCACCACCGATATGCGGATATGCAAGACGCCCGCGTGGCCGATATATTTGCTGGCACCGGCGCGTTGGGGCTAGAAGCCCTGTCTCGCGGCGCAAGCCATGTGACTTTTGTGGAAAAATCCCCCACTTCCCTTGCTGTTCTCAGGGAAAATATTGATACGCTCAGTGCAAATGCTGCCACAAACATTTTGCGCATAAGCGCCCCTGCCTTGCCTCTTGCCACATCGCCTTATGCGTTTATTTTTATGGACCCACCCTACAGAGAAGGCCTTGTGGAGCCGACGCTGCAAAACATAGTGGACAAGGAGTGGCTCGCCGCAGATGGCACTATCATTTGCGAGTTGGCAACAGATGACCCCTTGGTACTTCCCTCGGTAATTGTGCAAGTTGACGAACGGACACAGGGACGGCAAAGAATCGTATTTTTATCATATAAATCAAATACTTAATTTATCATTCTTACCGCCCCCGTTGCGCCTACTTCTTTAAATATCACCCTATATGCCGCATCTATGATGGGGCCTTCGCAAAAGCGTTGGCGGTTATGGGCCTAGCTAAAACAGATGTGTTTAATTGTACGAAGGATATGTACTCCATGGTTCGTATCATTCTTGTAGGCGCTGTTAATTGGCATAGCCCTACATTAGGTGCAGCTTCAAGCAGCACCAGACTTGACTAACATTCCGGGTTTCCCGCCCACCGAGGGTACAAAGCCAGCTTTGTACCCTCACCCTTATAATAAACATACATGCCCGTATGATATTCTAGCGCGTATCCACTTTACAGCATCCTCAAAGCAACATTTTATCCTCCATAAGCAGGCATGGTGAAAAATCATTCCTCTTTTCTCGGATATTATGTGAGAAAGATTTCATATATATTTAAGGGAAAGGTTCCAGAATGCAGTTGGTTACCCGGTAAAAAACTGCAACACTCCTAAGTGCTTAAGAACCGTTTAACATTAACAAGCAGGATCAACCAGAATGCGCGAACTTGAAGTTAGGCTAGCGCTGGTTTGTTATGGTGGGGCATCCCTCGCGGTTTATATGAACGGCATCACCCACGAAATACTAAAGCTTGTACGTGCGTCCCGTGCTTTTCAAAGTCGAGAAGGAAACCGCGAAACATTTGAAAAAGCCGCCCCCCGCCGTCCCTATGACACGGATACTGAATCTCTCTATTTTGACCTTCTGCAAGAACTGGAACAAAATATTGATATTCGAGTTGTTGTTGATGTTATTTCAGGCACATCCGCTGGCGGCCTAAACGGTATTTACCTCGCTCGGGCACTGGCGCACGACCTTGACTTTGGGGCGCTGCGCGACATGTGGATGAATTTGGGCGATGTAGAAGAATTGATGGAGAAAGACACAATTGCTGACCGTTTCAGCAAATTTTATCTGTATCCTTTCATCTGGTTTTTCCGAAAACGCATCTATAGCGGCGAAAATATCGACGCAGAAAGCAAGCGCAAACTAACACGTTTTTTACGATCCAAATGGTTTCAGCCACCCTTCTCGGGCGAGCGCATGTTGAGTTGGATGGTGAATGCCTGCCACGGTATGGGCAAGCCTGAACCGGGCAAAAGCCTGATGCCTCCCAGCCACAGACTGGACCTGTTTGTCAGCTTAACCAATTTTTACGGCCAACCACGATGGCTACGCCTGCATGACCCAGAAAAAATTCTGGAACGACAGCATAAAGTTTCGCTCAACTTCTCTTATAATGACGCAGAAGGCCAAGGCTTACAGAGTGATTTTGATGACGATAACATCCCCGGCCTTTCCTTTGCAGCACGGGCGACATCCTCTTTCCCCGGTGCCTTCCCGCCTATCCGGTTTCGAGATTTGGAAACATACCTTAAAAAAATTGGGCTGGCATGGCCGGCAAAAAAGGCTTTCTTTCAAAAGAATTTTCCGTACCAGTTAGCCGCGGCTGACAAGCTTGAGACCATGTCTTTCATTGATGGCGGCGTCACCAACAACAAACCTTTTGGTAAAGCGCTGGAAGCCATTTACAGCCGCTCGGCTCACCGGGAAATTGACCGGCGCGTAATCTATGTCGACCCATGCCCCGATGACCCCACAGACATGTTTAAAAATGCGCCAAAGGAAATTCCGGGATTTTTCCGCAACATCCTATCTGCTTTGGCTGAGATACCGCGAAATGAGCCCATCCATGACGACTTGCGCGCCATTGCTGAAGCGAACAAACATGCCCGGCGGATGGAGAGTATTTTTGAAACTGCTGCAATAGATGTGCAGCGCATGATCGATTCCATCCTCACGCTGGATGACTCTCAAACCATTGAAACCGCCATGCTGGCCAGTTGGCGGGAACGAGCGCACAGAATGGCTCAGGAAAAGGCGGGCTTCACTTACGGCATCTACTTGCAAGACAAAACCCAGAAAATCTTGGATAAACTCGCACAGCTACTCTTAGATATAGCCTTGCAGGATGGGCACCGCCTGAAATTCGGCCAGACATTAAGCATGATAAACCAGTGGGCAACAGACAAAAACATCCTGAGTGCAGTCAGTAGTCAAACTCCGAAAGAACAGCAGACCTACATTAAATTTCTACGGACTTTTGATGTAGATTTCAGAGTTAAAAGGCTGCGTTTCTCTGTGAAAAAATTGAACAACTTTATGCAGCGCCCCGGCAACACTGTGCCCGACATATTCTATAAGCTAACCAAACAGCAAATCTATAATAACCTTGAGATTTACCGCACCTGCTGGAAACCAGATCTATATACAGAAGCCATTCATCAAACATGGCCTGACAAAAGCGTACTGCCAAACGAAATAATTGGCTCTTTACTAGAGACTATTGGCGAAAAAATGCAGCTGGAAGACTATGATTTTATAACAGATGATTATTTTGCCCTTACACTTTCTGGTCTGAACCACGAAGAGCTAAAGCTCACGCTATTTAGAGCATATATAGGCTATGCATTTTACGACATTTTAACATTACCAATGACAGGCCAGACAGACCTTTTAGAAATGGACGAAGTCCGTGTTGACAGGATTAGCCCTCTAGATGCCGGGCAGATGACACCTCGGGAGACAGAACTAAAAGGTCGAAGACTATTCAAGTTTGGGGCATTTTTCAGCCGTAAAGCCCGAGAGAATGATTATCTGCTAGGGCGCATCCATGCTGCCCACCGACTAACAGATTTTATCCTGAATGCCGCTAGCCCTGAAAATGTTCCTGATGACTTTGACTGCGAAAAATTCAAAAGCAAGCTTGTCTTGAAAATTCTGGATGGCGAAGAGCCCCACATGAAAAAAAGTAAAGATTTATATGCCCACCTACGCAACAGTTATGGTGCATCATAAATTTACGCTCAACTCCCTAAAGCATATCCAACCACACTCTAAGATATACTGTGGGGTGGTTGGGCCAGAGAGTAAGCGGGGAGTGGGTGGAAATGCTCTAAAATCGGATACGCGCAAATATGCATCACCGGCGGCCAAACAGTTTTTCAATATCCGCAAGTTTAAGCTCTACATAGGTAGGGCGACCATGGTTACATTGGCCAGAATGGGGCGTAGCTTCCATTTCCCGTAACAGCGCGTTCATTTCGTCTGCTGTCAAACGCCGACCCGCGCGCACACTACCGTGGCAAGCCATCGTACCAGAGACATGCTCAAGGCGTTCTTTAAGGGAAAGCGCTTCATCCAGCTCTGTCAATTCATCCGCCAAATCTCGTACAAGGCCTTTCACATCCAGCTTACCAAGCATGGCAGGTACTTCCCGTACCACCACTGCCCCGTCACCAAAAGGCTCAATTATCAAACCAAGCTCGCCCAGCTCTTCTATGCGTTTCAAGAGGCGTTCACACGGTGCATCTTCCAGCTCCACCACTTCTGGCAGCAACAGCGCCTGCCGGGCCACGCCGGTTTCTGCTATCTGCTTTTTCATGCGTTCATAAACAAGGCGTTCATGGGCTGCGTGCTGGTCGACAATGATAATGCCGTCACTGGTTTGGCTGATGATATACGTGGCATGTAACTGTCCGCGCGCAGTGCCAAGGGGGAAATGCTCCTCTTTCACGGGAGGAGCGCCATATGGGGACTGCTGGCCATACGGCCCCTGCGGCACTTCCTCTGCGCGTGCACTTGGGGCACTAATATCGCCACCGGGGTCAAAACCCATTTGCGCATGTTCCCCAAAGCCTTGGGGGCGCTGCCCTGCTGGTCCATAAATCTGGTTAACAGTCTCTGCAAAGCCCGCAGGCAATGTTGGGCGCTCATGAGTGCGGCCCCACGGCAGGGCTGCACCGGCCCCTTCAGGCCGCATGGCACCAAGGGCCGCCCCTGCAACTGTTGTTGAAGCCCGGTGGCCCGCCATGCTTAGCCCATGCCGCAGCGCCGAAACAATAAGGCCGCGCACAAGTCCTGCCTCTTTAAAGCGCACTTCGGCTTTGGCAGGATGCACATTCACATCTACAAAATCAGCAGGCACTTCAAGAAATAGCGCCAGCACTGGGTGACGGTCTCGTGCGAGGTAATCCTGATACGCCCCCCTAACAGCCCCAACCAACAAGCGGTCCTTCACCGGGCGGCCATTCACAAACAAATATTGCTGCTGTGCGTTGCCACGGCTATAGGTCGGCAAGCCAGCAAAGCCAGTAAGCTTAAGCCCTTCCCGTTCGGCATCAATTTCAATGGCATTGTCGCGAAACTCGCGCCCCAAAATAGCCCCAAGCCGTTCAAGCCGCGCATCGCCTGCTAGGTTTCCAACCGGCGAGGCCCGAAAAGTGGTGCGGTCGCCATCTGAAAGCGTGAAGGCGATATCAGGATGCGCCATGGCAAGGCGCTTCATCACGTCCCCCGCCTGACCATATTCCGTGCGGGCTGTTTTCATAAATTTCAGCCGGGCAGGTGTGGCGTAAAATAAATCGCGCACTTCAATGCGAGTGCCTGCGGTATGAGCCGCTGGTTCTACATCATATTTGGTGCCGCCTTCTACGCGCACTTCCCATGCATCCTCTGCGCCCTTCGCACGGGATACAACTGACAAACGTGCCACTGAGCCAATAGACGCCAGCGCTTCGCCCCTAAACCCCAAAGAAGCGATATTAACAAGATCTTCGTCACTCAATTTTGATGTCGCATGGCGTTCAACGGCCAACGTAAGCTCATCAGCATCCATGCCACAGCCGTCATCGGTAACCTGAATAAGTGCCCGTCCGCCTTCGCGCATCACCACATCAATTTGGCTCGCACCTGCATCTATAGAGTTTTCGACGAGCTCTTTTACGGCGCTTGCCGGGCGTTCGACAACTTCACCCGCAGCGATTCGGTTGATGGTTCTGTCTGACAGCATCCGAATGATGCCCGCCTGTTTGGGTAAACTCTGCCTAGCCTGTGTGGTCATTTGTTTCCCCTAGAGTGAACTGAGCCTAACCCTAGCAAGCTTGGTAGCGAGAATAAAGGCTCTGAACCAAGAAATAAAAAAGCCGCTTTAAACCCATGGGCCAAGCGACTTGATCACTGTTTATTTTTGAGAGGGCCTCTAGTTACTACTGCTAGAAACCCGTGTGATTGAGACATTATCGGGGCGAAACTGACGATCACCCGCTTCAAGAAGCTCCGTCAGCATCAAGGATTTTTTCACCACAAGGTCATTATTCACGTCGTTGCTAACCGAGCGAATATCAGGGCCTGCACTTGCCATACGGCGCACAAGCTCTATTTCGCTTTTGCTCAAGGGCTCTTGCTCTTTCAATTCTTTGCCCGGGAACAAGGCTTCAAAAGCCTGCCTGCCAGGATTAATTTCCTGCGCCCGTGGCTCACCGGGGCGCGGCGGGGTAAGTTCTGCCTCAGATGGCACTACAAGCGGCGCGCGGTTCACAGCTTCAAACTCATCCGGGACAAGCTTTCCATTTCCACCGCAGGCTACAAGACAAACACTTGCCACAAGCAAAATTGATACAGACTTGAGCGTCATTCACTCTTCTCCTTTAGGGGCACCATTTGGTTGCCCGTCAACCTCTACACCCTTTGGGGCTTTTTTAGGGCCTTTCGCGTCATCCCGCAAGCCATCAATCAACAAGAGTATCACACCCACTGTTACCGCACTGTCCGCAAGGTTGAAAACATAAAAGTCATAGCCCCCTGCATGTAGGTGAATAAAGTCTACCACAGCGCCGTGAATAAAGCGGTCAATGATGTTACCAACGGCTCCGCCCAGCACAATTGAAAGCGCCACAGCTTCCAGCTTGCGCTCTGCCGTTCGTATCCAGTTTAAAAGCCACAAGCTGATACCCGCTGTTAGTGCCACAATGCCCCATTTGCCAAGCGCCTCGCCCACTGGCAGGCCCATAGAAATGCCCTTATTCCACACCATAGTAAAACTCAGGAATGGCAACAGGTCAATAGTACTCAGCGCTGGCAGGTCAAGCCTGTAAACTATCCACCATTTAGTCACCTGATCAGCAACCAGTAAAAAGCTGCTGATCAGTAAACCCAAACGGAAATAGGGCCCATATGTCATGGACTAGGCTGCATCATGGTTTGCAACAGCGCTTTCACAGCGATTACACAAATCCCCATGGGTTACCACTTCAGGGGAAACCACCCAGCAGCGTTCGCATTTATCACCAGCAGCAACTGTAATTACCGCTTTCTGAGCACTGCCCAACGTCAGGCTTGCGCCCGATGTTATGAAAATTTCTGCAGCATCCTGTCCTTTAAAGGCGTCTAATACGGCTTGATCAGCAACTGTGACAGCAGCATTCGCCTGCAAACTGGAACCAATAGTTTTGTCACGCCGCAACAGTTCAATGGCTGCATTAACCGTGCCGCGCACGTCACGAATTTTTGCCCATTTTTCTGCCAGCGCCTCATTACGCCATGTATCTGGTGTTTCTGGCCACACTTGGCGGTGCACACTTTCAGCATCCTGTCCGTTGCGAGAAAGCCAAACTTCCTCAGCAGTGAAGGCAAGAATTGGCGCGAACCATAAGACCAAACGGTTAAACACCGCATCCAAAACAGTGCGCGCAGCCCGGCGGCGCGGATCAGAAGGGTCGTCGCAATAAAGCGCGTCTTTACGAATATCAAAATAAAACACAGATAAATCCATGATGCAGAACTGATACAGATCCCGAAATACAGGATTAAAATCATAGGTATTTGATTTGCTTCTCATCATTTCATCAAGCTCAGAAAGCCTGTGCAATATCCATTGTTCCAACTCAGGCATCTCGGCCTCTGGCAATCGTTCTTCTGGAGAGAAGCCCTCTAGGTTGCCCAACAGATACCGCAGTGTATTTCTAATTTTGCGGTAAGCATCGGCTTGACCTTTGATGATTTCATCGCCGATGCGCACATCTTCCATATAGTCCACAGCCACAGTCCACAGGCGCAAAATATCAGCGCCATACTGCTGGATGATTGTTTGCGGCGCTACAGTATTGCCAAGTGATTTGGACATTTTTTTGCCCGCACCATCCATCGTGAAACCATGTGTTAGAACGGCCTTATAAGGTGCCCGCCCCCGCGTGCCGCAGCTTTCAAGCAAGCTAGACTGGAACCAACCTCGATGCTGATCAGACCCTTCAAGATAAAGGTCCGCAGGGGACTGCAAATCATCGCGCTTTTCACATACAAAAGCGTGTGTACAGCCACTGTCAAACCATACATCCAGAATGTCATGGATTTGTTCGTAATCCTCTACGTTATACGCACTACCCAGCAATTCCTGTGCAGGCACAGCCACCCATGCGTCTGCGCCGCCCGCTTGGACAGCCGCAATAATACGCTGGTTCACAGCAGCATCCTGTAGCACTTCATCAGTTTCTTTATTCACAAATACGGTAATTGGCACACCCCACGCACGCTGACGCGAGATAATCCAATCAGGACGATCCCCAACCATGGCGCTAATGCGGTTTTTAGAAACAGCCGGGTACCAGTTGGTTTCCTCAATGGCTTTCATGGCCTTCTCCCGCAAGCCGGTTTTCTCCATTGAGATAAACCACTGCGGGGTGTTACGGAAAATAAGCGGTGCTTTTGACCGCCAACTGTGCGGATAGCTGTGCGTTAGTTTGCCTTTGCCTTTCAGCGCGTTTACGCCTGACAATAAATCAGTAACCGTGTCAGCAACCTTGTAAACATGCTGGCCAGCGACAAGCCCAACAGTGTCATAATAACAACCGCCTTCATTCACTGTTGCTGGCACCTTTATGCCAAACTCAACATGGGCCACTTGATAATCGTCATCACCGTGCCCGGGGGCTGTATGCACAAAGCCCGTACCAGTTTCGGTCGTGACATGGCCGCCCGGCAGCATAGGCACATCAAAATCATAAAAAGCATCTGCATCAGCATGGCCGCGCCATGGGTGCGCCAAAATAGTACCTTCCAGAACAGAGCCCTTGAAGGTAGCCACAGTTTTATAAGTTTCCACCCCAGCCCGTTCAGTGAAGGAACTGACCAAAGCTTCGGCAACAGCAAAACGCTCGCCAACCAATGCCAATGCACTCTCGCTAACGTCAGTGACTTCCAACACCATATAATCTACGTCAGGGCCATAACAAACAGCTCTGTTTGCCGGTATGGTCCACGGTGTTGTGGTCCAGATAACAACCCGCGCTTTGTCCAAAACATCCGCCGTGGTGCTTACTACCTCAAAGGCCACATCTATCTGCACACTGGTGTGGTCATGATATTCTACTTCGGCTTCGGCAAGCGCCGTTTTTTCAACCGGAGACCACATCACAGGCTTAGACCCACGATAGAGGGAGCCGTCTGTCGAAAATTTCAACAACTCTTCAACAATTGTTGCTTCGGCAGCAAAGTCCATAGTCAGATAAGGGTTATCCCAATCACCAAAAATACCAAGACGACGGAATTCATCTTTCTGCACGCCGATCCACTGAGCCGCAAACTCACGGCATTCCTTGCGGAATTCCACGGGGTCTACATCGTCTTTATTTTTCTTCTTTTTGCGGTATTTTTCTTCTATTTTCCATTCAATCGGCAAACCGTGACAGTCCCACCCCGGCACATAAGGCGCATCTTTACCCTGCATTTGCTGTGATTTAACAATCACGTCTTTCAGGATTTTATTCATGGCATGGCCAATATGGATATTGCCATTTGCATAAGGAGGGCCATCATGCAGGACAAATTTTTCCTTGCCTACGCTCTCAGTACGTAGAGTTTGGTAAATATCCTCTTTTGCCCATTTCGCTAGGAACTCAGGTTCCCGCTTTGGCAAGCCTGCCCGCATAGGGAAATCGGTTTTTGGTAGAAAGACAGTGTCGCGGTAATCGCGCTTATTTTCGTCAGCAGACATTTTTTAAGTCTCGTTCTTCATCGGCTGCAACACAAATTTGCAGCGGCTATATTCTGGATAAAATTGACAAACTAAAAACCCCGGTCGCTACTGCAGCGCCGGGCCAGTAATTCGTATAATGCTGGCAGTAAATTGCCAATTGTTCGAATGCAGCTTTGTCATGGCGGCACTTTTATCAGTGCCAGAGGCCACTGTCGAGCCCGGAATCCAGCCTTTATAAAGCGCCTGTTTATTTGAAGAAACTAATATGAGCCCGCAGGCTTTACAAACCGAGGTGCCGGTTCTGCGCCTCAAGGGATACCCAGCCTTGCTGTTCAACACGCTTTTCCGGCCCAAAGAAGGGGTGGTTGCCCGTAGTTCGCCTGTCGGGCCCCCTATATCCAAAGGTTTGCACAAAAGGCCGCCTTTCCTTAATCGTTGCCTGTACTGTCGCAAGCAAAATGGTGGGGGAAAGTGGCATCAAGACAATTTTAGAGGCCCCGGCATCTCTGGCCGCGAATATACGTGCTTTTTCTGCACGTATAATACCGTAAATGATAGGTGCGACAGCGAGTGGTCCATCAGTCATCCGCAAAAAACGGCAGAAGTCAGCCCCACCCAAGTTGGGGAAGCCTTCTTCAATCAAAATCATATTATAAAATTGCCGGCCAAGTTGGGTAACCGCCTGCTGGTTATCAGTTGCAGCAAAGACCCGCGCCACCTGAGACTGCACCAGCGCAGACTTCAGCCCTTCTGCCACTTGGAGATTAGACATGGCAAGTATTATGGAAAGCGATTGTAAGTCTGTGCTTTGCACAATGACCCCTTAGCATAACTGAAATCCAGACCTGCAAGTATACCGGGGGAGGTTTAACAAAAGCTGAAACACTATACTGTCCTTATTGGCGTGCAGACTGCCACATTAGAGCGTATCCGGCTTACTATGCATCACCGTCACACGCCGCGCTTACTCTCTGCTCCAAAACCCTTGAAGGTCCGCCTATATTTGAGGGATTTATAAGAGGAAAAGAGCAAGCCCAAGCACAGATAGGTTCCCAGCTATACTTTCAGGAAAATCTAATTTCGCAAAAACGCCGCCAAAGAATAAAAAGGCAGGGAACACTCACCTGTTCCCTGCCCTAATTGTACGATTCTGCCCTAAATTTCACAGAAAGCCGTGGTTTATTTGGCTTGCTGCTTTGCGGCTTTTAACTGCTTTCTCCGGCGGGACATCAGATTTAAAACCTCGACACCCAACGAAAAAGCCATCGCAAAATAAATATACCCTTTCGGCACATGCACGCCAAACCCTTCAGCCACAAGGAAAATACCTATGAGCATAATGAAAGAAAGTGCCAGTATTTTCAGCGTAGGGAAACGTTCGATGAAAGTGGCTATATAGCTTGAGGAAAACAACATGACAGCCATGGCAACTATCATTGCCGCAATAATAACATACACATCCTGCGTCAAACCAACGGCTGTCATAACCGAGTCGAAAGAGAAGATAATGTCAATGAACACTACTTGTGCAATCACGGCCATCATACCGCCTGAGTATTGTTTGCAGTCATCCATATAATCACCGGTAACTTCATCATGGATACTGTTAGTGCCTTTATACAGTAAAAAACCCCCACCCAGTAACAGCAGCAATTCCTTGCCGCTAAAGCCATGCCCCGCAATAGCGAATAGGTCGTGCCCATCTAGCGAGATGATCCAAGCCACACCAAGCAGCAACACGATGCGCATAACAAGCGCCAGAGCAAGACCAATGACCCGTGCTTTTTCGCGTTCTTTATCGGGCAGGTGCCCCACCAGCAACGCCACAAAAACCACATTATCAATGCCAAGGATAATTTCCAAAGAGGTAAGCGTTAA
>JAESQS010000137.1 GCA_016765035.1 Kordiimonadaceae bacterium | reverse complement strand
GGGCATCTTGAAAATCCAACAAGCCACAAGATGCCAGCCCTTTACCATCCTTTATAACCATCAGATTATCAACATGGTAATCCCGCAGAACAAAGGCTGATGTATCATGGGCAACATGCTCTAATGCAGCCTGCCATGCGGCTTCAAATGTTGCCGTTTCAGCGTCTGTTGCCTCTGCCCCCCTTACAGCAGGCACAAACCAGTCTGTAAAAAGGCGTGCTTCTGCCAAAAGCTGCTTTTCACCATAAGGCTGGGCGTCAACATCAGTTGCTCCTGCGGCACTATGCAGCGCAAGTAACACATCTGTCGCTTTCAAATACAAGTCTTTCTCTGCACCAGCATCAGCCTTTAAAAGCTGCGTGAAAGTGTCATTACCAAAATCTTCGATAAGGGCAAAGCCTGCTTCAATATCCTGTGCAAAAACCTCAGGGGCGCGTAGTCCCAAGCCCGCCAAATGGCTTGCAAACTTAAGGTAGGCCGGTAAATTTTCATGCTCAGGGGGCGCATCCATCAACATGGCGCGCCGGTCCCCTTCTATCAACCGTGTATATGTCCGAAAGGATGCATCACTTGGCAGCGGGAATAAATCTGCATCCCCCCAACCATGGCGGTTACAAAACTCCAACTGCTGCTCAAGACGTGACCCTGACATACGCGCACCACCCTACTAAAAAACCTTGAGGAGCTTTATAGCAAAAGAGCCATCTGACACGCCAGCAGAAACGCAAAGCCCATAGTTACGTCTCCCTATTTAAAAATGTAGAGAATAGGAAGGCGTAACAACAGGGCCGCTGGAGGTATTTCGGAAAATTAAAAGCAGACCACAAAGGGTACAGGGCTATTCCTCTGCGGCAGCAGCGATCATCGCATCAGCAATAACACCGTAAGCTGAACCCCACAAAGTTTTCAATTCCGGTGTAAATTCATCGCCCATCACTTCCTCAAATGTTGCAAGTAGAACTTGCCCCACAACAGGGTAATGCTCTGCTACAGCGCCGTAGCCTACATGCCGCTTGGCGAGCTAGGACAGAAAATCTGTCAATTCTTTTGGGGTTTTAAGCGCTGTTACAATTTGTTTCAGTGCCATAACCAGTTTTTGCCCCTGCGCATCAATCGGCCCCTTAAATAAAGGCCGCACACCGGGTGCCACTTCAAACAACCGTCTGTAAAAAATTTCCGCTATCGCATCTTTTTTAGGCACCATAGTGCCAAACGAATATTGCAACGTTTCAATGTCTTCGGGGGTCATCATTTATTCCTTGCCAAAATGCTGGGTCTACCGGCAGGGCCTGTTTGTTGGACCTGATGATAGGAGCATAGGAATGAAAGATTAAAAAAGACTGTAGCGCTCTTAGGCTGTGCCACACCAAAAGGGGCATATCACGCCACAGGCATCCGACGCGAGACTTTGCCCAGATGCACTTCATTACCCGGTGCGGGGTGCCGTGGCACATTCAGGGCCAGCACCAAAGACACACCAGCCATACCAGCCCCGATCACAAACACTAGCGCCGGAGATTGTGCCCAAACAAAAACCCCAAACAACCAAGGAATTATAACCGCAGCGATATGATTGATCGAGAAGCTCACACTGCTGGTAACAGCAAGGTCACTGGGGTCAGCAATTTTCTTCAAATAGCTTTTTTGGGCAATGGCGAAGGCAAAAAATAAATGGTCCAACACAAAGAAGAGCGCAGCAACTTCCCCGGATGAAGCATAGGCATACCCTAGGAAAATACCTATCAGGCCAATATACTCGAATATAAGAGCATTGCGCTCACCAAAATATCCAATTAATGCCCCAAGCTTGGGCGCAAGCAGGGCGGTAGCAATTTGGTTTACAAGATAAAGCCCGCTAATTTCCGCTGCCGTAAAGTCAAATTTCGTAACCAGTAAAAACCCTGCAAACACAACAAATATCTGGCGGCGTGCACCCCCCATAAAGGTGAGGGCATAAAAAAGCCAATAGCGTTTTCGCAGGTGAATGCGGCGTTCTTGCGCAACACCAATTTTAAACTGAGGAAATGTACACGCCACATACAAAGCAAGCGCAACAGTCGTTAAGCCCCCTATGACATACAGCAAAACATAGCCAACATTCAGCACATCCAGCAGCACCCACAATATGGCAAAAGCAAGTAAAGCCGCCACGGACCGGGCGCTAATTTGCTGGCCCATAATTTTGGGTGCTTCCTCGGCAGAAAACCACTGTAAAGAAAGGGACATCTGCATTGTTTCAAAATAATGAAACCCAACAGACATCAGCACAGTGGTAAAATATAAACCATACACTGAGGGGAAAAAGCCCGTAAGGGCAACACCAAGCCCCAGCACCGCCACAGAAACAACGGCCAAGGTTTGTTGCTTCACGACAAGTAATGCAAAAACCACGGTGAATGCAAAAAAGCCCGGCACTTCGCGCAGGCTTTGCAATGTACCAATTTCACTGCCTGTAAAACCAGCCACTTCAACAGTAAAATTGTTCAAAAGCGCCTGCCACAGGGCAAACGAAAAACTAGAGCCTGCCGCCATCAAAACAAGATAGGCGAGCGGGCCTTTTGGGACCTTAAATATGCGTGTAGCGGCAGAAAACATAGGGCCTACTTATGGTAAATTACCATGCCAACCTAATAGGCGACACGACGTAGGACCAATGATATTTTCTGCCTCCAGCCAGAACAAAACCGCACGTTTAACCGAAAGACTATATGAGGCTGAGGGCTAGCTCTATCAGCAGCCCTCTATATTACCCAAAATATTACCCAAAATTTGGAGCGCGTTTTTCAAAGAAAGCCCCAATTGCTTCTGCCACTTCTGGAGACTGAAGTTGCGTGCCAAAAAGGTCATTTTCCACTTTAATACAAGCTTGCATTGGTGCCAGATCACCACGCATCAACCGTTTGGTGGCTTGCAAGGCAGTTGGTGCTTTTTGTCCCAAAGCAACAGCCGTTTTAGTTGCTACTTCCAGCACATCCTCAACGCTGCACACCTGGTTAATCAAGTTCATTTCAAACGCTTCGGTGGCTGTAACCCGCTTTCCAAGCATGAAAATTTCAGCGGCATGTACATGGCAAACCACCTGCGGCAAAAGCAAAGAAGAGGCATTTTCCGGCACAAGGGCCAAATCCACAAACGGCGCTGAAATAGTGGCCCCTTCAGCCATATAAACAAAATCACAATGCAACAGCATGGTTAGACCAATGCCCACCGCCCTGCCGTTCACTGCCGCAACAATAGGTTTCAGAGCTTCGACAAGTTCCTTGATAAACACCATCACTGGGCCTTCGCCTTCCAGCGAAGTCGCCTGCTGAAAGTCTACCAAATCATTCCCGGCCGTAAACATATCCCCTTCCCCTGTGAACAGGATGGCGCGCACATCATCATTAGTGCGTGCATCAGCCATGGCCTCTGCCATTGCTGCATACATGGCATGGGTGATCGCATTCTTTTTATCAGCACGGTTGAATGTAATTTTAAGCACGCGGTCTTCAATGATGGTTTTAATAAAGTCAGTCATGGTCCGGTGTCCTTGGTTATTAAGTGCAATATAAGCACTCTTTGATATGTCTATTCTATTTTCCTCAGGCCACTGTGCGGCCTTAAGCTTTAATTCTTTAAAATCGCCTCTGCCCGCTTGCCAATAAGGTCTAGATGCGCCGCAAGATAGGCCTTGTCCGCAGGGCTAAATCCCTCAAGTATTTCCCTGTTGGCTGTTGCAATCAGCGATTGGCTCGCCTGCAATATATCTTTCCCCCGTGCCAGCAAATATACTGTGCATGATCGCCTGTCGGTCGTTGATGGTTTTCGCTCAATCAATTTCTTTTTTTGCATTCGGTCAATAAGGCCTGAGGTGGCGGCATTTTTTAAGCCAAGGGCTGAGGCAACCTGCCCCATCGGCATACCATCTTTCTGTGACAAAAATAATAACACGCCATGTTGCTGGGATGTTATTTCAAACCGTTCAGCGAGTACTCTGTCAGCCGCGCGAAAAACCGCCCGGTGCGCCAAGTGCAACAAATGGAATATTTTTGGTTCGCTCATCTACTCTTATTGTCCTGCGATTTTGCATCAAAGCGTTAACTATATAGTTCGCATACGAAGTAAATCGTTTCCTTACAAAGGCAAGAGCCACGGCAACTATTTTTAAATTCCTCGCACTTCCCCTTGCAGACAAGTAGCCATAAGCCTATATTTGGTACCTAACCCGTAAAGGAACCCTGCCGATGAACAAAACTGCATAAATCGTAAAATCTGCCCCCTAATGCGGGGTGATCCAGTTTATCCAGTTACTCAGCAGGTATTTTATGCCCCCAATTATGCGCGCACCGTCGAGCGAAAGCCGCTTTCCGTTACCACACACAAATCGTGTGGTTTTCCTTAAATCAATCCTGTCAGGCAGCACTATCAGCGCTGGTGACTATAGTTATTATGATGACCCAGACCGGCCAGAGGACTTTCAGAAAAATAATGTCCTCCACCATTATGAACAAATGGGTGACAGGCTAGAGATTGGCAAGTTTTGCGCCCTTGCAACCGGCACAAAATTCATCATGAACGGTGCAAACCACCGTATGGACGGGCCATCCACCTTCCCGTTCCCCATATTCGGCGGGAGCTGGGCCGACCATATGGATTTGCTGCAAAACCTCCCAAGCCAAGGCGACACGATTGTCGGCAATGATGTGTGGTTTGGCTTTAATGCCCTGATTATGCCCGGCGTAAAAGTTGGGCATGGCGCTATTATCGCAGCGGGGTCGGTGGTGTGCAAAGATGTACCACCCTACGCCATTGTAGGCGGCAATCCTGCGACCATCCTAAAATATCGCTTTGACCCTGATGCCATTGCCCACCTGCTTGAAATTGCGTGGTGGGACTGGCCTATAGAAAAAATCACAGCCAATATCCACGCCCTTATGGCAGGGAATATAAAAGAACTGCCAAATTCGCCCTAAGCAAAGGCTCACTAAGCTTGCCAAAGGTGAATAATAAAATGCCGGACGATTAAAAGTTTTATTTCATCAAAAAAAACTTAAACCTATTGACCTTAATCAAACATATATCTGTTTTAACCGCTAATCTGTAATTGCTTTGAATGAAGCAGCACTTCTACCTCACATTGGCTGCTGATCACACTCTGCTTCCCTTGTGTGCCAGCACATAAGCCAAGCGGCTTCATTCAAAGTAAACTTTTAGGCCTAATGTATTCAGAGGCGGGGTTTTCATTTTCCCCGCCTCTGGACTACCTAAAAAAGCACCTGACTTTCAACTGATACTGACCTTAAAAGTCTATCATGTTTACATGATACCACCAGCCTTCTCCCCCAAAGCAACCACACGAAGTGTATCCTAGCGGATTTGGGCAAGAGGAGGCTGGAACTGGCTCTAGAGCGTATCCGCCTTAATTGGTGTCATATCCGCCCACGCTGCCAGTTCGTTATTTAAGGTGTGCCTGCAACCGCCACAGGCGCTGCTTGCTTTGATGAAACTTTTTCTCAAACGATGTCATATACTCCGTAGGTTCAAAAGCCTCAAGCTGTGCGGCATGGCCTGCAATTTCCAGCGCAAGTTGAAATTCTTCCAGATAGAGCTTCCAGTTTGACCGCAATTCCAACATGCCGCCCAAGTACAGCATGGTAGGAAACACAGGTGCCCCGTGCCACCGCCGCCCCAAATGCGCCGCTTTGGGCCAAGGGTTGGGGTAAAGAATATAATGGCGGCTAAACTGCCACCCTGCCTCAAAGGCCAACCGGTAAAAATCATTCAAGTCTGCTCGCGCCAAAATCAGGTTTTCCGGGTTTTCTTCATCCCGTTCACGGGCCAACCTGTGGGCAGATTTATCAATGCCAATAACCCAGTGGTCTGGAAATTTCTTTGCAAGAGCGCGGCTACTATCCCCCACACCGCAACAAGCATCAAAAATCAGAGGGCGCTCGGCAGTGCTAAGTGTTTGCTGAATACCCTCAAATACGCGCAGAGTATGCTCGGCAATGGGCCGCAAAAACGGTTTATCCATATGCTTACGCACTGTCTCCGCCAGTCGTTCGTGGGGGCCGTTTTGATTACTGATAACAGTGTTTGATATTGCTTCCATCCCTCATACATACTTAGAAAACTATTCTAATAAAAGACCACAATAACAATCACCCCATGCAGGATTGGGGGCATGACACAGGAAGACCCAAAATAAAGAAAAAATTTACCCCTACTGGGTGATAATGCCCCTAAAACTAGGGGCTTATTGCCTCTATAAAAAATTCGTCATGCCGGTGGGTATTAAAGGCCATTCCTACCTTGCACAGACGTCGCTTCTGTGGCTTATTAGCCCCACCTTCCGCAATGCCTTACGTCAGGAACGCCAGATGACAGCCCCCACTCAGGAAATATTGGACAACCTTGTAAAAGCAGCCCTTAAAAACGGTGCTGATGCCGCAGATGCTGTGGCTGTTGATGCCCGTAGCACTGGCATTTCATGGCGAGAAGGCAAGCTGGAAGATGTAGAACAATCAGAAGGGCAAGACATTGGCCTTCGGGTGATGTTTGGCAAAAAGCAGGCGATGGTATCCACAAGTGATCGCAGGCCAGATAGCCTGAAAGCCTTGGTAGACCGCACTATCGCCATGGCAAGGGCTGTACCGGAAGATGAATTTTGTGGCCTTGCGCCTACAGGCCGCCTCGCCAAAAACCCCTTCAAAGAGCTTGACCTTTTTGACGCCACAGAAGTTTCTGCCGAGAAATTAAAAGAACTGGCCGCAGAAACGGAAGATGCAGCGCGCGCCATTAAAGGGGTGACCAATAGTGAAGGCGCTGGGGCAAGCAGCAGCAGTTGGGCCATAGCACTTGCCACAAGCCATGGCTTTGAAGGCCAGTATAAAGGCAGCAGCTTCTCGCTCTCCACCTCTGTTGTAGCGGGCGAAGGTACGGGCATGGAAAGGGATTATGACTATTCCAGCACACGCCATTTTTCTGATCTTGAAAATCCGGCAACCATTGGCAAAACAGCCGGGGAGCTTACTGTTGCAAGGTTAAATCCCAGCAAGGTTTCAAGCGGCCAACTCCCCCTGATATTCAAACCGCGCGTATCCAGCAGCATGTTGGGCCATTTTGTCGGCGCAATCAGCGGCGGCGCTGTGGCACGGGGCACCAGTTTTTTGAAAGACAAAATGGGGGAAAGCATTTTTGCCCCTAATGTCACCATCACAGATAACCCCTTTATCGTGCGGGGCTTGTCTAGCAAACTCTTTGACGGCGAAGGTGTTGAAATGGCAGCCCTTAACCTTGTGGAAGATGGCATATTAAAAAGCTGGATTTTAAACAGCGCCTCTGCCCGCCAACTTGGGCTTCCCGTGACAGGCCATGCCTCACGCGGCACATCCTCAGCGCCGGGCATCAGCACCAGCAACCTTTTTATGGCAGCAGGCAGTGTTGCGCCAGATGACCTGATGTCAGACATTAAAGAAGGCATTTATATCACTGACCTTATTGGCATGGGCGTAAACCCTGTCAGTGGGGATTATAGCCGGGGTGCGTCTGGCTTTATGATACGGGATGGCCAACTGGCAGAGCCTGTTAGCGAGTTTACTATTGCCGGTAATCTTAAGGATATGTTCAGGGCTATTGTGCCATCATCGGACTTGGAAATGAAATATGGGACCAATGCGCCAACAATTCGCATTGACGGCATGATGATTGCAGGGGCATAAAGGCACCCATAGTTTAACCGCGAGGGCGGGGCAAGTAATTGAGTTGGGGTGCGCAAGCCCCCGAGTGCGTACTGAGGTTTATAGTGTCTAGTTTGGCCAAACCATTTTTTGACGAAGATAGCTGTCCTTGGAATTTGACAGATGATGCCCGCCTTGTGCGTCAAGTCACTGAAGAAGCAGGGCGCATTGCCCTTTCTTATTTCTCCCGCGATATCAGCGTATGGGAT
>JAESQS010000136.1 GCA_016765035.1 Kordiimonadaceae bacterium | reverse complement strand
TAGCCCGAAAGCCATTGGCACCATTGCTGCCGCAGGGCATAGCCATATTATGGTCTACCGCGCGCCCAAAGTTGCCCTTCTGGCAACAGGTGATGAACTGGTGGCACCAGATCAGAAAACATTCAAGCCGCACCAGACCGTGAACAGCACATTGCCGCAGCTAGAAGCCCTATTAAGCGATGCCGGGGTTGAAACTGTAAACCTTGGGCAAGCAGGCGATAGCTTAGAAAGCCTGACTGAAGCCATTCAGCGCGGCGCAGACGCTGACATTCTTGTAACTATTGGGGGTGCTTCGGTTGGGGACAAAGACCTTATCCAAAAAGCATTAGCCACCCAAGGCATGGCTCTAAACTTCTGGAAAGTTGCGATGAAGCCAGGCAAACCCTTGATTTTTGGGAAAATTGGCAAACAATATGTGCTTGGCTTGCCGGGTAACCCGGTGTCTGCTTTTGTTTGCGCTCTGATCTTCCTTCGACCCCTCATTGACAAACTTATGGGGCGCCCCGCCCCATTGCCCACAGGCGTTCCTTTGCCAGTAGCAACGGCGTTGCCTGCAAACGGCCCTCGGCAGGACTTTATGCGCGCTCGGCTTATTGGAGCGCAGGGCGAACGTCATGTAGACCCTGCCATCTCCCAAGACAGTGGCCATATGAGCGTACTTGCGCTGACAGATGGCCTCATTGTGCGCAAACCAAATGCCGAAGCCGTTGAAGCAGGCGCTTTGGTGCCTTTCCTCCCCTTCTAAGGGTATCTGTTTTAATTAGAGCATACCGGGGCCATAAGGCCCGCTTACTCTCTGGCCCAACCACCCGCTAGAATACACTATGGGGTGGTTGGGCCAGAAGGTAAGCGGGGCGTGGGCCGGTGATGCTCTAGTTGCCGCCATATATGCATATCTGCTTGACAGCCAACCAAAAGGTGAACTAAAAGAGAACATATCGAAAACATTCGGGTGGAGGACACTATGTTAACGGCCAAACAGCACCAGCTTTTGCAATTCATTAACCAGCGCCTTACGGACAGTGGCGTTTCTCCCTCCTTTGATGAAATGAAAGACGCACTTGGCTTAAAATCCAAATCTGGTGTGCACCGGCTGATTAATGCCCTTGAAGAACGAGGCTTTATACGGCGCATGGCAAACCGTGCGCGCGCACTCGAAATTGTCAAACTGCCTGAAGCGCAAGGAGCCGCAAGTGCGTCTACCATTCAGGTAGCATCAACAAGTGCCAATAATGTGGTTGAAGGAAACTTTGGCAAGGCGCCTGCTGCTGCTCCGGCAAATGACATGGTGAGCATCCCAATGCATGGTAGAATTGCAGCAGGAACCCCCATTGAAGCACTGGAAAATAGCGATAGCATGATTGATATCCCTGTCAGCATGATGGGGCGCGGTGCTTGTTACGCTCTTGAAATATCTGGTGATTCCATGATTGAATTAGGTATTATGGATGGCGATACGGTGTTGATTGAAAGCGGTAATACTGCCCGGAACGGTGAAGTGGTGGTTGCCTTGGTTGACAGCGAAGAAGCCACCCTTAAAACACTCCAACGGAATGGACAAAACATTGACCTTATTCCCGCCAACAAAGACTATCAAACCCAGTCTTACCAAGCAGGACGGGTACAAATTCAAGGCCGTTTGGTTGGCCTAATGCGGCAATATCATTAAGGCAACATTCTGCGCCATACTATTGGCAGTACCCTTTATGTTATGGGCCGCCCGTTAACAGCGGTTCACATCACATGGAGCAGTTGATTATCTGCTCCATTTTTTTTCAATAGTACCACCATCACCAAACCACAGCCCCAATGGGCCCTTATTTTCAAGGTCTTCCAGTGTTAAAATCAACTGACTACCCTTACAATAACGGCTGTAGCGCCTTGGTAAGATCACGATATCGCCTGATGCACAGGCTGGCTTCACAGCTTCTAATGCCCGAATAGTGGTAATTGCCCCTCGCCCCAAAATGTGAAAGCGGCACGCCATACGATCACATTTCTTGATGAGCTTCTTCGATTTCAAATGCATGTCCACATTCCAGTACAGTTGCCAAGACCGTGCTCTGTAAGAAGTATGCCGCCCACCAGAGATGTGCATCACTTCCCCCCCAGGCTGCTCTCCCCCGCTTGGAAACTGGGCAATGATAGTGCCTTTGGACGATACCAGTACTTCAGCAGGCTCTGCTTTGCCAAATATAAAGGCAAGTATCATGACTGAAAATGCACCAACCGCCCAGCGCCAGTCATTCATCACCAAAAAAAGTAAAAAACACAGGACTGCAACAATAAAACCAGCATCGCTCATCACGGCAGTTTGTATGATAGCAAAAGGAAAATGAGCTGTAGTCTGCGCGATATCCAGTATGAAGCCCAAACAATATGCTAAAGGAGCTGCCAACAGCTCTGCGGCTCCAAAGGGCATAAAGACTAAAGTAGCCAGTAATAAAGGCATGACAACCAAGGTCATAATCGGCAACACCAACATATTGGATATGACGCCAACAACAGAGAGGGTTTGAAAATGGTAAAGCGCGAAAGGCGCTATGGCTATTTGAGCTATGACACTGGTAAGCCCGGTGCCCAGTACAAATAAAAGGACCTTCAAAAGCCTTGATTTAGGACGTGTTAGATTTCTATTTCGCATATAGGCCGAAACCCGCTCGTAGAAAGCCACCAGACCCGCTGTTGCAGCAAAAGACATTTGGAATCCTACGGATAAAACCATTTCAGGCCAAAACAACAGGATCAGCCCGGCAGCAATGGCGATACTGCGTAGGGAAACGACACGTCGATCTGCTAGAATTGCTAACATAGCCACTGCCACCATAAGGAAAGCGCGTACTGTAGACGTACTTGCCCCCGACAATAATAAATATGCCAGAGCAATAGCGAAAGTCGGTAAAACCGCTGCCTTTCTGGGCATTACGCGCAACGCAAAGGCAGGAATAGCTGCAAAAAGCATTTCGAAGACATAGAAACTGGCCATTGTGACCAGCCCCATATGAAGCCCCGAAATAGCGAGCAAGTGTGAAAGCCCCGCTCTTCTTAGGGCTTCCTTGGTTTCAATCGTGAGATGGTTCCTAAAACCAACGGTTAAAGCCACAGCCACAGCGGCTTTCTGCCCATCCAAGTTTGATAATAATGTACTTTCAATATATTCCCGAGCTTGAACAATAAGCCCGGGTGGCATTTCCTTGGTTTCCTCAAACACCCGAATAGGCGTTACAGCTATTGCCTCTGCACCAATCCCTTTAAAAAATGCTGCACGTGCGAAATCATAGCCACCCGGCACAATAGGGCCTTTTGGCTTGTTTAATTTTGCTGCAAAAGTAACATTTGTTCCTGCACGGGCATGTGCATCTACCTTAGTACGGGTTATTACCCTGATAAGATCTGGCAAGTTTTCACTTTTTGCCCCAATTTTAGTGGGGGCAATATAGAGCCTCACAGGGGATTTCCCTGACCTATACTCCAGCCGCAGCACTCTACCTTCGACTGAAACGATAGTTTTTGGCACACTAAAACTAGAAACACGTGCAGAAATACGAGCATTTCCTATAGCTATACCAGAGAGGACTACCACCCCAATAACCACAAAGTTATTAACTTTATTCTTTAGAACTATTAGCCAAACACTTGATACTATGAAATATAATATGGGATATAGTGTAACTGTAAAACCCTGATCCCAGTGCTCTATTGACCAAGCGCAGGCAGCGCCAAAGATTATTACACTAAGTAGTAGTCGCCATTCCGGGTGCAGACACCGAAATAACACGCTAGCTCCAGCAACCGCTAGCCGGAAGTAAGTAGTAGCCTTAATGAACATGGACATTTGCATTCACAGGCACACACACTTTTGCCCTCTCCCAAACACTCAAACCTACCCGTGTATTATACATGCAATAAGAGTTTTAACGAGCCCCAAAAATGCAAACACCTAGTTTATGCTGCACTGCACATTTGTATTTTCAGAAAACATATGCTAAAAGCCACGCAATTCCTTCGACAGGCGGTTCATTTCTTATCTCGCCTAGTTTTTGTATTATATTATAGGGGTTAGTACCTGAGCATGACAATTGCCGTGCCCGAAATTGTAACGCGTTTTGCCCCGTCACCTACAGGGTTTCTGCATATTGGCGGCGCGCGTACCGCGTTGTATAACTGGCTGCTTGCTCGGCGGCATGGCGGTAAATTCCTGCTTCGTATCGAAGATACTGACAAAAAGCGGTCCACCACCGAGGCTATTGATGCCATTTCAGCAGGTCTGAAGTGGCTTGGCCTTGACTGGGATGGTGACGCCGTGAGCCAAGCCTCACGTGCAGACCGGCACAGGGAAGTTGCCCAAACACTATTAAAGGCAGGTAATGCCTATAAGTGCTTTGCATCCCCTGAAGAACTAAAAACTCTGCGAGAAGAAGCCAGAACTGCTGGCAAACCATTTCGCGGCGACATTTGGCGGAACCGTCAAGACGAAGCTCCTGAAGACGCACCCTACTCTATCCGCATCAAAATGCCCCGTGAAGGTGCAGAAACCATTGCTGATACAGTACAAGGGGATGTCACAGTACAGAATGCTGAACTTGATGACATGATTTTGCTGCGCTCTGACGGCAACCCAACCTATATGCTAGCCGTGGTTGTTGACGACCACGATATGGGCGTTACCCATGTGGTCCGTGGTGATGACCATTTGAATAATGCCTTCCGGCAATTGCAGATTTACAGTGCAATGGGTTGGGACATACCTGTTTATGCGCATATTCCGCTGATCCATGGTCCTGACGGCAAAAAGCTGTCCAAACGCCATGGTGCACTCGGTGTTGAAGCCTATGAAGAGATGGGCTTTTTGCCCGCCGCCATGCGGAATTATCTGCTACGCCTTGGCTGGAGCCACGGTGATGACGAGATTATTACTACGGAGCAAGCAACAGGCTGGTTCAATCTTGAGAATATTGGCAGAGGGCCTTCACGTTTTGACTTTGACAAAGTCGACAGCCTAAACGCCCACTATTTAAAAGCACTTTCTGGCTCCGAGCTCTTGTCTTTTGCTCGGATCGCCCTAGAAAATACATTAAGCCGCCCTTTGAGTGAATTGGAAGAGTGCCGCCTTATCAAGGCTTTACCCAGTTTAGCAGAGCGCGCAAAAAGGCTACCGGATTTACACGAGGGAGCGTCACTCTTTTGTAACACTCGTCCGTTATCCTTATCTGAAAAAGCAGCCAACCTACTTGCAGGGGACAATGGTCCTCTGATGGGTGACGTTGCCACCGAGTTGGAAGCCATCCCCGTGTGGAAACACGAGGAAATTAAGGCTGCCATTATGTCTTTCGCAACAGCGAGAGACCTTAAACCGGGCAAAGTGATGCAGCCGGTAAGAGCCGCTGTGACTGGTGGGAAACAGTCTGGCGATCTAGCCGATACCCTGGAGATTTTAGGCCAGGAGGAAACGGTGGCGCGACTGCGCGACCAAGCTGCCGCTTAATGCCCCAATCCGCGTTCTGCGCGGGTTGATATAAACTTTTGAAGGAGTATGGACCATGTCAAACGACCCATTAAAATTAACTGGCGAGGGAATTGACCTCGAATTACCAGTCATGGACGGGGCGGTTGGTCCGCAGGTTATTGATATTCGCAAGCTTTATGCTGGTACAGGCATGTTTACGTTTGATCCGGGCTTTACGTCCACAGCAAGCTGCGAATCTAAAATCACCTATATTGATGGTGATATAGGCGAACTTCAGTACCGCGGGTATCCAATTGAGCAACTAGCAGAACACAGTGACTATATGGAAGTGTGTTATTTGCTGCTCTATGGCGAGCTTCCAAGCGCCGCAGAAAAAGAAAAGTTTTCTAAAGACATTACAAACCACACAATGGTGCATGAGCAGCTTCATCGCTTCTTCTCCGGCTTCCGCCGTGATGCACACCCAATGGCTATTATGGTTGGTGTTGTAGGTGCTCTTGCTGCTTTTTACCATGACAGCACAGATATTGATGATCCGCACCAGCGCATGGTTGCTAGCTATCGTCTAATTGCCAAAATCCCAACTATTGCTGCCATGGCTTACAAATATTCTGTTGGTCAGCCTTTTGTGTATCCAGACAATGAACTATCTTATGCAGGAAATTTCCTGAACATGATGTTCTCTGTACCGGCAACTAAGTATAATGTGAGCCCTACGCTTGAAAAAGCCATGGACCTTATCTTTATCCTGCACGCTGACCATGAGCAAAATGCGTCCACATCAACTGTACGCCTTGCAGGTTCTTCTGGGGCTAACCCATTTGCTTGTATTGCTGCTGGTATTGCTTGCCTTTGGGGCCCTGCCCACGGTGGTGCAAACGAAGCCTGCCTCAATATGCTTGAGGAAATTGGCACTGTTGACCGTATCCCTGAATTTGTTGCGCGCGCTAAAGACCGTGAAGATTCATTCCGTTTGATGGGCTTTGGTCACCGGGTTTATAAAAACTTCGACCCACGCGCCACAGTGATGCGTGAT
>JAESQS010000135.1 GCA_016765035.1 Kordiimonadaceae bacterium | reverse complement strand
ATACGTCGGCCAAATAATAACAGCGTTTGAGTATGGACTTTTCCTGAGGTGGTTTTGTTTGAACTCAGTTCCAGCCTGTTAGTCTTACCAATCAAGAATTTCTACAACACCAACTGCGTATAATGTATATTATGTTAAATCGCGCTACGGTCTCTCTTAACCGATTGGCCGAGAATACATAGAACGCTTGTTTATAGCAATCCCCTACCTTTATTCCGGCCCTTCGGCACTGGGTCACACCACGACCGAGACTCCTTGTTTATTATCTGCCCCGCTTGACCCGGACACGAGGCAATAAAATGGATTACTTCGAGATTCGGAGCCATTGCTACCAGTACGGACATAATCAAATTGGTGCAAAGGAAGCAGCCCCCATCATGGGTGTAACAGTGAAAACCGCCCGAAATTACTTATCAGGCAAAACCAAACCCGACCCGGTAC
Source organism: Kordiimonadaceae bacterium (assembly GCA_016765035.1). Taxonomy (GTDB): domain Bacteria; phylum Pseudomonadota; class Alphaproteobacteria; order Sphingomonadales; family Kordiimonadaceae; genus Kordiimonas. The sequence continues at coordinate 8,904 of JAESQS010000135.1, read as the reverse complement.
GGCTGAAATATCTTAAAGCCGTTACTGGCCAGAAATTGATACCCGAGGATGTAGCGCTATGGTGGAACCCCAGAACAAAAACGCTGTGCTGTGATTCAGGCTGGAGTAAAGGCGAAGCAGAGCTGCTTAACTTGTTTTACCTGGCCGAACTGCGAGAGCGAGCCATCACCCTGCATAAAGAAACAATCGAAAAGCTAAAATACGAGGTTAAGCAATTAAAGGGGGCTGCCATAGAATCGGCCCCGGCTTTACCATCAAACGTGATCCAATTCCCCACCATCGAACAGGACAAACGAGCATGAAAACAGTCATCGCACTCATTAGCATACTGGCGCTATCTGCCTGCGCATCCCACCAAAACACTAGCGCCAATTGGAGAACCGCAACAATACCGCTTGAAAATGGGGAGTTTGTAACCGATATAAAAAACAGTGATAAAAACGCGGCTGCCGAGCTGGCGTTACGGGCGGCTTACGCCACTTGCGAAGATCGGGACGCTATGCCGGTTGTTTTAGATCGCACCATTACCCGTGATGGGCTGGTGAGCGAAACGACAAGCCAAGTTTATGATGCGGCAAAAGGGGCTGCGATGGTGTTTGGTGGGTTTCTAGCCCCGAGCATTGGCAGTGCTGAATATACCGCTTCTTACAAGTTCCGTTGTGAGCAGAACGCACCGCTATAGCCATTATTTTACGCGCTGATCCGGCCCCGCTTGGAAACCAAACGTTTTAAACTCCAGCCGGGTCAGTCGCCTTTCCATTCTCATTAACAACACGCCGATTGCAATTATTGTGATATCTGCCCCGCTTGATATTAACGCGCCGATTTCAGCTTCCACGGAGATCATGCTCTATCTGCTTCCGGGTTTTTTTGTGAGTGCTAATACCTGCTTTTTTTGCAAGATCTTTTATCCCGGCCCACGTTAACCCTTTAAAATCGATAGTCAGCTTTACTGCTTTTGTTGATCGTCTACGCTGGAGCATTTTACCCCTCCTCTTCTATTGGTTTGAAATAATCATTATCAGTCTGGTGGGTATAGTCATAAATCCACGATCCTAGGCTGAACGAATCATTATCGCCGCCGTCGTCAAGAATGTCGCCAATAGCGTTGACGCCGCGATTAATAAAATTAGTCCGACTTGTTGGGTTGATTGCGTTCAGGGTGTTATCAATACCTCGACCGATTGAGGCCGTGGCTTTATGGCCGAAAAAATAGGCAAGCCCGAGCACTACGGCCCCGCCAATATAAAACCGCTGATCTGCTGAATTCATGATTTACTTTGCCTGTATTGCCGCATCTATTAAATTTTGGCTGTAGGGCTGCTGGCCGTTTTCGTGGCTGATTATAGCCGCAATTAATAAGTCCAATTTATCGCCAATATCGGCCAGAGGATCAATCCCCATATAGCGCGATACGCTGGCAATATAGGCCTTGGTGTTATTTTCGCCGACCGGTGCCCATCGCGTAATTACGCCGTAAATTGTATTGATCCCGTAGGTGTCGCGGTAATTATTTATCAACTTTGCCATGGCGCGAATGCCATTTACCGGGCTATCAAAAATACTGAATCGCCCATCTGACCCAATTTGGCCCTGCCATTTATTCGCCGCCTGATATTCGATATTTCCGGGATTTGAATTGCGTATGCCTCGTGGCGAATCCGCCGTTATTTCCTGCAGACCTAACGACGGCCCGTCCTCGACAACTAGCGCGCTCATATTTAGCATGGCGTACCCAACGACTATAACCGCCGCCGTTACGAACCCCAGCTTAAGCTGGCCCATTAGATCGACACCTCATATCCCCAGTCGGTTAATTGCTGATGAATTTGGCCATCTGTCCAACTGTCCGCCGAAGGATGCCCGTTGGCGGCAAAATAGGTTCGCATCTGGTCGAAAGTTATACTTTCAATCGCCGTATTGCCCGCAAACCAAGTGTCTACCTCATTTTTTATTGCATCCAGCGGCCCGGCAGGATCTATAAAATTTGGATTTTTAATTCTCATGCTGCCGCCTCATGATGGTACTGCATCCCCATCCATGTATTGTTATTTACCACACCGGCCCGCATGCTTATATGCTCTCCCTGTGGGACGACAATCGGATCTTCCAAGCCCACACCGAGCTTCGCCCCGGCAGCGCCCTGAAACACAAACATATTCGAGGCGGCCATCACGCTTGCTGACTGCTCTGATCTCGATTCTATAAGCGGATCTGGCGGATCACCAACATTTTTAGATGCTGCCCCCGCCTCCAACGTAATCAGCTCCCCGGTTCCCGTCTCGACAATAAAAGCCGAGGCTGACGAATAATTTATTGCAGATACCGCCGTCACAATGAGGTCAACGCCAGACCCGGCGGGATTTGATAATTGGATATAGTTGTACAGGCTTGCCGCCCCCACTTGCGATAATGATTGTGTAAACGATCTGCCAGCCTTTGCCCTGGTAATTGCCCCATCCACCACCGCCACCGTCGATGTAACTTTTCGATTATCTGCATCGCGCACCGAATGGCCAAATTTTATTTTTTGGTCGATCGAGCTGGCAAAGATTACCTTGTTAATTTTATCGTTTCCAGAAATTGCTTTTTCTCGAAATCCGGATTCGACACCTTCTGCCATTTCGCTGATCCGGCCCTCTCCTGACTGTATTTCTACATCAACCGGCCCTACCGTTTCTAGCAGCATAAAAAACATTGCCGGTGAAAGCGAAAACTCCCGGCGCACTCCAGCCGCTAAACTTGCTGTGATTGTTTGCATTTTTTACCCTAATTTTTTGCTGATAATTGGTGCGATTAGTGCCGCGCCCGCGAGCAGAAAAGCCGATTTCATGGCTGTTGATGTGCCGGCGGGCTGGTCTACCGATTCCCGGAAACTTGCCAGCGCCTCTAGCGAAGCTGATTGCGATTTAGCATTAATTGCCGCTGATTTTTCGATATTTTTCATGGCGCGCTCTTGCGTTCGCTCAGCAAACGAAACCACGTTGTCAGCGAATAAATATGATCTGCTTGATGCGTTATCAGCGAATAAATATGATCTGCTTGATGCGTTATCAGCGAACGAAAATGATTCTTTTATCGAGTTTAGATCTGTTGACACCACGCTTATAGTGTTTCTGGATTTTTTGCCTGACGTTACGTTGACACTTAAAGCATTACCGGCCTGGGTTTGGGTGCCTGCTGTTTGCTGCGTTGATGACTGTTTTGATTTTGATTCACTGCCGAAAAGTCCCATTATTTACTCCCTGTTTTTTTATACAGTGCAAACGCCAAAAGGCCAATGGCTGGAATTATCATCAATGGACTGGATACCGCCGCCGCTATCACAGGCGGCTCGCTTTGACCTGTTGTCGCCGCGCCGCCATAGTAATTACCAAAATTAATGGGGGCAGAGATTCCGACATCAAAATCCCCGCCCGCCGTTGCGGATTTGTCCGGCGATATAAACCCACTGCCCCCGCTCATTATTTAACAACCAGTATTAAACCGGCCGCGGCTGCAATACCGCCCGCAACAATCAACGGCCAATTATTTTGGCTGTTACTGTCAGCCGCATTTTTTGCGGCTGTTTGCTCTCGCAGAAGTTCGGCATAGCCTTTTTGGGATTGTATTTCCATCCCTTCTTTTTCAAGATCGATACTTGCTTTTGCCTGGTTAAACTCGGTTGCCGTGCCGAGCACTTTTCCAAAAAAATCACCGGCACTGTTTAGGGTATCCCAAAAAGCGCCAGCCGGAGCCGCTTGTACTAGCGGCTGGTTTGGTGCAGATAATGTGGACATTTTGCCCCCTTAAAGCAACTGCAATGCGGCGCGCACATCGGCAAAAACGGTGATCGTATCGGCTGCCGAAGTCGTTAGATTTACTTGCATGGGGAATGGTCGACCGCGTGAATCAATCGTTTGATCTGCGCCGCCCTGATTGGCATCAACAATGTGATCCAGAACATACAAGCCGGACTGAGGAACCCGGGCAAATTCTGCTTGGAGGTAGCTATTCAACGCCGCGCTAACGTCGTCGTGGATTGCAATACCGTTCTTTTTGTACTCAACAGAGGTCAGATTGCTGTGGAACATACCGATTTTACGCACGGCTGCACCGGCTGAACTGCCCAGGCCGATAGAGTAGCTTTGCTTGCTAACGGCTGCTGATGGCGTGGCGACTGTGCGAATTAAAGCGCGAGTCATGGCAACGTCAGCTTCGGAATACCGCAGGCCCATCGCTGCTTTTGGTGGGCCTAATACTGCGTAGGCTTGCAGCGTTGGCGCTGTTGCACCGCCGATGGTGACCTCTAGCACGGCCCCGGCCTGATCGTAATAACTAAGATCAAGGTCGGTTAAATGCTGGCCAAAAATAGTACGGGCTGTGGGATCGCCAAACCAGATGCCGACATAATCACTTGTTGCACTGAGACCATCGTAATCGTTCAAGTCTTGCAACTGAGCACCGGAAATGCCGTGGATAATCGACTTGCCACCGACGGAGACTTTAATCTCTGTCATGTGGGCTTTTGTAAACGTCGTGCCGCCCTGCTCCAGAATAATGCCGTGGATCGCGTTACCGCGTAGCTCATCGAGCGAAAGTGTGGCAACTGAACTAGCCGAAACACTGGGGAATTGTGAGAGTTTGCGAATGGGCAGGCTCATTACTTGCCACCCTGCGCAACGGTCGCGCCTTTTTTGAGGGCTTTAACACCTGATTTTTTAGCCAGCGCCATGATGCCGCCAAAGGCAACCATGCCGACAACGACAGAAACGACAATAGGTGTACTGACGTTCTGCGCTGCAAAGCTTTTTACATTATCAACTGTATTCATTTTTTTAGCCTGTTTGATTTGATTTATATGGTGCGTACACCACTGCCGCCAAACATAAAGGAAGCACCGAAACCAGCAAGGGCTTTAACCTAAAGGTCTAGCTTTAACCTAAAGGTCTAAATCACAGTTTTTTATATTTCATTTGCATAGTTTTCTGTGGCTCGCCCTTTGCCGACTTGATGAATTGCAAAGGCTTTAAGCCCGCAATTTTGCTGGGCTCAACGTCTAAACGCTTGGCCACATAGCGCACCGCTTCAACGTCCTGAATACCAACGAACAAGGTTTGACAGGCTCGGTAGACCGTTTTGGGTAGCTCTTGCGGATATTGAATCGTGCCGTGATAGACCAGGCCAAACTTTCGCCCCTGATTAAGTAAGAGGTTTAACGAGGGGTCAGCCTTTGCCGGGGATCGTGAAGTGGCGCTTAATTCTTCGTCGACAACATACGTTAGGTGCTTCCCGTTCAATGCTTCGTAAACGATGGCGCACCACGCCTCATGATTTGCTGGCGTTTGCTGGCGACCGGGTAAGGTGAGAGCCAAGCGAAAGCCACCGCCCCGCCGTAGGCCCGCAATCAGTAAGCGCCGGTACTGGCTCAGTGAGTCACACCGCTGGGCTTTGTGATCTTGGCCGGGATCCCACAACAGGCAACGCACACCCCGCCCCGGTATTTTGCCAAGCTGTTTTAATGCCTGGCTTTTGCCGCTGCCAGTGTCGCCAATGTAGAGACAGAATTTATTGGGTAGTGAATGATCCGGGTTTATTGCCATTGTCCTTCCCTGCCTCCGCGCTGGCTGATTGCTGATAACCTGGCTCGGTTGGCTTGTCGCTTTCTTCTGGCTCTTGCTGTGCTGCTTTAATCGTCCCGATTGCCCGGAATATCAAACCACCGCCGCACATGATCGCGTCAATTTCTGGTGCGTACTTAAGCGGCCCCGATTCAGCGAGACTGTATTTTTCCAGCGCTGGTGCTATCCGTTCTTCTGCATCGTCATAATCTGACTGAGCAAAGCGAAACCAGCCGCCCGAGAGCATCGAAAAAAGCCCTTGAAGCAGGCCAACGATTGAGCGGGCAGACCGTCGCGCCGCTTCATGGTCAACCGGCCCGCTTTCGACCTGGCCAATATCATCGACTTTGATGGCCTCATCATCGGGTAGTGATAAACCTTCCAGGGCTGCGATAGTTTCCGCATCCCCCCCGTTTTCAGTGTTCACGCCTTCCTCGTTGCCGCCCATGATGCCCCCCCGATAACAGCGGCCAAAATTAGCGCGCCTATTGCTTTTGTTTTTGATGCTTTTGGTGCTTTTTCTTCCGTCGATTTGACCGAGTAGACCACCTCTTCGGTTTGGTCTAGTTTCGGTTTAGGTGATTGATTTTCCTCGCCTTTCTTTTGCGCTTCCCAATCTTCGATAGACCCCACATTTTCCGGTGCTGTTGGCTCGCCATCCAACCAGGCAGACCCAAAAAAGAGCCGGGTTTGAATAGGTCGCCCGGCCCGCTGATCTGTACCGCAGACCCCGCAATTAGTGTAAAGATGCGCGCCGCGCCGCTGGGCCTGTTTGACTTCCGCCTTGCCCCCGCAACCTTGGCACTTGATATGGCCGAGTGTTGTATTCATTGTTACCCCCAATTTTCACCGATAAATTAACTGCTACGCCGCCCGAGATGACCGCGAAGCAGAGACCGCACACCAACAAAAAAAGCGCCACGGCTTTGACTACCTGAGCCAGTGCCAACGCCTTTAAAAACCTTCCTATATGGCCCACATTGCAGCCCCTCCTTAAATTACCCAGTACAGTTATTGATACGAGTCCAAGCTCACCCTACGGGTTCGGTAAAAGACTCAAAACACGGCGCTTGCGCACCAATAGTGGCGCGAACCCGAGAAACGAGGCGCACATCCCACACCTTCCAGCGTGTAACAATTAGAGAATCGAGAACCTTAGAAATAACACCGACCACCCGAGTCACCGCATCCCCAAAGCAACCGCGACGAATGGCCCCGGTTTTTATATCCTCATCCGAATAAACAATTCCCACCGGGCGATCCTTACGCGGACAGACCGCCCCCCCCATCAATTTGACAAAGCGCGACCAATCGCCCGCGCCAGCCGCCTCGATAATTTCAGTCATGGCGCTAGTGACATGCACCCGACTACGATCTTTAAAAACCCGGCGCAACTCTCGCCATATCGTCACCGAAGGCCCGCCGACCTGCTGAAACTGGCGAATACCCCAGACCGATGCCCAGGCACGAACACGCAGGGCAGACAAATCAGCCGGCTTGCCGCTTTCCCAGTCTTCGTCCACTCCAAAACCGTCGATATTCTTCGATATATATTTAGCGATATAACCAGTGGCCCCCGAACTGCCCGAGCTATCGGATTCAATTTGAACCGCTGTGAATCGGTGCTTGTGCGCGCCCTCTTCGTCGCCATCCTCTTCTAGTGCATGACCTGCGATGATTTCCGTTAAGGCCCACTTGTGCGCCGGATTTACAAATAAAAGGACATGCCAATGGGGACAGCCATCGTGGTGAGGTTCTGCCACCCGAAACCCGAAGAATTCAATACCCTGCTTTGCCAGCATGGATCGACACCGCGCCCAAAGCGTTGTTAAGTACTTTGACGCTTCCCTAGGGTTTGCCCCGTTATAGTTTTTATTGCGCGAGCGACCCGAAAAAACATGATACTTAGAGGGACAGGTGATGGTGTAAAACATCGGCACATAGCCGAGAGCTTCCGAGCATTCTTCAAAGCCCCGCGCCCGTGTCATCAACTCGCCCCGGCGGTGCTCAGGGTTCGACACGCTGGCATCAACCGCCGTTACCATCGGCAGTATCTCTCCGCTTTCAGTATCGACAATCTCCATTGATTCGAGCAAAGCCCGCCCGCGCTTTTGAGACTCTACCCAACGCCGAAAGCCAAAGTTTGAAATATAAGCACCGGAATACCGGGAAACATAGCCCGTATCCTGTAACACGGATTCAGACCCGCGAGCACAAATCACACGAACACGCCGCCGCCACCAATTGATAGAACTCACCCTGGCCCGCCAGTCTCTTTCTATTATTTCGCCGGTTTTCTTATCGCGCTTTGACAGCAAATCTTTTGATTCTATGCCCACCGCATCCAACAGCACCAAAACCCGCAAACCGGGAAAATCACTATCAGGCAGCGCACCAATGCGGACACACTCAAGGGACTTTTCCTCGCAATAATCGCTAATCTCTTCTGCCGAAGCATCGTAAGACAAGCCGATATTAACCAGGCCCGCCAAAGGCAACACGCCGCGAAGTCGCAGACGCTCGACCGCTTTTCTTAAATCTTGATTAGCACCGGCAATATCCCACCCGGTTTTTTTCTGCCACTTTCGACGATTAACAAATAAATTACGCAAACCCGACAGGCTTGCCAGTTTGCTATTCATCCATCGGGCTTGCGCCCTATCAAATACCGGATTACTGCCCGCATAGGGATCAACCACCGCACCAATCAACGCGGCCCACCGATAAACGCCCTGCCGGACTGAGGGTTGACCCGCACAACCTGCCTAAACTCTATTTTGTATCGCTTATTAAATTCAGCGACAGCACCCGAAAAAGTGCGCGCCGTTATCTCGCAGCTATCCATAAATTCCCAGCCGCTTTTATCCCGATTTAAAAAGTTAAACCGATAGGTACTCACAAACCACCCAGCCCTTCGACCGCATCCCAAGGCCCGAGCGTGACACCCTCAACATGGCCATCAGGATGGCGAATCACAGAAACCACATCGCAATCGCTTACCGCCTGCTCCACTTTTTTAAGCCTGCCCTCCATGTCTACCCACGCATCAACAAAGTCTTCCCCACTTCCTGCTACTTTCCGGCGCACCTGCTCGCCTGTTTTGTTACAGCAACCAACTAAAATTACCTCGTAATTGTGAATCATGCGACCGCCCCTTTAATGCGAACGGCCAAACCGGCAAAGGTCGAAATCACCCCTTCAAGCTTGTATTTCTGGTTATCGGTCAAAAAACGCCACTTAAAATGATAGCCGCCGCCCTCGTCATCGAGACCCGCAACAAGCCAGAGGCCGCGCTTTTGCGTCT
>JAESQS010000134.1 GCA_016765035.1 Kordiimonadaceae bacterium | reverse complement strand
GGCACACAGCCGCTGAAAGCTGCGCCGGTATATTAAACCCCTGCCCTGCCGTCAAGCGGCTTTGTTGCTAAAATGAAAAAAAACCGCCAAATCCACCATTCCTGCCAACCTGACACGCTGCAGTCCCCGTCCACACATTTAGCAGGCTTGTGTATGCACACAACTATTTGCGGTAAAGCGTGCAGCTTTGCGGCGAAGCGAGTGGCCAAGCTATTGACTCTTTCAACTATCCTCGTCATTTCTTTTATAACTATCGATTATGCAGTGAAGCACAGCAACACCAAGTCTAGCTTCCGCTTTTTGACCATAAATTAATAATAATTATGATAGCAATTTTGACACAAGTTTTGACAGCCTAAGGGGGGACTATAGTGAGCAATTATACATTCAAGAAACGTAAGTTTAGCACTGCCGCGATTGCAGCAGTTGCAGCAACTCTTTTGTGCGGCGGCGCCTCAGCAGAAACTTTAATGCTGAAACAACCTGCCATATCCGGCTCGCACATCGCGTTTACCTACGGTGGGGACATATGGGTCGCAGACCGCAAAGGCGACCACCCACGCCGCCTGACCAGTCGCGCAGCGCCTGAATTTATACCGCACTTCTCGCCAGATGGTAAAACCGTTGCCTTCTCTGCGTTTTATGATGGCAATATCGATGTCTATACAGTGCCAGTTGAAGGCGGCCAGCCCACTCGACTGACATGGCACCCGGGGATGGATTTTGTGCAGGGATGGCACCCAAGTGGCGACAAATTGCTTTTCACATCCGCCCGCGAAATGACAAGTGGCCGCAGCAGTCAAGCATGGCAGGTTTCCACCACTGGCGGCTTACCGACCAAAGTGATGGATGCTGTCATGCAATCTGGCGCGTGGAATGCAACAGGTGACCGACTGGCGTACCAACCTTATGCGCCAGCGCACCGGGGCAGTTCCGGTTGGAGAAACCACCGTGGTGGCGCAACCCCGCCTATCTGGATTTTAGACCCAACCTCTGGCGACCTTGAGAAAATACCCCATGAACTGGCAAGTGATTTAAACCCCATGTGGATGAAGGGTGATGTCTATTTTATTTCAAACCGCAGTGGTGTGCGAAACCTGTGGCGCTATGACAGCAAGCGTAAAAATGTTGAACAAGTCACATCAGAAGACGAATGGGACATTGAAAGCGCCACCACAGATGGCAACACCATTATTTATGCGACCACCGCTGGGGTCCTTAAAGAAGTAACAAAAAAGCGAGGCACAAAAACGCTTTCTATCACGGTGAATACAGATACACCTGAGGCTCGGCCACAATGGAAAGATGCCATGCAAAATCTTTCCAGCGCCCGGCTATCCCCTACAGGGAAGCGCGTGCTTGTGTCTGCGCGCGGTGATATTTTTACCGTGCCTATAAAAGACGGTAGTATCAGGAATTTAACCACAACATCCGGCGTGAAAGAAAATTCAGCCCTCTGGTCCCCCAAAGGCGGGAAGTTAGCCTATTTATCAGATGCAAATCGCCAATGGAAATTCATCATAACAGACCAAAAAGGCGCAATTGAGAAAACAGTTGCACTGGGCGACGCTGATTATGTGTTGGATATTTGGTCAAGTGACGGCAAGCAGATCATCTATCATGATAACCATCTCAACGTGTTCATATTTGATGTAGCGTCAGGAGAAAGTACCCTCTTGTATACAGACAATGCACGGGGAGGCATTTCAGGCGGCGGCATTTCAGTAGGGTTTTCACCCGACGGAAAATGGATTTCCTATACGAAAACGGGCACCAACCTATTCAGTAATATCTACCTTTATAATGCGGAAGATAAGAGCCATACCCGTATTACTGATGGTATGAGCCATGCTGTTTCGCCCGTATTTAGCCCTGATGGGAAATATCTATATTTTAAAGCCTCAACGAACACAGGTCCCTCACACGTTAGGCTTGACCTTTCCTCGCAGGAGCGACCACAGCGGTTTGGCATTTATGCAGCCGTACTGGCAGCAGATGGAAAATCGCCCCTTTTGCCTAAAAGCGACGAAGAAAAAGTAACCGACGAAAAACCTGACGGCGAAAAATCTGACAGCGAAAAATCTGGCGGCGAAAAAACCAAAGAGAAAGCTGTCTCTAAGAACGGAGAAACAAAAGACAGCTAAGAAACTGACAAGAAAGAGGCTACAGACAAAAAAACAGTCATTGATATCGTCGGCCTAGCTGACCGCATCATTGCCCTGCCCATAGCAGAAAGAAACTATCAGGACTTAGCCGTGGCACAGGACGGTGCGCTTTTCTTTACGCAGAGGCAACAGCCGGGTAGCAGTATTGAGCCCCGTCCCCGGCCAAATACTGCCAAATTAGTGCGATTTGACTTTAAAACTGCAAAAGTCAGCACTGCCATGGAGGGCATTCAAGGTTTTAGTCTCTCTGCAGATGGTAAAAAAATCATCGTGCAAACACCGGGCAACAAACTCCTTGTTGGCAATGCTGCCAAGTCCATTGACGCCAAACCCGTTAAAACAGCAGGCGTGAAATCCTTCATTACGCCAAGGGAAGAATGGGCACAGATTTTTGACGATGTCTGGCGGATGGAAAAGCAGTATTTCTATGCAGAAAACATGCATGGACTGGACTGGGACGCTGTTTATACAAAATACCAGCCTCTTGTTGCCCATGTAGCCACTCGCCGCGAACTAAACCGCGTGCTTGTTGAAATGATTGGGGAACTACAAGTGGGCCATAACCGCGTACGCGGGGGTGACATGTATACCGACAAACCTGTTTCCATTGGGCTACTTGGCGCTGACCTAAGAGTTGAAAACGACACATACCGTATCAAGCGTGTATATTCCGGCGAAAAATGGAACCCCTTCCTGAAGGCTCCGTTGGCTATACCGGGCATTGGTGCAGGTGCAGGGGATTATATCCACGCCATTAACGGCACACCCCTTACCGGCACTGATAATATTTACGCTCGTTTTGTTGGTACTGTCGGCAATCAAGTGACGCTTTCTGTCAGTTCGGACGGCAAGATAGAAAATGCCAAAGACGTGGTTGTTGAGCCTATTAGGAGTGAACGACAATTACGCCACTGGGCATGGGTTGAAGGGAACCGCAAACATGTTGATGAAGTCTCCGGTGGAAAAGTTGGCTATATCTATCTGCCCGATACTGCTGGCCGTGGCTTCACCTATTTCAACCGCATGTTCTTTGCCCAAGCAGACAAAAAAGCCCTTGTGATTGATGAACGTCGTAATGGCGGCGGACAAGCTGCCAACTATATTACGGATGTATTGTCGCGCCAGTATCTGGCTAGCTGGAAAGACCGGGACGGCATGTTGTTCCATACACCGGGCGGTGCCATTTATGGCCCCAAGGCCATGCTGATTGACCAAGATGCAGGCTCCGGCGGGGACCTTTTATCCTATGCCTTCAAGCATATGGGGCTTGGTAAACTTATTGGTAAAACCACATGGGGCGGCTTGATTGGCATTTCTGCAAACCCTCGCTTGATCGACGGCGGCTCTCTGACAGTGCCCTATTTCCGCACATTCTCTACAGAGGGTAAATGGTTTATCGAAAATGAAGGTATTAGCCCTGATATAGACGTGGAGCTAGACCCCGCAAAAGTGAATATGGGCATTGATACACAGCTTGACCGAGCCATCAGCCAAGTCCTGACTGAGCTTGAAACTTATACACCTGTGCAAGCGAGCAAAGCGCCCGACCTGCCGACAGAACCGGGGAAATAACCCTTCCTTCAACAGCCCCAATTGCATTTGGGGCTGTTGATTTTACAGAAAGCATCAAAGCCAAACCATGGGTCAATCACACACGTATAACTGCAAAACCATTTGGACTGGGGCTGGAGATAGCGGCACAAAAAATTACCACAGTTATGGCCGAGATTATGATGTGCTGGTAGACGGAAAAGCGACCATAGCCGGGTCATCTGACCCTGCTTTCCACGGTGACCCCGCACGCCATAACCCAGAAGATATGCTTTTGGCGTCTGTCTCATCATGCCATATGCTGTGGTATTTGCATTTATGCGCCGTGAATAAAATCACAGTTACGTCTTATGTGGATGCTGCAGAAGGCATTATGTCTGAGGCTGAAGATGGCAGCGGACGGTTCGAAAAAATTACGCTCCGTCCAACTATCATAATCACAGAAAATTCAGATTCGGAAAAAGCCATGACCTTGCATCATGATGCCAATAAAATGTGTTTCATTGCCAATACACTGAATTGCACGGTGGCGCATGAGGTGACGATCACCTCCGCATAAAGAGAGAAGCCTTAAATTTTACGCCCCTGAGCGCGCCAATAGGCATTCAGCACTTCTATTGTATGCTCGGTGAAGCGCTCGATTTTTTCTGCCGGTTCACCATCTATCTTCATTAAGGCCAGCGCCTGAGTTGCCGATAACAATATCCGTGCATCATCACGATTTTCCTGAGAGACATTATCTTCACTTGCCCATAATAGTTCGCTGAGCCGACTAAGGTACTTTTCCTGATATTTTAAATATTGCGCCCGGGTCACTGTATCAAAACGCGTGCTCCAGCCCAACCACACCCGTATATAGCTAGGGTGGCTGTCCATGGCCATCATCATCCGTGCAGCAAGCTGCTTTAACACGTCAGGTGCATGGCCTTTTTCCGCTATTACGCCATCAAAAACACCTAGAAAAAAGAGGCCTATTTCATCGCCTACATCAGCAAGTAGATCTTCCCTTGTTGGGAAATATACAAAAGTGGTGGGAATTGATGTCTTAACCCGGCGTGCAATATCTGCGTGCTTGGCTTCGCCCAAGCCACGTTCGGCAAACATATCAATAGCTGCCACCAAAAGTTGCTGCCGCCGCTTCTTAGAACTTAATCGTTTTCTAACTTGGGTGCCCACGCAGTCTTTTCCCCTAAATGTGATGATAGTTTTTTAACCTATTTCTTCCACAAGGTTCAAGGCTTTCAATTTTCTCTACCCTTTCAGCACAGTGTTTTTGCCGTTCAAGCCCAGAAGCCCTAGGGGAAGCTTGGATATGGACTATATTTTTATTGACAATATTATCAACTATATGTTCAAATCCTGACTGTGAGAGTGTGGCGTGGATTGGAAGGGAAACTATATGAGCACCCAAAGTGAAAGCCCGGAATTACCCTATCAGGATACCAAACGCTGGATGTGGCCCTTGCCCTCCCTCCTCGCCTTTCTCCCTATCATCTCCATTATGTTGTATGACGCATACGGCTATGAAGCATGGCTTTGGGCCTCACCGATCTTCTTTTATGGGCTGGTGCCTGTCATAGAAACGCTTTTTGGCGAAGACAGCAGCAATCCTCCCCGTGAAGCCATCCCTATGCTGCGTGATGATACATATTATCGCTGGTCTTCCTTCTCAGCCCTGCCCGTCGTATATGCCTCATGGGCTTTTGGTATCTGGTATTTGGGCACTCATGCCGTTTCTGTGAATGGCTATATGGCCATTTTGGTTGCCAATGGGCTGATGGGCGCTGGAGCCTTAAATGCTGCCCACGAAATTGGGCACCGCCGAGATAAAACATCCATCAATGTTGCGCGGTTTTTAGCCTGCCTTAGTGGCATGGGCCATTTCCGTATCGAACATAACCTTGGCCATCATGTGCAAGTTGCCACACCAGAGGACAGTGCAACGGCTATGATGGGCGAAAGCTTCTATGCTTTTGTGTTGCACGAACTACCCGGCGGCTATGTGCGTGCTTGGGGTATAGAAAAAAAGCGCCTAGCCCGTGCTGGTAACGGTGCTTTTACACTCCGTAATGAAGTGTTGCTCAATACCTTTATTACCATTGGCATGTATGGGGTATTCGGAGTGGTCTTTGGCTGGATTATTGTGCCCTACCTGCTAGGCGGGGCCTTGCTGTCCAACCTGATGCTGTCCAGTGCCAACTACGTTGAACATTATGGATTAATGCGGGAAAAGCGGGAAGACGGCACTTATGAACGTGTGCAGCCCCACCATAGCTGGAACGCAAACCATATAGTGTCTAACGTCATGATGTTCCACTTGCAGCGCCATTCAGACCATCATGCACACGCCGAACGGCCTTACCAATGCTTACGCCATTTTGACACATCCCCACAGCTACCGGCAGGCTATTTCACAATGTTTGTTGCAGCTTGGATACCGCCCTTGTGGTTCTGGATTATGAACCCACGGGTGAGCGCACAAATGGAGGGGGATATGGAAAAAGCCTACATGAAACCCAGCAAGCGGGAAAAAATTATGGCTAAATACCATAACCCTGTGCCCACTGTCGCAGCAGAATAGCCCCTGCACTATCAGTTGCCCCAAACTAATTTATGCCCAAACTAATCTAGGGTCTGTGGACATTTGGGATTCACAAAGGCTGTAAAATGTGATTCAAGCTTCTTTTTGAGGAGTTTTATCATGCGCGAAGAACGGTTTGTTATCCACGATCGAAGCTGGGCTCT
>JAESQS010000133.1 GCA_016765035.1 Kordiimonadaceae bacterium | reverse complement strand
GCGAGGGTCATATAATTTCAGCCCTTTTACTAGGGCTTCCACTTCGGGTTCACCGTCAAATTGTTCTTTTTTGCCCACATTGTAAAAACGCGTCCATGTATACGCCACACCTTTGCCCTGATGCTCTATCGTCCAGTCTGAATGCCCGGCAGCAAGCTCTGTTGCCACGCCTTGTATTTCGCTACCAAATTTACTAAGCCCGCGAAAATACTGATTGGACTTGAAGCGCCCAGATGTGTGAGCATCCCCATCCAACCAAAATAACTCAATACCTTCAATGATGCCTTGGCCCCACACATCAATGCGGTGCAAAAAGTCATTATTTTTTGATTGTTCCGCGTCTGATGAAGAATAACTTTGGTGCACACTGTCATAGGCAGAGATATTGCTGACAATCATGCTGTCTCTAGAAACAACCTTGAATACGGTGATCGGCTCAATACGCCGCTTTCCATAAATAATAGGCAACCCAGCCGATGCTGAAACTTTGGAAATTTCAATTTTTGAGGATCTAGCACCGCCAATGCCCAGTACTTTTCCTATAAAGCCAAACAGTCCCATTATCTTTTACCCCCCCAGCCAATGTCTGTGCGCTCCCGGTGCGCATATTGGAAGAATTTATCCCCGTCATAGAGGTCTTCTTGGTTATTGTTGCTGGTAACCCGGCCTGCCGTAAGGTTTGGCTTGGACCATGGGCTGGTCAACGTAATATTCATGGTGGAACTGGTGTTGGTCTCATTCTCAGTCCACGTATGGAACGTGCCTTTGTAAAGGCTGATACCATCGATGATGCTGTCATCAGCATTGAGCAACAGCACAGTCGCCCCACACGGTGCGCCGGTGAAATTACCACTGGATAATTTATCAAGCGGGGTTTGGTCGCCATCACTTAAATCAACGTTAGAAAGCTTAATACTGTAGCTTTGCAGCTTGATGCCGCGCTCCCGCACGACACTGGGCAAAGACAATATATCGCCCTGGCTTACGTAGATATTACCATTCCAAACAAGGTCCGTTGCATAATCAGTTAGGTAAATGTCGGCGGGTAACTGGATAAGCCATGCAAAACGCATTTGCTCGGCATCCAGTGCCGCTGTTAGCTCAGGGGAAACACTCATCATGGCTAAAACCTTTCCACAAGATTAAGGGAGATCTTGATAAGGCCTTTACGGTCTAGTGACACATTCTGTGTGTCACTGGTAAGCGAACAGCGCATATAGGCGGGGTCAGTTTGAATAACACCTGTGCCGTTGTATGGCGGATTAACCGCCGTCGGAGAGGTAGCCGTAATCATATGAAGTTTATGGTAAAGGGCTTCATCGAAATTAGCGTAATTGCCCACCACTTCACCTGCTTGGCCCGAAAGCTGGTCTACAGGCACAAAAAAGATACCAAACCGGCCTTCTTGTTCCTGCAAAAAAGCAAGTAAAGGCCCTGCTTGGTCCTTGCGCATCAAATTATAGGTAAGGCTCATTTTAAAATATTGCCCCCCATACTGACGGGTCAATATTTTGCCGCTGGCTGCCTGCGTAGACTTTGTACGCCGGTGCGATGTAATACGCACAGCAGCAGGGGCTGGGCTCATGGGTAGGAAATTTAAAGGCATGATTATGCTTTCCGTTAAGAATGATTTTGAACGGATTAGGTCAGAATATTTTGTGGGTTAAGGGCGTGGGGCTTTGTTAGCCGAACGGCGCTTCCTTGGCATGGTCAGCGAACACATCGCGGATCATGCTTTCCATAGAGGCACGGTTGTTTTCAATGGCACTGCCATCTGCATCGCCGTTGACTGTAAAATTGATGGTGGGGCTGTTGGTGACACTGTTACTGTTGGTCGCCACATTTGTGTCGCCAGCCCCCCCATTTTGCGCGCTTAAAAAGCCCTGCAAATCAGAGTTCAAACGGCTCCCAACAACGCGCTCGCCTTTTTCCAGCAAGTAGGTTCCTGTGGACGGCACATTGGTTAAGCCATCGTGGGCTTGGCCCTTGATAACTGCCAATTGTTTGGCTCCTGCCACCGCGAGAGCTGCCGCTGGCCCAATAGCGGCGGGAAACCCTAACTCAGAAAATGTTTTTGTTATGCCTTTTGCGGTATCTACAATCACACTACCAATTGCATAGGCTTTTTTGATCTTTGCCATTTTCTTGGCCCCCAGAAGGGTGGAACCAACTTCCAAGGCCATGTTGGCAAGTTTGCCTTTATTAAGCTTACCCTCCTTGTCGAACAAATCAGCATGATATTTGTCCCAAATACTTTTGAGAGCAGACACTTTTTCTCTGGCTTTCTCTAAAAAGCCACCTTCCCCGTCTTCCCCTTCTTCACCACCACTGACGCCACTTAGCAGGGCTTCCGCCCCGCCCAGCACTTGGCCAATAATGCCGCCTTCTGCGTTCGCGACACCGTCAATTGTTTCTTGCAGTTTGGCGGCACCGCCGGTCAAGCCGTTCACCAGCACTTCCACTGCTTGCGCGGCAGGCGCCATACCAGCGGCTTTCAGCATGTCAATCACCGGTGCTATGCTTGATGCTGCGGCTGTTAAAGCCCCAGAAATTTTTGATACACCACCGCCTGATGATGCTTCTTCGCCGCCTTGCGCTGCGGCACCGTCACCGGCTGCTGCTGGATCTTCAGTCATGGATTATCCCTGTCTTTGAATAAGAGCGCTTAGCTCCTCACGGGTCATAGGTTCTGTATTTTTGGCGGCATCTGGATCTAGCCCTCGGGCGCGCCGCCAGCCTTGCATGGCGAACATCAGCTCTGGCAGCGTTGCCGCAAGCAATATTGGCGATGTCCAGCCAAGCACACCACCGGCCACCATCATGGCTTCCCAATCAAAGTCTTCTGCCTCTGTGTCGGCGGAAGGGTCTTCTATGGTTTTTTTGCCTGAGGTCTCTTGGCCGTCTGGGCTGCTTTCGACAGAGCCGCTTTTGGCTTTCCCGGCGCCGCCGTTGACGTTGACGTTGACGGGGAAAGGGTGGCTTCAAGGCAGGTTGAAAGCGCTGTTGCTGTTTCAGCGAGGCCAGCCCTCACCACCGTTTCAGCCGCTTGTTTTTGAAGCGCGTCATTGGTGAAATCACCTTTGGTCATAGCCATATATAAAACAGCCATATCCTTCAGGCGAAATTCAGGAAAACGCTCTGCCAAAAAGGGGACTAACCCCATTTGGAAATAGTCTTCCAAATCCATCATTGTGCCAATATCAAGGCGTAGGCGCACAGTTCGCGCACCTACTTTCAGGCTAGCTTCGCCGCAAATTTTCTTTGCCATATGCGCCGTCCTTATGGGTATGTAACAGTGATAACGCCAGCACTATCCAGCGATATGTCATAGCTGATAGCATCACCGTCATCACCCGTTAGCGACAGGCTGGAAACCGTGAAGGACCCCATGTATGAGGCAAAACCAACCACTTCAACAAGGCACAGAGGATGTGTCTGGTTCAGCATATGCTCATGCACCAGTTTAAAGCTGGCATCGTCCACAAAAACACCACTGCCTTTCACAGCAATGGATAAGTTGCCTGCGCTTTCCAGTTGCTCTTTAAAACCACCACTGTCTTTGCTGGTAATATCAACAGCTTCACCGCTAATGTCGATGCCGTTGGATTTAAACCCACCAACAACATTATAGCTCCCGGCATCCGATATATCACCAGAACCGCTGTAGATTTTCACAAGCAGGTCGCGACCACTTTTTGCAGCCATAATTAAATCTCCTTTAAGAGGGTAAGTTGAGGTAAAGAAGGATACTGCGGCTTGCAGCGGCCTTTGTTTGCTGGATAGAAAACTAACGCTTGCCTTTCAGCCTTGATGGCGAAAAGATGAACGTTGAAATTGTATGCATATCAACCCGTGGGGGCCTTATGAAAAATGTCTTATATTTTGTGGCATGTGTTGCCGCTGTTATCTCGCCTAGCGCGTTGGCTGCCGCTGAGGGCACCAAGTGCGAGGTCAACATAGAAACTCACCGTAGCACCATCGCAGGCTACAATGCGCAAATAGCAGCAGGCTTGGTAACAGATGCCGCAGCTGAACAGCTCATGGTGGACCATGCAACAGCCCTTGCAGCGTTACAACTGGCTAAACTTCAGTGCAGCAGCATGTCTGCACAGGGTGCAACCACACAAAAATCAGCCACTAAAACCCGTGTTACCAAGCTTGAGAAGCAAGTAGCCTCGCTTACTGAAACCGTCGCTAAACTTACAACTGAAAACACTGCGCTTATTGAAATTATATCTAAACTCACAGCCAGCCCAAAAGATGAAAAAGCTGATTTTAATTCACTAAACTGCCTAGACCGCAAAGCGTCTTTAATTGAAAAACTCGATTCATTAAAAAGCTTAGGTTTTAAAAAATCACATCCCGATATTAGCAACGTCGAGCGGCAACTTAAAAAGATAGAAGCTGAATGCCCCGCTTAACAAACTCTGCGGAAAGTTGGCGGATATGCTCATGAAACCATATACGCTCTAACTCGCCACATATAACAGTGCACTGTAAGTAAGGCGGCCTCTGTACAGGCTGCCTTCTTCGTTCCATTGGCGTACAATGCCTGCATTTTGCAGCCTGAGCGTTACCAGGTCATGCCCCACAATAGGCAGGTCAGCCCGGTGCAATACAGCATCAGCCACCGCCATCAGCTCTTTCACTTGCATTTGGCTTGGCTCGTTGGACCATACGGTAATATCAAAACTAATTTGCGCGCCGTCCCGGTCTTTCAAATCATTAGGCCTCAGGCTGGTATCGCCCATGGCCACATAGGGGTATGAGGCCCCAACAGGCGCTTCATCATACACGCCTGTTAGGGTGGCGCTCAGGTCAGCATCTGCGGCAAGGGCTGTAAAAACAGCTTCTTGCAGCTTGTGGCATGCCATAGCTGTCATAGGGTGCTCCCTTCCATCAGGCGGGCGTTAAACACGAGCATCGGTGCGCCTTCGCGCTGCACTTCTGTGCCCGAAACCCGGTACCGAGCTCCGCGCCATTCAATCACCCGCGCCAGTGTATAATTCTGCGAATACAGCACTGTAAAACGGGCCGTACCGCCATAAATTTGTTTGTCAGCGCGCTCTTCTGCGCCGCCTGCGCTTTCTTCCACCGTTGCCCAAACATCGGCAATAATAGGGTGCGTGCTCACCAGCCGCCCGCCTGCGCCTTGGCTTTTGTCCTCACGCATGAGCGTAATGCGCCGGCGCATTGTTGCCAGCGCACTCATATCCGCATATCCCGAAAGCTGGCGAGCAACGGCGCAGCACCGCTGGCCAAAAAGGCATTGCCGCCTGCTTCATTCCCCCGGTTATAATATAAATGCGCAACCAGCATCAGCAGCGCTTGGCGAATGCTTGCAGGCACTGTGTTCCAATCTGCCCCAAAGCCAGCCGTTGCTGTAATTTTAATGCCGTCTGCTCGCACGCCCGGCACAGGCCAACTGCGGCCATATTTACGCACCAGCGCCGGGGCCATGCCCGGTTTCAAATAGTAATTATCAGTGCCCCATGCCACGGTACTACCGTCTGCCGTTGTAATATCAATGCCCGAAATTATATGCACAGGCTTAATCATCAAAGGGACATGGTAACAGCTACTGTCCAGCGTGCTAATGGCCCCATCTGCTACACCGTTCCACCATGGCTCATTGGCTTTTTTTCCGCTAGTCGTCGGCCATGCATCCAGATACAGCGCCACTTGCCGGTCAATCAACGCCAAATCCAAATAGCCTTCCACAAGGCTTGTTGCTGTACCAACAAGCGCACCAAGGCTGGCATCCTCGTCCGTGCCATCAATCCGCATATGGTCTTTTACTTCATCGAGCAAAATGGCATTCACGCCCGGCACTGTTAGGGTTTCAATGCGCATATCAAACCTCCATCACACGAATTATCAAGCTGCGTTCCGCCGCGCGGCCAGCGTCAGTTTCTATTTTGCAGGAAAGCCGGTACCTGTGCCCTGCCACCCCACCAGACACATAAATGCCCCGTGTGGTGCCAACGGTAATTTCAGTACCCAAGGTGGGCGCAGCACCGCTTGGTGGGTCCACCGACCAAACCGCGCTGGTAATGCCTTCGCTTAGTGTTAACCAGCCAGCCCGATCAAAGCTGTAGTCCACTGTTGAAGCGGGGTCTTTTGCAAAAACTGTCATGGACGAAAGCCCTT
>JAESQS010000132.1 GCA_016765035.1 Kordiimonadaceae bacterium | reverse complement strand
TTGTTTTTGTATGCTTCTGCATAACGCCCCTTTGCTACGGTCTAACGCAATATCCGTTTTAGTTATTAGGTACATATCCACCCACTCCTCGCATACTCTCTGGCCAAACCACCCGCTAGGATACACTGTGGGGTGG
Organism: Kordiimonadaceae bacterium; assembly: GCA_016765035.1. Taxonomy (GTDB): domain Bacteria; phylum Pseudomonadota; class Alphaproteobacteria; order Sphingomonadales; family Kordiimonadaceae; genus Kordiimonas. The sequence goes on along the minus strand of JAESQS010000132.1, from coordinate 4,433 downwards.
TTGGGTAGGGGCGTGGGCGGTGATGTTTCTAATTAAAACGGATATTACGTTAGACCGTAGCAAAGGGGCGTTATGCAGAAGCATACAAAAACAATAGGCTTTATTGGCATTGGCCTGATGGGCACGCCCATGGTGAAACGGCTTTTGGCGGCAGGTTTTTCAGTTGTTATATGGAATAGAACGCCTGAGAAATGCCGCGCCTTACAGGCAAGCGGTGCGACGATAGCCCCCTCTGCACAAGCGCTGGTCGCGGCTGTGGATATTGTCATGCTGTGCCTCAGCAACACGGCAGTTGTTGATACGGTAATTTTTGGTGAAAAGGGCATCGCCTCTGCGTTACGGCCAGAGCAGGTTGTGGTGGATTTCTCTAGTATTGACCCTGAAAAAACCAAGGAAATTTCAGCGGCCTTGATGCAGTCAAACGGCACGGAATGGATAGATGCACCTGTTTCTGGGGGGACAAAAGGCGCTGAGACTGGCGCGCTGATTATTATGGCAGGCGGGGATGCTGCGGTGTTGAGTAAGGTTAAGCCGTTTCTTGACCCCCTTGCCAGAAGTGTTACGCATATGGGGCCAAGCGGTGCGGGACAGATGGCCAAAATCTGTAACCAGATGATTGTTGCCAGCAATGCAATGGTTATCGCTGAAGTGGTTGCCTTGGCGCGTAGGGCAGATGTAGATGTTAGCAAATTACCGCAGGCGCTGGCAGGCGGCTTTGCAGATTCTATACCCTTGCAGGTTTTAGTGCCGCAAATGGCAGACCATGATTTTACTCTGAAATGGAAAGTTGCAACGCTGTTGAAGGATTTGAACGGCGCGGCGCAAATGGCTGATCTTCAAGGGGCTGCAACACCAGTTACAAATGCAGCGCGTCTCGCCTTGGAAAAACATGACGCTGCTGGAAATAGTGACCGAGATTTTTCCAGCATCATCGAGCTATATGAAGCCGTAAGGAATGATGCTGAGTAACTAAAGCGGGTATGCTTTAGTCAGTGATAAAGCCGCCCCGAAAACGGGGGTACAGTTGGGGTGCTTGGGTGAGTAGTTGGCAGGGCCTATAGTCATGAAAATATATTGAATGATCTCTTTACGGTCCAGATCACCGTGTCAGCATCAACGTGTGCTGCGCCTCATTGCCCCTCATTTTTAGCTGGAGAGAATTTGAATGGTTTATGCCTTTAATTTCAGCATAAGCGCCTTTCTATGGTTGAAACATCGGCAGGATCGACTTTAGGGTTTTGGCCATAATTCATACAGTAGGATATTGGCAAATAGGATGAAGGCACTATGGTTGATCGGCGGGATTTTCTTTTGGGTATGGGTGCTGGTGTTGGGGGGTCTGTGGCGGTACTGGGCACCGCCAGTATGGCAAGCGCGGTGGTGACAGGCGAAGTTGCCAAGCAGGAAAGCAACACGCTGTATGAAGAAATTATCACCATGCCGGTGGATGACAGCCATTGTCATCCGCTAACCGAGCAAGATGCAAAAACCACCCCTGATCAGTTTCTTGAGCGGATCTCGTTGGCAGCGATGCCAGCCTTCGCCTATTTCCCGGACGGTGTTTTTGATCAATGGAAAACGGGTGACGCGGCTCTTAAGCATACCCTTGATAAGAAATACGGCATCAAAGCCAAAATGGATGAGATTAATTACCATTTTTCTGAAAGTGTTTTTGCCAAATATATGGTCAAAGAAATGGCCGGTTTTCTGGGCTGTAAGCCTGATATAAAGTCAGTGATAGGCGCGCGCAATGAGCGTGGCGGCAACTATTGGGGCTATATCGGTGATATGTTCCGGGATATCAAACTTGAGAATGCCATGGTGGATACCGGCTATGCGGAAGGCATGGAAACGCAGGGCATCTTGCGCTTTGAAAAGGCGATTAAGCCTACCAAAGTGCGCCGTATCTACCGGGTGGAAACCATCCAGAGCGATTTACTCGAGTTGGATATCAGCTTTGAAGAACTAGAAACCCGCTTTTTGCAAAAGGTGCGTGCAGGGCTCGATGGAACTGCGAATTACGGCGGCAAATCTTACGGTATGAAATCCTACCTAATGCCAACCATTGGTGTGGTGAAACCGTTGTATGATGCGGATGTTGCTAAACAGTCTTGGGCTGAGCTGAAAAGCGAAAGCACTTACGAAGACAGGCAGGCGGAATCGCTGGCGGGCAAAGACCTACAGCGCTACTTGCTAACACTTGCACAGGAAGAGTGCCTGAAGCGCGACATGCCAATGCAGTATCATGCTGGGGACGGTGAGGCACCGAGCATCATTTTGCGCCAGCAAGATCCGTATAATTTGGAAGAAGTGGTTCGGTTTGATAAAGACGGTGTGATGCGTATGCCCAAGATTGTGCCTATCCATGCGGGCTATCCGCTGGTGGGGCAGGCAGCATGGCTTAGCCATCTTTATACCAATTGTTATTTTGAGCTGTCGATTATGACACCCTTTGTGCATCAGGGGTTATTGCAGCGTTATTTGCAGGTGATGGAAGCTGTGCCACTGTCAAAAATACTGTTCGGGAGTGATGCTTATCATGTGCCTGAACTTTATTGGCTGGCGGGTACATGGGGCAAGCGCTACTTGTCGCAGGCGCTTGGCGTGTATGTGCATAATAAACTGCTAACGGTTGATGAAGCGCTAGAGGCCGCGCGCATGATCCTCTATAAAAATAACCGTCGCCTTTATAATATTGATGCCTAAGGGGCAGGGCCTTATGCACGCAATATCTGCACAAAAAGATGTGCAAGCACGTTGCTTGGCCATTTGTGGCAGAAGCTGTTGGTTCGTTAAGAGTGCGCTTATTCCACAGTTACAGATTTGGCGAGGTTTCTGGGTTGGTCAACGTCTGTGCCTTTGGCAACTGCGGCATAATAGGCCAGTAATTGCACGGGTACAGCATAGAGAATAGGCGTTGTCAGCTCGCCTGCTGTTGGCATTTCAAGCTGGGCAAACAGGCCGTCTGTGCCTGCCTCTGAACGTGTATCTGAGCTGATATCGCTTAATAGAACCACTTTCCCTTGCCGGGCCATGATTTCCTGCAAGTTAGACATTGTTTTGTCGAATAAGGCCCCCTTGGGCGCAATGCCAATAACAGGGACATTCTCGTCGATCAAGGCAATAGGGCCATGCTTTAGCTCACCGGCAGGGTAGCCTTCTGCATGGATATAACTGAGTTCTTTCAGTTTTAGAGCGCCTTCCATGGCAATGGGAAAATGAATGCCACGGCCCACAAATAAAATGTCACGGGCATCTGCGATACGTAGGGCAATTTTATCAATGGCTTCGTCGTTGCGCAGCACATCGGCCATAAGGGCTGGCACTTGGTTTAATTCATGCACATAGGCGGCTTCTTGTGCTGCTTCAATTTGCCCTTTGATGGCAGCAAGCTTTACAGCGAAAGCCGCCAGAACAGCCAATTGGCATGTGAAGGCTTTTGTGCTGGCAACGCCAATTTCAGGCCCTGCGTATATGGGTAAAACAACATCTGCTTCACGCGCCATAGAGGAGCCTAAAACATTCACCATGACAGCAATTTTTTGCCCGGCTTCTTTGGCATGGCGCAGGGCAGCAAGTGTGTCTGCTGTTTCCCCTGACTGACTAATGAATAAGGCAAGGCCGCCTTCGGCATAAACAGGGTCGCGGTAGCGGAATTCAGAAGCGACATCCACATCTACGGGCGTGCGAGCAATTTGCTCTATCCAGTAGCGTGCCACAAGCGCCGCATAATAGCTGGTGCCGCACGCAACCATGGTAATTTTACTGATATCTGCTAGTTCGAAGGGCATAGACGGCAAGCATATTTTACCCCCGTTAGGGTCAAGGTAACGCCCCAGAGCTTGCGCCATTACGGTTGGCTGCTCGAAAATTTCTTTTTGCATGAAATGGCGATAATTGCCTTTATCGACCATTGTTGCTGCAACTTGGCTGTTGGTGGTGGCGCGTGTTACGGGTTTGCCGCCATTTGTGAAGACTTGCACATCCGTACTGGTGATTTGCGCCCAGTCGCCTTCTTCCAAATAGATAAGGCGGTTACTAAGTCCCGCCAGTGCCATTGCATCTGAACCAAAATAATTTTCCCCGTCCCCTAACCCGATAACAAGAGGGCTGCCAAGGCGTGCGCCAAACATAAGGTCTTCTTCACCGCTGATAATGACGCATAGAGCGAAGGCCCCTTTGAGCTGATTAAGCGTTTTATAAAAGGCCGCGGCGGGTGTTTTTTCAGTTTCTAAAAAGGCACTGAACAGGTGGGCTACAACTTCTGTGTCGGTTTGGCTTTCAAAGGTTGCGCCTTTGCTGGTTAATTCATCGCGTAAGCTGTTGAAGTTTTCGATGATACCATTATGCACAATGGCAACGCGGTTGGTCATGTGCGGGTGTGCGTTTACCTCAGTGGGTGCGCCGTGGGTGGCCCAGCGCGTGTGGCCAAT
>JAESQS010000131.1 GCA_016765035.1 Kordiimonadaceae bacterium | reverse complement strand
TTGCGTCGAAACGTCTCCGTTTACGGTACCTTCAATAGCCTCTTTTTGTCCTTTCTCTTTGTTCACTTGTTTTTCCTAGTTGGTTCTCTCAGGAGTAGGGCGCCGTCATGAGTGCGGTTCGTGCGCTTGCTTTGGTGCGCGTCGCCTTCGTCCACCTCAAATTGTCTTTACGAAAAACACCAGGACCCACAATTCGATTTTGGAAATTTAGTTAAAACGGGAAACATAAACAAAATGCCTTTGTCATCTTGGGAAACGTGGGAAATTCAATACATAGGATTGCTTATCTGATTGCTGGACCTAACTGGCGGACGATAGACTGGGGTCTTTTGGTGGGTGTTATGCCAAAAGCCGGGTCCCATCGGCTACGAGGCCCCCAAAGGTGCAGATGCCGCACTCGCCACCCGATACTATTGTCCGAGCTAGATCATTCGGTGTAAGCCTCGGGGGTGCCGAACTCCGAGGCTATCGGTCGGGATTACTTGAGGTGGACATTAGTTGCAAGCGGGCGAAACTAGTGTTTCACTGGAGGTCTGATTTACACCTGTAAGCGAAATACCCTTATGTCTCCTGTTTTACCTCCCGCCAATACACCGTCAAACGTAATTGTTTGGGGTCTTAAATGTTGGAATTCCCTATATGGGTGATGTTGCCGCCGATTTGAGCACTGCGCGGGCCCAGGTTGAGGCTTGTGCTGCGGCCATGAAAGCAAAGCCGAGGAACAAGGCGTTGCGGGAGGCGTGGGCACAAGCCGCGCATGGGTTGGTTATTGAATACCGTGAATTGGGAGACGTAGATTCTGCACTGGGCGTTACGGACCTTCTTTGGCAGGCGGTTCAAGACCATCCTTCCGATGATGATTTGCTTGCAAGGTGGGGATACACGGTTTCTGGATGTTCTGTTGATTTGGCCAAGGCGGGGGAGCTGGGCGCTGCACAAGCGCTTGTTGAGAAGATCAAGCGGGCTATTGGAGACTATCCCCACCATCCCTATTTTTGGTACATCTGGACAGAGGCGGTTTCTTGCCTTGTGCCAGCCTATGTGGCGGCGGGAGATCTGCCGGGTGCGCGGGCGTTGGTTGATCAAATGGCTGTTGATGCTGGCGCGCGGATTGAAGAGCGCAATTTGGGGGCGGATACACAGCAGCCAAATGGGGAGGATGCGCCAAATGTGATTTTTGACCACTATATTGATTGGAACAAGGCTGCCTTCTATTTGGCGCATGCTTATGGGTGCCGGGGAGACCTAACTTCGGCGCGGGCCTTAACGGACAGTCTTGGGAGCCGTCTTGCAGAATATGATGCCTTCTCCGAATGGGGTTTTGAGGGGAACTGGCCCAGCCTTCTTTTTTTCATGGTTCGGTTTTATGCCAAAGCGGGCGCGTGGGATGAGGCGCAGGCAATGCTTGCGACTCTTGAAAACTTTACGACGAGGCGTGAAAGCAAAGCCTATGAACGCGAATATTGGGTGGAGGCGGTTTACGAAATAGTTTTGGCTTACGCAGGCGCGCAGAGGTGGAGCCAAGCGCGTGCGCTGCTGGATAAGCTTGAGGAAGCGGGCCGCCCCCCTGAACCCCGCAGAGGCCCCAAGGAGCAAAAGCGGCGGGCGCGATCTCTCAAAAAGTATTTTGAACAAGGGGGGGCAAGTAGTGCGTGGACCCACCTGAATGATCTGTGGGAAGAATACGAAGAGCCTCGCGAGGTTGAGAATGTGACGCCCACCGCGCGGGAGCTATGGGTGGAGGCGACGCGCATTTTGGTGCGTTGTTACAGCACTGCTGGAAAGCTGGGCGCTGCGCGGGACTTGCTGGACGCGCTAGAGGCGGGCGCCCTTGCTGAGCCTGGTGACAAGCTGGTGTCTCAACGATGGGTGCAGGAGGCATCTGCGTTGGCTGTTCTTTATGGACGGGCGGGGTTTAGGCCACAGGCGCGGGAGATGGTGGAGAGGCTTGAGGGGAACGCGCTTGGCCAAGACGACGAGCTTGGCCCCTTTGTGCGCGCGGCGTGGGCTAAGGCTGCGGCGTCTCTTGTGATTGTTTATGCAGACGATGGGGATTTAAACGCGGGGCGGGCTTTGTTTGAAGGGTTGGAGGCGGCGTCGCTGGCCCATAGTGACGAATTTGTTTTGGCCGAACTATGGGGCCAAGCGACGTTGTCTATGGCGATGTGTTGTGCCCACGTTGGCAGTTCGCGCGAAAGCCAGCGCTGGGCAGACGCCCTGATTGAGGCAGCACAGCAACATCCCGATGATGCTAAATGGCGCGCACTGGAAGAAGAGGCCTTGGGTTATTGCTCGCTTAAATATGGCAGCGGCGGGCTTGCTGATTTTGATGCAGCGAAACTAAATGCGGCAGAAACGGGCGACCTTGAAGTTGCGGGTAAGCGGGCGGTGCGCCTTGAAATGCTTGCCCAAGAAATGAAAGCCCATCCGGGCAGCCCGGCTGTGCGCGAAGAATGGGCGCAGGCGGCCTATGCGCTGTTCGTGTCTCACGAGAAAACAAGGGACAGGGGGGCGGCGGCCCGCGTGTGCGAGGCCCTGAAGCAGCTCAGTGAGGCGCACCGGGAGGAGCCTGCCTTGCGGGAGCTGTGGGGCAAGGCGGTTTTCAACATGATTGATTTTCGGATGGGGAATGATCCGCGCAGGGCCCAAAGCTTGCTGCGGGCGCTGGAAGGGGCGCGGGCCAGCCATCCTGACGACAGCGCGTTTCATACCATTTGGGCAGATGCTGTTTTCAACCTTGGCCATCATTATTGCGAATACGGCACGTTAAAGCAGGTGTGTGCCTTGCTCGACAGGTTGGAGGCGGTGATGAAAACACTGCCCGGCGACGCGATTTTGCGCGAGCGATGGGCAGGCTTGGTGTTTGGCGTGTTGGATGCATGCGGCGACATTGAAAACGGCGACGGTGCGCGCAGTGCCCAAGAGCCATCGAACTTGGCGCTCGCTTTTCCCCCTGGCGAACGTAGATTTGTTGTCAATCCGACTGCTGGTGAGTTTGGCAAGTCTGGCTATATCATTGACAGTTCTTCAAGCTATTCAGACCCGGGGTATAGTGCTGCGGAGTTGCAAGTATTGCGCGCCCTGTTAGACGCCCTTGGCCGCGTTGCCACGCATCACTTGCACGAACATCAGTTGGAATATTTGTGGGGCGGGTCTGTTCCCGCCATGGTGCAGATTTATACGGATGTGGGAGAGATCAGTGCGGCGCGAGACTTGCTGGACGATATTGCCCAAGCTGCTGACAGGCTTAGGGATGGCACAGTGTTGCGGTGGGGATGGGCGGAGGCGGTTGGCAAGATGGTGTTTGCCTATGCCTATGAAATTGATAGGGGGCGCGATGGGGCAGCACCCGCCCGCGCTTTGCTCGACGCGTTAGAGCAGGTCATGCGTGCCCAACCGGACCAACAAACCTTCCGCGAAAAATGGGCCAAGGCCAGTGCCATTATGTTTCATATGTACAAAAGCCTTGGCGACGAGACAGAAGCCCAGCATGTGCGCGCGGCCCTTGAAGCCACGGCGTTGCAATATCCCGACGAAAATCTTTTGCCGAATTTGGACTTTGGCCAAGACTTGGATGTTGGGGAGTGATGGCTGAGCGGTTTGATTGCTGGGCCGTGCGGTCTTTTACTTTTCGACAAGGCCCAGCACGTCCAGAATTTTCATCGCGCTTGAAAGTTGAATATCCTCTCTACGCTGTTCAAAGCGCGAGATTGTGGGTTGGCTGATACCTGCAATGGCGGCCAACCTACGTTGAGATATTTTTTGTTCTTTCCGGCGTTTTATCGCTTCTTCGACAAGTAGGTCCCAATTGAGGCGAATGCTGCGTTCCATCTTTTTTCCATTTGCTCATGTAGTTTATCTTTAATCTGTTGATCTACCTTTTTGGCTTTGTCAACGTCACTATGGGCTTTGTCCATGCGTCCTGAAAACTCTTCGAGGGCGAACATGACTGCGGCATCAGGCAAACCAAAAAGCCCGGCTAACCGAACAATATTTTTTGCTGTGAGTTTAGCAATTCTAAGGTCGTGAGTAGTGTCTATGCCCAAAGCGATTTGTTGATACTCGGGGTAACAAGCACTTCCCACCAAGTCGTAACACGGGGTCAGCCTAAGCCCGCTATCGGTATGCATCATGGCAAAGTTCTTTAAATGCGCGTCTGTATTTCCCGTTATGATGCAGGCCATAATTCTTCGAAACAGCGTGTCACATTCTGCCTTCAAGCATATGTCCCCATTGGTCAAAATGAATTGCGCCATGTCCTCATAGCACCCATCATATTTGTCTTCCGACTTTTGCCCCAGCAGTTGATTGAATTCTTCAAAGTGCAGGCGTGTGCCATCCGCCAATCTGTCAAACCGTTTTACAAACAAGGCGCGTTCTGCAACGCCTTTTAGAGAGCCTATCTCCACCTCAACAACGCGGTCGCCTTTGAGAAGCGCCCGACAGGCTGCGGTTGTGACATATTCCAATTCGACAATATGGGGCAAGGTGCCTGAGGGGAGCTTGGCAATATGCGTCGCCAATTCGCCCCGCTTTACGGCGCGGTACGTGCGGCCTTCTTTCACCGCCCCCAGTTTTGGCTGCACACCAGATAAAGAGGCTCTTGGGAGTAAGGCTGCATAATTTTTCGGATCGTCTAAATCAATTTTTACGTCGTAAATTGGATTGGGGTCTTGGATGCGCACAGCCCCGGCCAAGTCAACGCCAAACGCCAACAACATGGAAAACCGATCGCTCTTGCGCAAACCGAGCGCTCTGGCTTGCGCGTTCTTGAGCCACCCCTCAGCACTCAAATTATCAAAGAAGGGATGCAGCCCCTCCTCATAAAGGTGAGGCGCCCTTTGTAAAGGCAGAGAGAAGGAGAGGGCAGGTCTGTTCTTTTCAAGATAAGTTTCATCATAGGTAAATGAGCAGCGCCCACCGGCCTCTTGCGACAAGATACCCGCAAAGTCCTCTTGGTAATACACCTTACCCCATAAATTGGCGGCCATTTGATTAAACCTATTTAGTCAATTCCATCCAATTAGTATTGTAGATAAAACATGTTTTGTCAAATTGCCGAAATAGGAGGTTTTGATCAAATATATTTAGTCATAAATATATTGGGGACTATGTTGATTAAATACATTTGATCACACGAAGGACCCCAAGCCGAATACTAGCTGTTCAGCACATCCCATAAACTCACTATGTCTTGGATGGATATATGAAAGCAAACCGCGGACGATATTGAAATAACTACATAAAATAAGCTGTTTACTTTATCATTTTTTGTGGTATAGTGAATGTACAAGTTTCAAGATCTTCCAAGCGAAGGCTAATCCCGAGACTTGCTGTCTGCCTCATTTCGATCTTCCTATTGTGTTTCTCATGCCTCGGCATTGGGTGCGTACCGGATGAAATTTTCAACGACTACGATGTTGCACAAATTTCTGAAGGCGGTCACGATAACTATAAGGAGGTAAAAATGGATCTAAATTTTGATTTTAAGGCAAGTAGCTCAGTAATGACGAGTAAAAGTGGACGTGTGTCCAAGAAGACTAGACGATCAATCAATAAGCTTCGGCTTTCTGGGAAGATTGGTGTTAGTTGGATGGCAATGTCTCGGGTGACAAAGCTTTCGTTTGTTTGAATAGGCCGCATAATGTGCGGCCTTCCGTTGGTTTCTAGAAAACCATTTTCCAACATAGATTACATAGTGTTTTGGCGGCGACGATAGCGTTGCTGCATCACAATGATATCGTTCGTGATGCTCTCCCTGAACGAGGCTCCTTTAGCGTACAATAATCTCGTCGCCAGAGGAGCGTCGAAGCCCCATTTCCCCCGTAGGGATTGATATGTAAAACGAGATTGCCTGTTGTTGCATATTACCCTGAGTGGCGTCAGCGTTGAGTGTTAGCCGGGGGTGGTGCTCTCCATCCTTGCAGCTTCTTCTGCAATGTATGTTTCTAGCTCTTCAAAACTTCTTCTCATAAGGATGTCTGCGATTTGCGGCAATATCTCCTTTACGAAAGGGGAGAACTCTTTTGTTCTGTCGTATTCTTTATGGTCTTTAAGGGGAATGTCTTCGAGAGAATGACTTGCCATTTTGGACCTAAGGAATTCAAATCTCTCGCGCCAATATTTCACGTAATTTGGCCTATCGAAGATTTCCCAAATTTTTGCATCAGGTAAACAGAAAGGAAGAATTCGTTCCTTAAAGGCTTCAAAGTCTGCATTTGCGTGTTTCCAAATATGATAAAGCTCAAACATGCAATTTTCAGACTTGAGGTATTTGTCACTCATCACGACGAAAATTTTGTCGCCTTGTGCAATGCTTCTCATGAAACCTTCGATGCTGTCGCCGTATTTTAGTCTGTCCTTGTCGCGAACAATCAGAATACCCTTCGACTTAGCTTCCTCACAAAATTTGTCGACCATTTCTTCTCGGTCTTTACCCTCGGGTGTTTTGTCATCGTTCCACGCGTAGGAGACGTACCACCTCTCCCTGTCTGGAGGGGCTTGCGCGTAGTTAGGAGCGAGAAGGGGGGCTTCGTCCTCTTTTTCCACGGGTTGTATTTTTTCCTGCTCAAAGGTGAGGCCAAATTGGTCGCTGGTTTCTGTGGCTAGCTCAACAAGCCGATTAAGCAGTATGTCGGATTGTCCGTTTTGTACGCGAATGGTGAGGGTGCCTTCGCGGTCCCCCTCCATTGTTTGTTCAATTATGGCGCGGCTCTTAAGGGTGGCATCGTAAACGTGAATACCATTTTTCCAATAGGTTGCATTTTGACCGGCAACAGTCCCGATTTTAGAAAGTAGGTTACGCAGAATAGCGGGGGAGAGAAAGGGAAAGCTCAATGTATTTGTGATGGATCTGGCATTCTCCTCCCATGTGCCAAACTTCTCAAAATCAGGCTTGTCTGAGGGGAGTAGGTCGGGGGCAACATAGTCCTCTTCCTGCGTATCAGGACCAATTGAGTAGATGAAACAAATCCCGCATGATTGCATCATGTTGAGGAATAGGTCTTGCTCGTTACGGGTGTATTTGGCATCGTTCCATATGTAATCGGCGAGGTCCCGCCTCGTGAAGTGCCCGCCTGCGTTTTGAATGGCACGAAGAGAATTTCTTCTATTGAAAACTGAGTAGATGGCTTCCAGTGCCCAGTTTTGATCCAATATGATTTGGTTGGGCAGGAGTGCTTCATCATAAAAAACAATGCCTGCGTTGTGGAGAAATATCAAAAATTGCTTACGATCTGATACGCCGCCAGCCTCATCACATATCTTTTCAAATTCACTGAATGTCAGTGACTTTTGTGTCTTGGTTTTGGTTTGTTTTTCTTGAAGCTGCTCGATCATCGTTTCTAGTTTTGTCAAAACAGCTAGCCGCCCCTTGCCAATATAGGGCGGATTAAATTGCGAATAGGCTCGTCTAATCGCGTTCTCTAGCTCCTGCTTGTACTCATCTGTTTTGGCACTGTGAGTTAGTGTCTGTTGCAGTTTGAATTTTGAGAGCGACGCATTGGCGGTTGCTGGCAGGGCTTGGACCTGCTCAGGGCTGTCACACTGAGTTTGAACCACGATGAGCGGTGCCGTGTTTTTGGAGAAGCGATAAATATACTCTAGCCAATAATCTAATGGAAAGTTGCGAAACACTTGCCCTTCATATTCATGCTCGCTTGCTTCTTCCATTTTTGGCGACCAAGCCAGCAAATAGATGGAGCGCGACCGTAGAAATAAGCTGTGTGTACTATGATAAATGTCTTGTCCGCCAAAATCCCATATCTTTAGGCTTGTCTCCTTGTCAGGTGTTTCTCCCTTCAGGGTCGTTGATTTTACTGTAATGCCATGAGTGGATTCTGAATTCTGATCGAAAGCTATGGGGGGGACTGATACTCTATTTGCAAGCTGGGTTTTCCCCACACGACCATTTCCCAAGATGACCAATTTTACGCTGTTGAGCCTTGAGGGGCTCTCACCTAAATCTTTGAGATGAGCTCTAACCGCGGGAAGTGCATTACCGTTTTCAAGAACCTCGTTTGGAATTCCCTCGATAATTGACCCGCTTGCATCAACTGACTCAAGATGTGGTAGGGACCAGAATTCTGGGTTTATTGCAAAGATTACATTGCGAAATGAGATATATTCTAGACTCTTCATCTTGGTAAGCGGGGTGGCATCTCCAATTTTTGTCCGTGAGAAGTTGAGGTGGCTGAGCTTCGTTAAGGCCGACAGGGGGCTTAGGTCACTTACATGTGTGCCGAAAAGATGTAATTGAGTCATCTGCGTTAGTGTTGACAGGGGACTTAGATCTCTGACCAGTGTGTCGGAGCAATTGAGATCGGTTATTTGCGTTAATGTTGACAGGATGCTCAGGTCGCTGACACGTGTATTGAAGAGATTTAAGTTGGTTATCTTCGTTAAGGCTGACAGAGGGCTTAGGTCACTTACCTGTGTGTCGAAAAACTGCAGGCGGGTTATCTGCGTTAGTGTTGACAGGGGACTTAGGTCTCTGACCAGTGTGTCGGAGCAGTTGAGATCGGTTATTTGCGTTAATGTTGACAGGATGCTTAG
>JAESQS010000130.1 GCA_016765035.1 Kordiimonadaceae bacterium | reverse complement strand
CTTTCATTCAGGGGGTTGAATGTAATGATATTGACCACCCCTGTTACAGCATTCGCGCCGTATAGGGATGTACTTGGCCCTCGGACTACTTCTATCTGCCGAATTTCTGCCATGGAGACAGGCAAAGTAGCCCACTGTGTAACACCTTCGTATGTTCTGAAAGTGTCGCGTCCATTGATAAGCACCCGCAGGCGGCCACCATCTATATTCATTCCACGAATGGCTACATTCGCATTCGTTTGTGTAACCCGCTGAACATCTAGCCCAACAAGAGTTCGCAATATCTCAGGGACATCGCGAGACCCAGAACGCCGAATTTGATGTGCGGTAATGATTGTCATATTTACAGGGACTTCGGAGGCACGTTTTGGCGTGCCGGTTGCCCCTACTGTGATGGGTTCCCCAAACATGTCTTCAAAGGAACTATAATCAATGGATTGGGCATGTGCCTGTGTTGCTGCCAGAAATAGAGCAATAGTCGAACAGGAAAGTTTTAATGCCAATGTGTTTATTGAGAATTTGTCTGGACGGGAGGTCATTATTTTCACCTTTTGTCGAAGCCGAAATATTAAGAAAACGCTTATTGTTAAAAGTGCGCCAATCAGTGTTTTTTCACCAGCATCATGAAGGCGTTTGAAAACGATACACCGGCCTTTTCTGCTGCAGAGGAACTCAAATAAATTTGAACTTTGGGGGCTATCGCAATTGATAACGCACACAAGCCTGATGCCGAACATTTGATATCGGATGCAACGGTCAGGGCATTATTGGAATTTGCGGCACTTACAATTTCTGACATTTTTGCCATTGCGGCGTCTGTCACAAATACTAGACGGGCACCTGTCAGATCAATTGCAGTTGCAGGCATTATCTTTGGTACCAGTTTTATTTTCTTTCTCGCTTTACCCGAGGCGATGAAAGCTGAAAGATTTTCAGCCAACGCCTTGGATTGGGCATTCCCTTCGCTATAAATGAGGGCAACGGTTGCCCCAGAGGGAATTTTAGGTTTGGCAAAGTTCAGTGACTTCAGCGCCACTTGAACATGTTTTTGTGTAAGTTCAGCCCTAGAGGGAATAGTCAACGTCAGGATCAGGGCAATAGCGATTGGTAGTGTGATAGCTATCTTAAGCATGGTTTTTCCACTCGATCTAGATAGTTGGGTTTGTTTCAGTACAACTATTATATCGAGCGATTATTGCTACTTTGTTAATAACAATAGAGAGAAGCTTTTTGTTTTTGACTCAATCACTTGTTCGATTAAATTTTATGTGGCCACAAGGCGTCTTTCGAAACCTGTGGCCACACTAATGGAAGTTTTACACCTAATCTGGATGCACTTTATGACTTTTTCTCGTTATGGTTAAAAGTCGTAGGACAAAGAGGCCCAAAGGCGCCGTTCTACTGCATTTGCAACAGCCACAGATTCTTCCTGCAATTTATGAAGCAGGCTTTCCCCTCTTATGGAAAAGCTGAGTCCGCTGTCAAACTTGTACCCTATAACAGCGTTTGCTGTGACAACATCATCCACATCCCGGTAGGGGTCAACGACGCCAGGAATTTCTAGTAAACCGCTGTATGTGGTATAGCCGGATTTATAGTGCACCAATAAGTCCGCCCACATATTGTCGTTTTCATACCCTAATATTGCAGAAGCGATATGTTTAGAGCTGCGGTCTGCAAAGGCAACTCTGAGGAAAGGGTAGATGTCAGAGGTTCTGGGATCAAAGGCGGGATCGTCAAGCGCGTCTTCACTGGAGTTGGCATAGCTATATTTTAAAGCCCAGTTGACACCTGCATCTGTTTTCCCTGATAGGTCAAATTCGACACCATAAGTTTGCGTATTGGCCAACAAGCCATAGCGAGCATAAAATGCGCTAACCTCTTCGACTTGTGTAAGTCGGCCGCTGGCTCCTGTCCCGAACAAATTATCATCCAACCGGAGAAAAACAGAAGCATTCAGGGTGCCCTGAATTGACTCTATCTTTTTCGTATATTGAATTTCGAATTGTTGCGCGATGGATGGACGGGCATCAGGGCTGCCGCCAACGCCGCGAAGCCCAGCTAGCAAACCTGCGGCATCATTTATTTGCCCACCAAATTCAAAGAGGTTGGGGGCATTAAAGCCTCGGCCATATATTGCCTTGATAGTATCCAGTTCGTTTAGCTTATAGACGAGGCCAGCATTGATACTAAACTCCGAGAAGTTGCCATAGTCATCGTTGGTGAAGGGTAAAAAGTCAGCCTCGTCAGAGGTTTTCCGTAAATCCATATAATCCCAACGAAAGGCAGTGGTAAGCGATAATTTGTCTGTCGCGTCATAATTCCATAAGGCGGAACCATAATATGTTCTTAGGCCAACGTGCCCGGTACCGGTTAAGGGACCAATGCCAAACTGCTCAACTTTGTCATCTTTATAACCAGCGGAAAAACGAACTGTGGTTTTTGCACCGATAGAACGGAAATTGCTAAGTTCAACAAACAGGCTTTTTGCTTCGATGGTGTTGTCAAGAAGAAGGGGGCCAGTTTCAAGCTGGACTACAGAGCGGCGGCCTTCTTCGTTTACATTCCGGTGCATGGCTAAATTCCATTTCCCAGAATCTGTATCTACGGACAGCGTTGTCTTCATGGAATAATCTTCCATGGTGCCATATTGGCCTCGGCCCCGTGTTCCTGTTGCGCCAACCACGCCCTTATAATAGGTGACTTCAGCACCCCACTGAATGGCGTCGGTGATTTGAAACAGACCATCAAGAGAAAATTTATCGTCATCAGCAGGGTTGCGAAGGAGCGCGTCCTCTGCGGATAAAGTTGTATCGAAAATATCAGCTTCGAAATGACTGGCAGAAAAGCGAACGCCGCCTTTGCCATCGTCAAGCTGGAATGTTGCTACACCTGAGGCTTCCAATAAGCCTGTGGTGCCGCCGCGCACAGTTACATTACTAACGCTTTCATTCAGGGGGTTGAATGTAATGATATTGACCACCCCTGTTACAGCATTCGCGCCGTATAGCGATGTACTTGGTCCTCTGACCACTTCAATCTGGCGGATTTCAGCCATGGAAACAGGTAAGGCAGCCCACTGTGTAACGCCTTCGTATGTTCTGAAAGTGTCACGTCCATTGATAAGTACCCGCAGGCGGCCCCCATCTATATTCATGCCGCGGATTGCAACAGTTGCATTTGTTTGCGTTACCCGCTGAACGTCCAGCCCTACAAGGCTCCGTAATATTTCAGGAACATCGCGGGACCCGGAGCGCCGAATTTGGTCTGCGGTAATGGTTGTCATATTGACTGGGACTTCGGAGGCGCGTTTTGGCGTGCCGGTTGCCCCAACTGTGATGGGTTCCCCAAACAGGTCTTCAAAGGAACTATAATCAATGGATTGGGCATGTGCTTGTGTTGCTGCCAGAAGTAAAGCAGATGTTGCACAGGAAAATTTTAATATGTTTTTTGAGATTTTTAAGGGACGGAAGGACATTACTTTTACCTTTGTCAAATCAGAACTAAAAAAAGTATCTACTGTTAAACGGGTGTCTCAGTTTAAACGTGTATTATATGTTAAACGTGTATCTACTGTTAAAAGTGTTTCTTGTGTTAAAATGGGATCTATTGTTAAAGGTGTGCGTATTAGTGCTTTTTCACCAACATCATGAAGGCATTTGAAAAAGATACGCCGGCCTTCTCTGCTGCAGAGGTGCTCAAATAAATTTGAACTTTTGGGGATATCTCAATTGATAACGAGCACAGGCCGGATGCCGAACAATTGGTGTCGGATGCAATGGCCAGGGCATTATTGGAGTTTGCAGCACTTACAATTTCTGACATTTTTGGAATTGCGGCATCTGTCACGAATACCAAGCGGGTGCCTGTCAGATCAATTGCAGCAGCCGACATTACCTTTGGTACAAGTGTTATTTTTTTCGCAGCTTTGCCGGAGCCGATGAAGGCTGAAAGCTCTTCTGCCAACGCCTTGGATTGG
This sequence comes from Kordiimonadaceae bacterium, assembly GCA_016765035.1. Lineage (GTDB taxonomy): Bacteria > Pseudomonadota > Alphaproteobacteria > Sphingomonadales > Kordiimonadaceae > Kordiimonas. The sequence continues at coordinate 3,638 of JAESQS010000130.1, read as the reverse complement.
GCATTTCCTTCGCCGTAAACGATAGCAACGGTTGCTCCAGAGGGAATTTTAGGCTTGGCAAACTTGAGTGACTTTAGCGCCACCTGCACATGTTTTTGCGTAAGCTCGGCCCTAGACGGCATCGTTAACGTCAGGGTCAAAGCAATAGCGATTGATAAGGTTATGGGTATTTTAAGCATGGTTTCTCCACTCGATCTAAATAGTTAGGTTTGTTATTGTAGTGATTGAAATCAAGGCTTGTTGGCCTGTAGTTTTTTCGCTTAGGTTTGTATTGCTTTAACGAAAGCATTGGCTGCTTCTTCTAAATTACGGAATTTTGAAATCAGTTGGCTGGTGGCAGACGTCATGTTACTGGCCGCTGTGCCATTGTCCTTAGCTATCTCAGCGACCTTATTACTGTCGGTGTGAAGTAGCTGTACCTCGTTATTGGCTTTGGCGACGGTTCGGTTAATTTCTTGTGTGGCAGCGCCTTGTTCTTCGATCGCAGCGGACACCGCCGTGGATACTTCATCAATATGCTGGATGGTTTTGCCGATATTTTCAATCGACAACACAGTGCTATTTGTTGCGGATTGAATGGTGGAAATTTGTGCTGCAATTTCCTCGGTGGCACGCGATGTCTGGCTGGCCAGACTTTTTACTTCGCTTGCAACAACCGCAAACCCGCGCCCTGCTTCACCTGCACGCGCTGCCTCAATTGTGGCGTTGAGCGCAAGAAGGTTGGTTTGGGCGGCAATATCGTTAATCATATCAACAATTTTGCCAACTTTTTCAGCGTCAGCGGCAAGGAGCTTCACTGTGTTGGAGCTTTCTTCAGCTTCAACAACAGCGCGTCTTGAAATGTTGCTTGATTCAGTGACTTGGCGAGAGATTTCTTGAACTGAGCCTGACATTTCCTCTGTCGCGGAGGCAACAGTTTGCATGTCGCCACTGATGCGCTGGGCTGCGCCTTGTAACTGGGAACTGACTGTGATGTTGGTTTCTACATGGCTGCCAACGATCTCGGCATCCGCTGCAACACTGTCCACTTCTCTCAGAAGGTCATGCAATATCGCATTCACTTTCTGATCGAATTCTTTTGCCAAATTATGCAGCAATGCGGTGCGTGCTTCTTCTGCTTCTTTTTCGCTTTCGCGTTTTGCAGCTTCATCTTTTTCGCGGCGTATTTCTTGTTCTTTATTACGTTCTTGTGCTTCTTTCTCTTGTTCTTCCTGCATACGGGCCTGATCAGCGTGCATGCGCTTGTTTTCCAGCAGGCTGTTGCGGAAAATGGTGAGGGCAGAAACAATATGCCCCAGCTCGTCTTCGCGTTCCAGTGGGGCTAGTTGGACATCCGTATTGCCATTGGCCAGCTCAAGCGTGGTTTCGGCGATACTATCTATGGATTGCGTAATGCGAATGGCGATATAGGCAACCACTGCAACGGAGATTAACAAGGCAGCGAGTGATGTTGAAATCAATAGCATTTGAGCAAATTCGGATTCTTCATTGGCAGTTTCATACTGGGCCAATGCGGCAGCGATTTGCACTTCAACTTGCTTATTCAGGGATGATATTAGTTTCGCTGAATTTGCTTCAAAGGGCTTAAGCAGGGCGACGCCAGATGCGAAATCAAGCTCGATCATTTCCTGAACGACTTCTAGGGTCTCGCCGTATTCGGCCAACTTCTCAGCACTTCTTTGGAGCGACTGTTTGTCTTCACCAGAATAGAGTTCTGCAAAAGCTTCAAGCTGCGTGTGGATTTTGCCAAGGTCTGTGGTGATGTCCGCAAAAGACTCTGCCATATCCATTTCTGCGTCTTCGGCAGCGACAAAGGATAAGGTGCGGTAAACCCGGCCATTAAGGTTTCTAAAGCCAGACACAATGCCACTAAGTTCAATGGCGCGTTGGTATTCAATGTTGATAACTTGTTTCAATGCCGCTTGCTGGCCATTGATGGAAGTAATGCCGACCCAAGCTGTTATTGCCAACAAAATAATACTGATGGCAGGACCGGCTGCAATTTTTAGAATGAAGGGCTGGTTGTCTAATTGCATATTTAACCTCGGTATAGAGTACTAATACATTAAAAATACTAATTTAGGTCTAATTGGGCATGATTTTGACCTCATGACCCTAATATTCCAGTATTTAATTAAATTTTCCTTACCATGAAAAATTTGCTTGATTATCAACGATTACAGCGTGCCTGCTAATGCCAATACCTCGTGAGGTATAGCCACTTATAGGGGCGTAATGATTTAATGAACCGCTTATTTTAAATGGTATGTATGGGTGCTTCGGGTTGTGGCCTTGAGTATCATTGCATAGCTGCATTGATTATCCTTTCACCCCCATAACGACAACCTTTAGTAGATATATTTAAGATAAGCAATAGGAAAATCTGGCTGTTTTTAGCTTATTTTTTCTGGCCAAATATATTAGCTGCGGTCTCTTCAAGGGAAAAGACCTAGAGCTAAGTAGCTAAATTTTCAGTATTTTTTATTTTCTTTAAGCAATAGAGGCATGAAATCCTGCGCCAACAAAATAACTAGTATGCTAGTATAACACTCGTAGAGATAGATCATTACCGAATGTCTAGAAAAGGAAAAATCAATCTCTACTTGTGTATACTCGTTCCCTATAGGGCTACAGGCATTCAGCTTCCATACAGCCGGCAGAATAGCTTGCCCCAAACGAGCAGATAAGCCCCAAATCCCCTTTGGTGAAATCGCTTTTGTGCTTGTGGAAGGCAATCATGCAGCCCGCGCCTGCGGTGTTGGCAAATTCATCAAGAATGATTGGGGCATCTTCTTGCGTTGGGTCTTTGCCCAGTAACTTACGGGTTGCGTATATATTCATGTTGATATTGGCCTGATGAAGCCAAAACCGCTTGAAATCAGCTACCGTCCGGCCCGTGTCAGCCAAGTGCCCTTTCACCAAATCAATCACTTTTGGCAACAGTTCTTTAAACACAGACCGGCCATTTTGTGAGAAGAGTTGGATCGGATTGTGAATTTCATCGCGTTCAAGCAGAACACGACCACCAAACCCTGCTTTAATATTTGTTGAATAATCCGTCATGAGCTTGCGGCTGTTGATGCGGAACACTTGGTCGGCGTTGCTTTCGCCTTCGCGTTCTAAAATCATAGCGACAGCAGCATCCCCAAAGATAAAATGTGAATCTCTGTCTTCAAGATTAATGAAAGGAGAAACATGCTCGGCTGTAACAACAAGGGCTTTGTTCGCCATGCCGGATTTAATGGCATCAGTCGCCGTTGATATGCCAAAGGTGGCGCTGGAACATGCCATAGACATATCAAAGGCAAAGCCTTTGGCCCCAAGGATGCTTTGAAGCTCAGTTGCCATTGAAGGGAGAAATCGTTCCCAGAAGGATGCTGAGATAATCACCATATCAAGGTCTTCGCCTTTGATATTAGCTGCTGCCAGTGCTTGCTCTGCGGCTGCCAGTGCCATTTTAACCTGTACAGGGGTGCCGTGGGCGTCCTTATCTGCAATGGCTGCCATTTCGGGGTACATGCGGTCTGGGTTAGTGGCGCCGCCACCTTCCATATAGTACCGGCTTTTGATGCCCGATGCTTTTTCAATGAAAGCTGAAGTGGAAGTTTGTTTTGCGACAAGTTCACCGGCTGCAATGG
>JAESQS010000129.1 GCA_016765035.1 Kordiimonadaceae bacterium | reverse complement strand
GCGAAGAAAATGTGGAATTATGTATCACTGCCATAGCAGAGGCTTTGAATGCCCATCAGCATACAGTTGATGGTGCAAAAGCACTTGCAGCTGTGAAGAATGTACTGGGAGACTAAATGTCGCTTGCCGATATAGTAACCGAGGCCCGTGCCTGCACCGTGTGTGCAACCCATTTAGCGCACTCGCCTCGGCCTATAATGCAAGCGAGCACTACTGCCCGTATTTTAATCGCAGGCCAAGCGCCGGGCCGGAAAGTCCAAGAAAGCGGTATTCCCTTTGATGATGCCAGCGGCAACAGGCTGCGGGACTGGATGGGCATTGATAAAACCGTTTTTTATGATCCTTCAAAAATTTCTATTTTGCCTATGGGCTTTTGTTATCCGGGAACGGGAAAGTCCGGCGATTTGCCGCCCCGACCTGAATGCTCGCCTTTGTGGCGCACGCAATTGCTGGCGGCGATGCCTGACATTCAGCTTACGCTGGTTATTGGCCAATATGCGTTGGCGTGGCACATGCCAAACCGGCCCGAACGCACGCTAACTGAAACCGTGAAAAACTGGCGGGATTATGCCGTAGGTGGCTTATTACCATTGCCGCACCCCAGCCCGCGCAATAATATCTGGATGGCTAAAAATTAATGGTTTAGCGAAGATGTATTGCCGACGTTAAAAAACACGATCAGCCAGTTGCTAAAACCATAACTGCCGCTCATACTGTTGGTACAGGTTTTATCCTTGCCAAATGTTCAGTGCCTCTTGAATTTGTCGCTTGAATTGGCACATATGTGCTCTGCTTACCGCTGCCACTGCCTACAATTAAGGATCCCATATGCGCCCAGCCGCCCAACTTGACGAACCCACCACAGACGGAAACCACTGGGAAACAGTGAAAAGCCTCTTGCCTTTTTTATGGGTTAAGGGTCGGTGGGATTTGCGGGTGCGGGTCATGCTGGCCATGGGCTTTCTTGTGCTGGCAAAAGTCATCGGTGTTTATGTGCCGTTCTTGTTTAAAGATGCGGTCGATGTTTTAACGGGCGATACGCCGCCGACTGTTGCTGCCCTAGCCATAGCTGCGCCAACCGGGCTAATCATTGGCTATGGTATTGCGCGTGTGTTGGGGCAGCTATTTGGGGAACTGCGCGACGCTGTATTTGTAAAGGTGGGGCAACATGCACTGCGCAATGTAGCCCTTGGAACTTTTCGGCACCTGCACAGGCTGTCTATGCGGTTTCACCTAGAGCGTAAAACTGGCGGCCTTAGCCGGGTTATTGAACGCGGTACACGGGGCATTGATTTTCTGTTGCGCTTTATGCTGTTTAGCATTTTGCCAACGCTGTTGGAAATTGGGCTGATTTCCAGCATTTTCTGGGTCAATTTTGGCTTCATGTATGCGCTTGTCACCTTTAGCGCTTTGCTGAGTTATATCCTTTTTACTATTTTTGTAACGGACTGGCGGCTTAAGTTTCGCCGGGAGATGAATAAGCAAGACACAGAAGCCAATACCAAGGCCATTGATAGCCTGCTTAATTTTGAAACCGTAAAATATTTCACTAATGAAGACCATGAAAGCCGCCGGTATGATGTGGCGCTTGAGCGGTATGAAAGCGCATCTGTGCGTAGCCAGCTTTCGCTGACATTCCTGAATGTTGGGCAGGGCATGATCATCTCGTTGGGGCTTGTGATTGTGCTGTGGATGGCGGCGCAAGGTGTAGCGGATGGCCGCTTTACCATTGGTGATTTTGTGTTGGTAAATTCGCTGCTTATACAAATTTATTTGCCGCTTAATTTTCTTGGCTTTGTGTACCGCGAAATTAAACAGTCGCTGACAGACATGGAAAAGATGTTTGACATTATCTCCACGGAGGCGGAAATCGCGGATAAGCCAGACGCGAAACCTTTGGTGATTGATGGCGGTGCAGTTTCCTTTAAGGGTGTGTCGTTTCACTATGCTGAAAACCGCAAAATTCTGAATAATATTTCTTTCGATGTGCCAGCAGGCACAACCACAGCTATTGTGGGGGCAAGTGGGGCTGGAAAATCTACCATCTCGCGCATCCTGTTTCGTTTTTACGATATTACCACAGGCAGTGTTTCCATCGACGAGCAAGATATTCGTGATGTGTCCCAAAAAAGTATGCGGGAACAGGTGGGTGTCGTGCCGCAAGACACAGTGCTGTTTAACGATACAATTCGGTATAATATTCGCTATGGGAAACCCAGTGCGACTGACAAAGAAGTGGAGGAAGCCGCCAAATTGGCGCAGATCCACGACTTTATCACGAGCCTGCCTGATGGCTATAATGCCGAAGTGGGCGAGCGCGGCCTAAAGCTTTCTGGTGGTGAGAAGCAGCGCGTTGCTATTGCCCGCACCATTCTTAAAAACCCGTCGATCCTGTTGCTTGATGAAGCCACATCTGCGCTTGATACCCATACAGAGCAGGGTATTCAGGCATCCCTTGACCAAATATCGAAAGACCGCACTACCATTGTGATTGCACACAGGCTTTCCACCGTTGTGGGCGCGGACGAGATTATTGTGCTTGATAAAGGGGAGATTATTGAGCGGGGCTGCCATGACACTTTGCTGGCGGCAGAAGGCGCTTATTTGGCCATGTGGCAGCGGCAGCAAGAAGCAACAGCAGCAGAGGAAAAATTGGTGCAGCTTGCTGCTCTGGACGGTGAAACGGTTAGTAAAAACCAGTAAGGATAGGCTGTAGGTCATATCCGGTTAAAGGGCAGGGGAAGTGCTGCCCCTCAATCAGTTGCCGGATTCCACCAACATTTTAAGACGGCCTGTGGCCTGCAACCGAGCGATTGCAGCATTGATTTGGGGTAGCAAATCTGCCCGGCTTTTGTGAATTCTAATTTGCAGCCCTATTTTGGCATTGATGCCGCCCAATTCGAGATTCTGTGGGGCTTGCTTCATCATATTTAAAAATAGGGACTTGTTCATAAGGCCAATGTCGGCTTGCCCCGTTGCAATGGCTGTCAGAACTTGGGCAATATTATCGACATTAATGGGGTTTCCAAGCTCGAATGCGTAGCTAAATCCACGGACTGTGGCAAAGCGCATATCATATAATTGTTTGGTATCTGTAATAGGGATGGTTTCGCCTTTGCGGAAAATATAGCGCTCTTCAGAGACATAAAATGCATCACTGAAAAGCTGAAGGGGTATTTCTTCTGGGCGTTGACGCCACAGTTCAGACATGCAGCATTCCAGCGTAATTTTACCTTCTATGAACATTTTGCGATAGGGGGAGGTGTGCCGCACATACACTTTGTCAACAATGATGCCTGCGTTGGACAAAATCTCTTTCCATGCATGGCTGAAGCCGGGTGCATCCATGTATAAAATGGAAATTGGGGGGATTGTTGTTGTGGCACTATCTGCATTTGCCTGCAGGGGGAAAAGCATCATAAGCCCAATGACGAGCATTGTTATACAGGCCCAAAAGCTACGAAGTAAGTGTTGCCCCACTAAGGATCTCCTGATGGTATGTCTAGAGCATATCCGTCTTTATTAGTGTCATATCCGCCCACTCTTCCTACTCAACACCCCACAGTGTATCCTAGCCGGTGGTTGGGCCAGAGAGTAAGCGGGGCGTGGGCCGCTGATGCATAGTAAAACGGATACGCTCTAACCTTCTAAGAAATAGCATAATTTATTTAACGCTTCGTATAATGCGCGGCATGATGCTGTGATTTAGGAGCTTAGGCTTATCAAGATTGGGTGCCATAGCCAGACCATATCCTGCTGCAATGGTCTAACAGTGTTTGACCGAAGCGTGACTATGGATGGTGCTAGTTTTTGGCGCGGAGGGCCTTGGCCTCTAGTTTTTCTGCTTGTTGATATGCTTTTGCATCTCGCCACAGTCGCCAAAGGCCATCTATCAACCCTTTGCGGTGCGCTACCAGATAGGGTGTATTATCTTCTAACTGCGTTGTTAGCCGGCGATTGGCTTCTGGCAGGTTATGGTACGGCATATAAGGGAATAAATGGTGTGTGGCATGAAACCGCAAACCAACGGGTGCCCACAGTGGCGTAATGAAATTGTTGCCTGGGATGTCGATGCTATCAAAAAACTCTTGTGAGCGCCCCATGCTTGTGTCGCCAGGGTTTTTATAGGCGTGGGCCACAAGGGTGCGCACCGTATTGAGAACAAAAACAATGGCAACAACAATATACCAAACTATCAGTAACTTGGCGGGTAAATAGCCTAAGTATACAGCGGTTAAGGCAGCAACACCGTAGGCAAAAGCCCCGAGTTCCTGTGCATACCAAGTTCGGTCATTATTCTTAGTGGATTCTGGGCGTTCGTATGTCATGTCTACCGTCAGAGAAGAGAAATACCGCCACACAAGCTGGCGCAGCTTCGGGTGAAGGTGGGTCAGAGGCGTTAAAACGATGAAACGAAAGGCAAATAAGGGTCCTACTACAAGAGATGTTAGGAGATAAAGTGGTAACTTCCATGGGTTTTCTATGCCGATAGGGAGGTATTCGCCATCTTCTTTTGTGCCATAAATTTGCGGTTTATGGTGGTCTATGTGCACACCCGCATAAGTGAAGGACGGTACCATAAGGGGCAGGCCACACAGCATATTCCACACAAACCGAAACAGTTTGAATGTGCCACGCTTCAAGTGGGAAAGCTCGTGGATGAATAAAACCGCACGGTATAAGGCAAGCGCCGCTACTATGAGAGCTGCAATCTGAGGGGCGCTCATGGCCTCGGCAACCGTTGCATAGCCCACAGCCGCCCACCCAAGGAAATTGGAAAACAGAAAATCAAACCAGTAAGTTGCGGGTTTGGGTGCTTGCAAATCTTTGACAAGGCGCCGTGCTTCCTTAAGGGGGAATGTCTCTGGTGTGGAAGCTGATGTCATCATAGTCTCCGCAGTCGGCTTACATATTAAAATGGCTATTGCCCAGGGTGCTAGACAATCTCTGGCTTATACGCCCTCGTTTTACCGAGAGCGAGAAGGCCACTATAGAAGGGCCACCTAAGCATGTATTTGCCTGTTGTCAAATCAAAGCCCTATATGCATACAACAATTTTAAGGGCAAAGCCGTTACCGAAGTGTCTGGTGATGAGGCTAACTGTTTTCTTTCAGCCTTTTGCGCGCTGATGCTAGCAAGGCGACATAAGATTTGTAATATTTGTTTTTCACGCCCTTGCAGTAAACTGGTTTGCTTTTCCCACTTTCCTTGACTTTTCTGGTTTGGGCGGCAATGCGGTGGCCTAATTCAAATGCATATAAATCGCTCGACATATCATTGATGAAGGCAGTTTGTTCGGCTGCACTAAGCGGCGCCAACACAGCTTGCTCTGGGTCATCATAATGGGCAGGAATGGCGGCGGACAAATATTGCGTTGCTAAGCTCGTAATAGGCCCCATCTGGATGTTAAGTTCATGGCGCTTACAGACATAGATATAGGAATGAAACTCTGCTGCTTCATTCACATAACGGTAATAGGACTGGTTTGTTGTTCTGTATTTTAGCCAAAAGTCCAAGGACAGTACCTTAAGGTCAGCCAGTGTTTTTGGCACAGGTAGCCCGCCTCGTTCATCAAGGGGGCTTGGTCTATTATTTGGTGCGGAAAAGCTTGCTGTCGAGGTAATACAGAGGCTTAAGCCTATTATTATAATTTTAGAAAAACGCATTTGAATGGACATCCTGTCATTATTGGCTTGGTCAAACGGGGGATTTTGGCTAAAAATTAAAGAGATGCAAGTATTAATCGTTAATATACACCCCGTACCTCCCTTGCCTGTTAGGTTGTTTGGTACTTTCAGTCGCTGAGATGAAAGCCCCCGTAATGATATTTTATACAGCCCTTATGGCCGTTATGCTGTTGTCAGCTCCACAAGAAGATCAAACTTCAGTACAGCCAGAAGGGTCGATGCCCAAAGCGTGTGAAACCATTGAAACCACCATTACAGGTAAGAGTATGCAGGGGCTGCTGTGGAACCGGCAAAAAATTACGGTGTATCGTCCGTCATGTGGAGAGGCGCAGCTTTATGATTATTTGTTGTTTACGCACAAAGAAACACCGAATGCTGTTGTGAAACAGCTATGGGGCCGACCGGGGGACATTCTGGCAGTGCTGCCAACCGGGCATTTCACTGTGAATGGAGTCAAAGCCTTAACACCGTTTAAAAAGCCCTATAAATTAATGGGGGCGTACCGCACCAAGTTTAAAAAAATCCAAGGGCCAATTGAAGGCTATTTGGTTTTGGGGCATCCGGGCAGCCTTGATTCTGCGCGTGTCGGAATTATCCCGGAAAAGGATATTCTCGGATATGTTAAAAGGGCTGAACCCTACAAAGCTGATTAGATGTTTTGGTGAACCTTCGCTGTTAGGCTGCCGCATTGGGGCTTTCGCGCCATTTGTCGCCTAGCCGGAAAATGCCAACGAGCAGAAGCCCGGCAATCAAGTGCCACAGGCTCCACAAAGCAACGATAAGGGCGGCATCACCGACACCGCCAAGCTGCGACAAAACAATAAGCAAACCAAGCCCTGCATTCTGGATGCCCACTTCAAACGTTAGGGCGCGTGCTTTTCTCTTGTCCCGCAAGCCGAAATAGCCGGTTATATACCCGAGCCCAAAGGCGGTCACATTGTGGATTATCACAATAGGGAGCAATATAGCGCCGCTGCCCAAGAGCACGCCCAAGTTGGCTTTAACGCCCAATGCAATAACGGTTACTATCAGAAAGATGGAAATTGGCACCAGTATTTTTGCTAGTTTTGAGGCAATAGTTGGCCAGCGGTATGCGGCGAGTAGGCCCGTCGCTACTGGAATAGCGAGGGTGATGCCGGTTTTTATAATAAAGTCGGCACGGTCGATGTTAATTTCTTGCAGTAAATCTGCGGTGGGGCCGTAAAGGCCTGTCCAAAACAAGATAGCAAAAGGCAGCATTATCGCAGCAAAAACACTGGATACGCTGGTAAGTGCAACGGAATAGGCGGCATCGCTGTTGCTAATGCGGGTGAGCAGGTTTGAAACATTACCCCCCGGGCAACAAGCGATAACAATCATACCTAGGGCTGCGCCGGGGCTTGGCACAATGATAAAAATTAGTAGCAAGGTTAGTAAGGGCAGGCCCAACAGTTGCGCAATGCTGCCAATGAGAATTGATGTTGGATGCTTTTTTATGAAATCAAAGTCCGCTGACTTTAGGCTAAGAGAAACAGACAGCATAATGAAGGCTAGCACAACGATGAGCAGGTTTTGCACGCCCGGGTCCAGAGCCAACACTTCACTCACAGCTTCGGCTGTGGAGTTTGTTGTTTCAGTTATGTCTACAGATTTGATAATTTCCTCCACCTTTCCCGACACCCTAATTGACTTTTTTCCACAAAGGAATGCTTGTTGCTATCAGGCCTCTATTATTTTACGGCAGAGAGGTCTCCGAGGAAGTGTAAAGGGGCGGACTTATGCATATATGCTGCTATCTAGTGGGATAACTTCGCAGGCTATGTCGCATTTATGAATGCCGTAAAACCCTTTGATATAAGCCCGAAAATAAGGTTTACTATAGTGAAGCGCGAAGCCTTAAGCCTTTATTATTGGCTAGGCAGTATACTGGTAGTGTCTATCGCAAAATGAATAGTCGTAGCAGCTGCATTCTTGCTTTTAAGTTTGGGCGCCTGAACCCTATATTATGGGCGCAAGGCTTGCTGCTAGCGAAATAAAGGATACGATTTTTATGAGTAAACTTGATGCCGACATGATCGTCGGCGGCAGATATCTTG
>JAESQS010000128.1 GCA_016765035.1 Kordiimonadaceae bacterium | reverse complement strand
TGATCTGGCGACATTCATGGCAAACTCGTAGGGCTGTTGAGGTCGCCATCTTTGAGTACATCAATGGTTTCTATAACCTACGACGCAGACACTCGGCATTAGGGTGGAAAAGCCCCTTGGCTTTCGAACAATTAGCCGCTTAAATGAGAACCGGGAGCGGAACTAAACCGTGACAGGTCCAAAGTGCTACTTACGCTGGACTGCTCCTATGCCTAAGGGAATCTGGGCCCTATTGTCTGATAGCGCCGTCTCTGCAATAGCTTACCGCACAGACTAAGCCTGTGCGGTATGTGGTTATTGATGGACTAGAAGGTAAAGTCCGCCTGATCAATATCGGTTACAGCAGTGTTTTCTAAAAGGATGCTATTTCCACTAGAATCCTCAATGAGGGTGTCCAGACCAGACTGTGTGATTGTTAGGTCTGTGAATAGTAAACCTGTAGCACTTAAGTCAAGTATTTCGTTGCTACTGTCGAAGTCCGTAATGGTGTCTGTGCCCCAATTAGCATCAAAGATGAAATCATCAGTGCCACTACCACCGGATAATGTATCATTATCAGCGCCGCCAACAATTGTATCATTGCCGTCGTTGCCATCAATACTGTCATTGCCCGCGAGGCCATCAATCAGGTCAGCACTGGAGGTACCAGATAAAGTATCTGCTCCAGTAGTAGCAGTGGCAACTGGCTCGTCAGTACCGTTGATAATGATAGCTATATCATGACTGGTGCCATCTAGGGCCGTTACTGCGATTGTGTCTGTTAATGTACTGCCCGCAGCTAGGTTTTGGATCGCAGCTTGCGTATTATCGGCTGCATAATCCCAGTTACCTGCTGCATCGATGGTGATATCGCCGTATGTGCCCACAACTGTTGCAACGGTGAAACTAGCTTCACCAGTATCAGTGTCTGTAACAGAGAGTGCACCCGATACCTCCAAAAAGCCGTCAGTATCGGGATCATTATCCTCAGTCACAGCACCCGTATCAACGCCAGCAATGACTGCGGCATCATTGGTGCCTGTCACTATGATATCAACCTGCTGAGTTTCAGTGCCACCGTTTCCGTCATCTACAGTGACAGTAAAACTATCGGTGACAGTTTCGCCGTCAGTTAGGCTTTGAGCTGCTGCATTATCAAGTGCATAACTCCACGTACCAGCTTGAGTGATGCTGAAGCTGCCATGCGTACCAGCAAGTGTGCCGTCTGCATCTGCATCACCAGTGATAGCCCATGTGTGGGTATCGCTAGTATCCAAGTCCGTCAATATTAGCGTGCCGGTATCAGTAAGGATGCTATCCTCTGTGGCAGCGCCAGTTATATCACCCGCCAGCTCTGGCGCGTCATTGGTGCCCGTGATCGTAATAGTGATGTTCGGTGTTGCTGTACCGTCAACCGAGGAGACAGTGATCACGTCAGTGAGGGTTTCTCCAATAGCTAGGTTTTGGATCGTAGCTTGCGTATTATCAGCCGCATACTCCCAGTTGCCCGCGGCATCGATGGTGATGTCACCGTAGGTGCCTGTGATGGTGCCCACAATGAACTGATCTTCACCCGTATCAATATCCGTCACCGTTAGTGTCCCTGATACTTCGAGTAAGCCATCAGTATCAGGGTCAGTGTCCTCAGTGACAGCACCAGTAAATGTACCATCTATTGTGGCTAGGTCGTTCACAGGTGTGACAGTTACAGGGTAAAGAAGTGTGCTTTGAATAGTGTCGCCGTTAGAAGATTCGGTTGATGTAGCATCAACCGTGAGGTCGAACTGGCCATTGTCGTTTTCTAGCGGGGTCAAGGTAAGAGTAGTTAAGGTCCAGGAGGTAATGTCTATAGATGTTGTCACAGCAGTTGCCGTAAAAATATTGGAACCATCGGTCAGCTCCCAGCCTTCCTGAATGCCTGAAAGTAAAAGCTCAGTGAGAGCTTCAGAGCCATCTAGATCAGCCAAAACTACACTCAAGTCCAACAGCAGTGTTGTATCTTCATCTCCCACAGCTGGAGTTACTGTAATGACGGGCTCGTCTGCAACAGCGATGATATCTACAGTGGCATTGCCAATGACAGTCTCATAGCCATCATCGACAACAAAAGTTAGTTGAACCGCATCAGCACTTAGATGCTCAGTGGGCGTCAATGTCCATGTGCCGTTGCCATTATCAATGATTGTGCCTTGAGTTACATCAACCAAATCAACTGACAGCACAGTTAGTGCGTCACCATCAAGGTCGACACTCAGTGCAAGTAACTCGGCCGTAGTTATGGTTAGGTCTTCGTCCTCATTAAATGGGATCAGAGTAATGTCGCCGACGCTTGTGAGTTTGTTTGTCGTTACGTCTGTGAATTGCAAATGTTCAGCGCTTACCAAAGTGTCCGAGCCATCAGGCGAGCCTGTACGGAGATCTACTGTAGAGCCATTGCCGTTGCCGTTATCAACAATCTGATAATCGGCGAAGGCGCCTGTGTAAACGACTGTGTCAGGTCCGGTACCACCATCAAGTAAGTCATCGCCTTCACTGGCCCTGAGAGTATCTAAACCACCACCACCACGCACCGTGTCATTGTCACCTCCAGCGTTTAGGCTATCTGCACCGTCTAAGCCAATCAGCACGTCATCTCCGTCAAGTCCACGCAATGTGTCATTACCGCTAGTTCCTTCAAGAAAGTCATTCAAGCCAGAAGCCGCGAACACCGTTATGCCATGTACGTCATGAGCAAAAGAGGTGCCTGCTTGTGTAACTATCTTGTGGGAAAGCGCACCAGCAAAAACCTGACCACTTTCTAGCTCGACAACTATTGGCCCCCTGCGGTTAGTATCAGCAATTTCAATCAGCCCACCAACAGAGTTACCAAAGGCGTCAAATTGCTGCGCATTAATGCCACTATCATAGAAAGTGACATCAAAAACTCCAGTTTCACTTTGCCAAGCAATTAGGTAACCACCACCTTCGAGTGCCACCAGGTCTGGCAGAAATTGGTTATTCGCTTGATCAAAGCTATTAACTAAGTGAGTGTCCCTTATCAAAGTGCCATCTGCACTATACAATTGGGCAAATACACCCAAACCATTTCCATCAGACGCCGACCAATAAATAACATAGTCGCCATTTTTGAGCGCGCCCACCTCAACATCTGTAGGGCTCGATCCGCTTATTATAGTGCTGCTGCCGGTTTGGTTGCCCGCGGCATTGAATGTTTTACTAACAATATCGGTGTCGTTTAGTGTTGCCGTGACGATGAAGCCGCCATTTGCTAACTCAGCAATGGAAGCATCGGTATAGTCTCCAGCTGAACTATTAAATACAGTTGTTCGAGCTCCCCCAGATATAGATGTATCAAGTGATCCGTCAGAGTTATAAACTCGGTACCATACTTCGTGTGGATGGCCCGTACCCGAAGCTATCGTCTCACCAACAATTACAAACCGGCCATCGTTTAAGTGAGTAATGTCTGGATTGAGGTGGCTATTGACGTGGGACAAGTCTGAATTTAAATCACCTTCAGCAACGAAGAATTCATCAGTCAACGGTGTACCTGTACTTGTAAAAAGGCGCGCCATCACGTCATAGTCTGGAGGGCTACCGCTATCTACAGCATTTAACCAAGTAACTACGATAGTTCCATCTTGCCCGACAGATACATCAGCAAACCATTGGTCTTCAGCACCATTTTGATTAACGGTTATGCCATTGTCTGCAAAAGTTTTGTTCCCATAAGCATCAAAGATTTGCAACAGCACTTCTCTATGTGCGTTTACAGGTTCATGGCGCAATGCTGTAACTGTTGCATAGCCCCCACCAGGCAGCGCTGTCAGTGCGAGTTGATCAAATGTCTCACTTTGACTACGATCTGGGCTAGCAAGAACAGAATTTGTTTTTTCAGGTTCTTCATTAATTGCGATGATGACTTCGTGAACTAGTCCGTCTCCATCTTGATAGCTAAAGCCATCTTGCCCACTGTATCCGGTATTGGGTGTATAAGAGATTATCCCATCAGAACCAAATGTAAGTGCCCCGTTAGAAACAGTGTCTCCCAAAGTTACACCCGTAAATCCAAGTGAAAATCCTGAGACTGTCCCCCCAGACAGGAGTTCAATAATTTGCGGCCCCACGTTTGCAGCTATGGCGTTAACGCCGTCTATCGTAATCGTAATATCATGTTCCGTACCATCCGCAGAGTTCACAGTTACTATATCTGTTAAGCTCTGGCCGGTATTGAGTAATTGGACGTCCGCTTGCGCATTGTCTGCGGCATATGTCCAGTTGCCCTGAGCATCAATCGTTAAGCTACCATAACTGCCCAAAACTGTTGCTGATTGTATAGATGCTTCAGACGGATTGGGGTCAGACACAATTAGCTGCCCGGAAAATTCCAACAATCCATCCCCGTCTGGATCGACATCTTCTGTAACATTGCCCGTGTCAACACCGCTAAACGTTGCATCCAGAGGAGTAATTTCTATTATTTTAGCAACTGCAGCAGTGCTGTCGCTGTCGAAATTTGTGGAAGCCCAAGTTGCTACTACGTCCCCATTGGCCAATGTCGCGATGGAATCGGTGAACCAAGTGTATTGCTCACCCACAATAACGTCTGTGAGAACTGTTTCTGGGGCATTCTTCAGGCCTGCTGCATCAAAGCGTTGGTAAAATAGTCCGCTGCCATCCCCATCATTACCAGACAAATCAACCCATTGAACAAGAAAGCCTCCATCATCAAGGGCAGTTACAGCTGGCGTCCGTTGATCACCAACTGTCGTCGTGTTGACTTGGAACTCGCCGCCAACTTTATTGCCTCCAGAGTCGAAAATTTGCCCAAAAGC
Source organism: Kordiimonadaceae bacterium (assembly GCA_016765035.1). Classification (GTDB taxonomy): domain Bacteria; phylum Pseudomonadota; class Alphaproteobacteria; order Sphingomonadales; family Kordiimonadaceae; genus Kordiimonas. Next base: position 26,081 of record JAESQS010000128.1, on the reverse strand, counting down.
ACCATGAGCGTCAGTGTCTGAAGAATTGCCATCACTTTGCCAAACAACCACATACCCCCCATCACCAAGAGCAGTTAATTGGAACAACTGTTGATCTGCAGTTGTAGTCGTGTTCACTGAAATAGCGGCACTTATTGTATTTGTGTCCGGATCGTAATGACGGACAAAACCTTCCGATGACTTACCAGCTATAGACTTTTGATAAGCGATAACCACAGTACCGTCATCCAGCTGTGTAGCTTTAACAAAAGTAGAACCACTTTCCACAGTGAAAGGCCCGCCCACAGCTTGGTCGTTGGCATCATATAATTGCCCTTCAGAGGGGATGACGCTGAATACTATGTATCTACCGTCATCCAAGGCTTGGATGCTGAGGCTGTCTTTCGAGGCCCCTGTCGCGCCGTAGGTAAACGCGGTTTGAGCGGAAAGTGCTTGTTCGCTGAAAACTGACGTGCCTGTGGAATCGTAGCGAGATAGATAATAGATATCAGAACCAGAAGCGTCGCTCATCCATGCCGTAAGGAAACCACCATCTGGCAGTGCTTCAATCGCAGCAAGATACTGGTTGCCAGCAGAACCAGTGTGTAGTCGGAACTCATTACCAACAGGTTGCTGGCTAGCATCATATTGCTGTGCATAAACACCATAACCAGAGCCATCCTGCCCATCAGAGTTCCATGCAACAAGAAACCCGCCATCCGTCAACGCAACAACTTGAGTATCCCGCTGGCCGCCTGTTTCTTCAGTGTTAATTAGAGTATCAGTATCTGAAATAATAGTAGCTGGCATAATAAATTCCAATAAAAAGGGTTCATGGAAGACACAAGTACGGCCCATGTTGCAAAATATATTTGGCGAGAAAATTCGCCCCCAATCGTGTGCTAGAAGTATTAAATATTTCTAGTAAAAATAAAACTATTAAATGAAATTCACAACGTCAAGTTACTTGTAAAATTTACTTCAATTTACTTCGGATGCTTTAGGCTATCTTGTTACAATAACATTAAACATAGACATTTTTCCGCAAATCAAGTGGAGCCCGTGAGCATTGGTAATACCCCATAATTAGGGGACTTGATAAATAGAACTGTTTTCTGCAGCCATGGGCATGCCCATGGCCTGTTTCTATTTTGGCTTTGAGCCACTGAGCCCCAGATTGGGACGCTCGTTATTATATGTCCAAAGCCAAGCCGGGCCTGCCCGCTGAACTTCGTCAATAGTTTGGAATATATTGGTTCAACTCGTTGTATCTGGCAGTGCGGTTAAAACGCTCCACATAAACATTCTGTTGCGGGTTTCTTGGCTGGGCAACCTGCAAGGTAATGCGCTATTTCTTGGCCCATACCGCCAACAAATGGCTGATATACTCAGCGCCATAGCATATACGGAAAGAACACTTTATCGCCTATAGCCTGAAGCCCAAAAAGACTTACCCATAGAAAAGCGTGTATCCACTTTTTCAAGTTACTATTTCTTGATGGCGATGCGGTAAGTACCAGCAGGTACCTTTGCCGTGACACCACGGGGGCTTGAGACAAAGTTGATCTCGCCTGATTTGACCTCAATATCGGCATTAGAAAAGGGCAGCGTAATAATGCCGCTGGCATTTGCCGGAATAGCAGTCACCATTTCCCAGCCCTCGGGTGTTTTTTCCCACCTGTTAGAGGCCGTTCCGTATCTGGTTTCCAAACTGGCCGAGGCGTGCGTCAGGGGCACCTGCTCATCAAGGATCGGTTTAATCTGAATCTCTGCGTAACCCGGCTTATCAATCACCGGGGATATGCCTGCAAGATTTTCAAAAAAGAAACCTCCAACGGCCCCATAAGCATAATGATTAAAGCTATTCATCGTTGCATCACCGAAGCCATCTTTTTTTGTATAACTGTTCCAGCGCTCCCAAATGGTTGTGGCGCCTTGGTCGATGGAATAGAACCAGCTAGGGTATTTGTCCGCAAAGAGAAGACTAATCGCCTAATCGCGGAGACCAAATTTCTCAAGGGTTGGTATAAGCACAGATGTACCGAGAAAGCCCGTATTCAGCAGATTGCCGTCCTGGCTAATCCTGTATGAAAGGTGGCTAGCAGCGTTTGAGGCTAAATCGCCCTCAATCAGCCCAAACGCCAGCGGCAGAAGATAGGCTGTTTGGGTATCTGTTCCTTCAATAAGTTTTCCGTTCTCGTCAAAGAAAGTGTCAGCCACAGCGGTTGATATTTCATCAAACAATAACTGATGCGCTTTTGCCTCTTCACTATACCCTAGTGCTTGCGCCGACTTTGCCAGAATGAAAGCGCCCCGCCCGTAATAACTTGTCGTCAACAGACGAATGGAGGTTTCGCCGCTTCTGGCATCAAACCCAATTTGCTTTGCCGTCGCATCATACTGTTTTGGTTGAAGCCAATCGCCAAAGCTCTTGGTTTCTTCAACCAACCCATTCTCAGCCATATTCCGATAATAATTCACCCGCTTAAGCATCATTGGGTAAAATTCTTTCAGAACATCAATGTCCCCTGTGCGCAGATATAACTCCCAAGGAATAATAAACGCGGCATCGCCCCACCCGGCTGAATTCACCCAACCACTATACTTACTTGAAGGAATGAATTGCGGCACACTGCCATCAGCTTTCATTTCCATTTCCATTGTTTCCAGATAACTCATCCAGAAAGCGTGGGTATCAAAGTTAGCAAGGGACATTGGCGCAAAAACCTGTGCGTCGCCTGTCCAGCCATACCGTTCGTCGCGTTGAGGGCAATCTGTGGGAATATCCAGAAAGTTACCGCGCTGCCCCCAAACAATATTACTATAAAGCTTGTTCAGTTTAGCGTGCGATGATGTGAATGTTCCTGTGCGCTTAAAATCCGTGTGCAGGACTTGCCCCTTGACCCATGCAAGCTGTGGGGCAGCAGTTTGATCAAATCCTGAAATTTCAACATACCGAAAGCCAAAGAAGGAAAAGGTCTGTGTATAGTCTGCAATCCCGTCTTTGGCTGGTATGTAATTAGCCTCAGACCGTGCAGTACGGTAATTATCGCGGTAAAGTGTGCCATCGGCATTCAGCATTTCAGCCATGCGGATTTTAACATTCCGGCCTGCAAGTGCTGGCAGCTTAATATTGATCCAGCCGACCATATTTTGGCCCAGATCAAAAACCACTTTGCCGTCATCAAAGACCTTGTGTGAAATGGACTCAAGAGCTTCTGTAACCCGAACAGGCTGAAAACGCTTGGGTGACAAACGTATATTCTCATCAAGAGCCGTTACAAACACAGGCGCGAACTGGTCTGCCTCTGCATAATTTTGCAATATCCCAACCGGTCAGTTCCTTACGGGCGTCATAGTCTTCGCCGTGCCAGATCGCGGCCATGGTGATTGCACCATTGGTTGAATGAGCCCAGCTAGCATCCGTCATTACGGTGCGCAATTCACCGGTGGATGACGTCATCTCCAACTGAGCCAGTAGCTCGGGAATTTTGCCATAAACTCTCTTGGAAATATCGCCTGCATACCAGCCATCGGTGATACGCGCAGCCAGAACATTTTCGCCCTGCTCAAGCAAACCGGTGACGTCATAGGTAAGGGTCTCTATTTTTTGTTTATAGTCGGTCCAACCGGGCAAAAATGCATTTGGTGTTACCAACTGGCCGTTGATCCTAAAATCAACCAGCCCTCTTGCCGTGAGATAAAGCCGTGCTTTTTCAGGTGCAGCATCTAGCTGAAAAGTTTTCCGTAAATATGTTGCTGGATTAGCCGTATGCGCCAAGCGCTTTTCAGTCACACAATCTGAAGTGCAATCTGCTTTCTTAGTAGCATCTGGTTTTACCGCGTGTATCCACTCTGCCTGCCAAGCAGTGTTCGCTAAAAGACCTAATTCGATGACAGCTGTATCTGACCATCCTGATACTTTATCTTCTTGGTCCCAATAACGCACTTTCCAGACAACACGCTGCCGGGATTGCAACGTACTGCCTTCATACGGCACATACACAGATTGCCTTGAGACAACTTTACCACTGTCCCACAATACTGTATTTTCAGCATCAGGCGCAGACGCAGTAATTTGATAGGCCGTTTGTTTAGCCCCCTGACGACTATCAACCAGTTTCCAGGAAAAACTAGGTGTCGCATCATGAAAACCGAGCGGGTCTGTTATGCCCTCATTCACAGTAAGCGATACAGGGGCTTTTACAGACACCTCACTGCTACATGCCCCTAGAAAAATAGTCATCGATAAAATTGCGCCCCAAAATTTCACGTGTAAGTTCTTGAGATTTTTCGGGTTTTTCATTTTATCTTCTTCCTCGTTCAAACCTGAGCGTCATAGCCCCTGAGCCACTACGGCAACTGCTTGCAGAGTTTCCCAGCTGAGATTCCACATGCACAAAAGGCTAACAACTATCAAAATTGAAATCAAGCAATTATCATCATAATCGTTCATTTTAAATTATTTATAGCATTTTATCAATCAATGTACCTGCTATCTATTTAATATATAAAGATATTTAATTTTGCGTAGCGCATATCAGACGCATAAAAACTGCCCCTTGGAGTGGGCTTCTCGTACACGAAAAAAAGCGCCCAGCAGCATGTGCTAAACTCACCATAACGCTTAAATTAAACCATCATGAACCAACGACAGAACAGCATGTGCTGCCTCGAGAGCATCACCCTGCCCTGTGCCTCTCTGCGCTGCGGCCCTATTCCCACGGAATGGGCTATCTGTTTCATCGGGTATAGTTGAGGCTGCCTGAGGCCAATTTTCATGCATTAAAAAGGCCCGTAATCCTAGAATTACGCGCCCTTAACATGCTCATAGCGGGCCCCTTGAAAGTCAGACCCTTTTTTTAAAGGGCACCGCCGCCACAATAAATGATGGCAGAGGCGTTATCCCTCATCATCGGCGAGAACAACTTCCACACCATGGCCTTGGAACTGGCGTATAATCTCCGGGTCTGCCGCTTTATCTGTTATCAGGATGTCCACCTCGGAAAGCGCTGCAAAAATTAAATTACTGCGGCGGCCCAACTTGGAGCTATCCGCCATTACGATCAACTTATCGGCTTGTTTTCGAAGTTTTTGCTCAGCCCTAATCAAAAGCGGATCAGATTCCATCACACCAAATTCGCCAATGCCGGGCGTGCCCATAAACATCTTTGAACATTGATAATTTTGGATACTATCATTCTCGTACGAGCTCATGATAATGCCTTGCTTCCGGTATATCTCACCGCCCGGCAGGGATATTTGATTATCACTATTTTGCCAAAGCTCTTGCGCCAGAACGATAGAATTTGTCAAAATATTCAGCTGCCTGTCCATAAGGAATTCGCTCATCATATAGGTCGAGCTACCGCCATTAATGATAATGGGTTCCCCATCTATACAAAGTTCAACTGCTTTCTTGGCAATCATCCGCTTACTGCCAGCGTGCTTTTCCTTGTCCACTAGAAAGGCAGAGCCCTTAAGGCGAGATGCCCTTGGCATGTTTTCCGACCCCGATAACGCTTCCGCGCCGCCCCATATTTTATTGATCTGATTTGCTGCATCCATCTTTGTGATGTCGCGGCGGATTGTCGCTTCAGACGCGTTTAATTGAGAGGAAAGGTCAGGTACACTGGCAAAACGCTTCTCATTCAATATATCAATGATGAGCTGGTGGCGTTGTTTTTCTAGCATTTTCACTCATATTCCATATTAATTGGTACTTTCCAGTCAATAATACCTTGATCTGATTAAAAAGATAGAAAAAGATAAAAGTACTATTGATATATTTACGCTAAATAACGGCGTAAATAGCCGCTCATTCAGGGCACGATAGAGCACCATTATATGGCTGGCTCTCGCCTTATGAAATAGCTTCAACCAAATGGTTTGGCAGATCAGAGACAGACTGGCATTTTAGTTGGTTCATAATTTGATCCAGCTGACGATACAGACAGTTGATAGTGTGATACGCACCCTTCCCGCCTAGCGCACCAACGCCGTAAACAAAAGACCTCCCAAGGAACGTTAGCTCTGCACCACATGCAAGCGCGCCAGCGATATTACTGCCACTTTGCACACCGCTATCCATAAAGATTTTTATCCGACCTTTGTATTTAGCTGCAATGCGCTTCAAGGGCTCAACGGGGGCTTCGCCCGCATCAAGTTGGCGCCCTCCATGGTTGGAGATAATAACGCCGTCAGCGCCCAGCTTGATAGCCGTAGCCACATCGTCTTCTGTGATCAGTCCTTTGATAACGAGCGGCCCTTTCCACATGTCACGTATAGGCTTCAGGCCTTCAACGTCCACACCGCCCATGGCTGCGCGGTTCATAAAAGCAGCCAGCTCTTCGGTTTCACCACCCTTGGCCATATAGGGAATTAGAGTTTGCATTTCAGGCTTGCCCGCAAGCGCTGTTTCCATAAGCCAGCGGGGGCGGGAAGCCATTTGAATTATATTTTTCAGCGTCATCTTGGGGGGCATGGCAAGGCCGTTGCGGATGTCGCGGGGGCGGTAGCCAAACGCTGGCACATCCACCGTCACCACCAACACGGGGTATGCGGCACTTTCGACACGTTTCAGTAAATCCGCCCTCATGTCATCTGAAGTTGGGTTATAAAGCTGAAACCAAGCCTTCCCTTCAGATATTTCAGCAATATTTTCCAGACTGGCTGAAGAAACCGTGCTCAACACAAAGGGAATATTCTTGTCAGCCGCAGCCTTTGCCAAATACTCAGGCGTCTTCGGCCACATCAATCCCTGCAAGCCAATCGGTGCAACACCAAAGGGGGCTGAATAGGTATGGCCGAATATTTCAACACTCAAGTCGCTTTTATCAAAGGGTTTCAAAAGATTACCACGAAGCTGCACGTCGTCAATTGCGCGATAATTTCTATTAACACTCACTTCATCCATACAGCCCCCTTCGAGATAATCAAAAGCGAAAGCAGGCATTCGGCGCTTAGCCTTACGCTTTAAATCCGATGTGTGAGCATATTTTACATTAAAATAATCTAGCATCTCAGGCCTCTATCCAGCATCGCTCAGTATCGCCTTGTTCTGTATGCTGAAAGCATAACAAAAAGAACGGGCAAAAAACGACATCTCTCGTTTCTAGACAATGCCTGAACCGCTACCGCCGACTGCCGGGCGCACCTTGGCAACCTGGCTCCTATAACCCGACGCACGGTATGTGGCAATTGGGTCAATTGCTGCCCCCTCTCGCAATCTCGCCGTAGCAAGAATGGGTTCAACATCCACATTGAAAGCCCGTTTCAGCGTATTGCTGGCCATCAAAGCATCATTATCTTCCTGATACCCATCAAGGGCGGTGCGGTCAACGAGCAGCGCCTTAACGTAAGAGCGCTGAACTTCAGCCGCAGAATTCATCAGGCTTTCAACCGGATCGGTCACATTATGCGACTGGTCAAGCATATACTTAGGGCCAAAGCCCTCCTGCCCGCGATATTCAGCATCGATAAGCTCGTTGAAAATCAAAAACTGCTGGTAAGGATGGATCGAGCCGCTATCCAAATCATCGTCGCCATACTTGCTGTCATTAAAATGAAAGCCGCCCAGTTTCTTGAACTGGATCAAGCGGGATACGATCATTTCAATATTGACGTTGGGTGCGTGATGGCCCAAATCCACTAGGCATTTTGCTTTACGCCAAGTTCTAAGGCAGCGAGCAAGTTGCTGCCCCAGTCCTGAATGACCGTAGAATAAAAAGCCGGTTCAAACATTTTATGTTCGATATGCATTTCCCAAGTATCAGGCAGCGCTTTGTATATCTGCTGGGCACTGTCCAAATATCGTTCAAACGCTCGTTGAAAATGCTGCTGCCCTGGATGGTTTGAACCGTCACCGACCCAAACAGTTAGAGTATCAGACCCCAACTGCTTGCCCCAATCGATACACTCCAGATTATGCGCAATCGCTTGCTCGCGCGCTGCCTTAGAGGTGTTCGAGAGACTACCATATTTATAGCTATGCTCCTGCCCTGCCTGATCCTGAAACGTGTTTGAATTGATACTATCCCACGCCAAACCATACTGGTCAGCGTGCTGCTTCAATTCAGAAAAATCATCGACCCTGTCCCACGGAAAATGTGGAGACACTTGCGAGGTGCACCCACTTAGCTGATTGATGACAGCACAGTCTTCGATTTTTTCAAATATATTGCGTGGCTCACCCGTACCGGGAAAGCGGGCAAAGCGCGTACCGCCAGTACCCACACCCCAAGAAGGCACAGCAATACCAAAGGCCTGTGCTTGAGCGGTCAGCGCTTCAATGTCGAGGCCGGAGCGCGACAGAGTTTCACCGAGCGCGTCAAAGTCTTGCTTGAGCGCTTCTGCTTGCTTGTCATTTTCGCTTGCCACAAGGGCTTGATCAATTCGTTGTGTCATTTTTTGTCCAAAACTCTCTTAGGGCATCAAGGTTTAGCGCAAAAAGGCTTCGTGAAGGCCGCCGTCAACTGACAGTATCTGACCCGTTGTTTTGCTCAACTGGCCAGAGATTAACAGATAAGCAGCTTCCGCCTGATCTGCAGGCGTGATTGGTTGCTTCATGAGCGTCCGGTGCGCATAAAACTCAGCGAGCTTTGTGCGCAAACTGCTAGTTTCTTCTTCGTCACTAAAGGCAATGTCATATTTAGCCAATGACGACATAACACGGTCACGGGGGAACATGGTGCTGCCCTCAACCACCGTTGCTGGCGCTAACCCGTTCACATTAACAAGTGGCGCTAACTCAATCGCCAATTCACGAACAAGATGGTTCGCGGCTGCTTTACTTGTATCGTAGGCTAATGAGCCTCTTTTTGAAACTGCCGCGTTGACACTGGTGGTTAGTACCAGCGAGCCTTTCAGCCCTTGCGCAGCCCAAACTTTCTCCGCTTCACTAGCGACAATATAACCGTCTTTAACATTCACGCCGAAGCAAATGTCGAACATCTGGTCGTTTTTGGCTTCGTCCTGACCCGGCGCCAAGAAAACACCTGCCGTGACAATAACATTATCAATGCCACCGTACGCCAGCGTGACTTTTGTGAACAGGTCTTTGACACTGTCGCGGTTGGTAATATCTACTTCAATGCCAATAGCAGGGCCACAACCCGAAATCCCTGACCCGGAAACACCGATACCATCGCCATAAATTTCTGTTAATTCAGCAGCGGTTTTATTCGCCGCGTCCAACCGCAAGTCCGCGCAAACAACATGCGCGCCTTCTTTTGCGACCCTGTGCGCGGTTCTTTTGCCAATACCGTCACCAGCGCCAACCACAACAACCACGTTTCGCGCTAGCGTTTTTTCTGCTGGCATACGTTGCAGCTTCGCTTCCTCTAGTGGCCAATATTCGATGTCAAAAGCTTCCTGTGCTGGCAGTGCTGTATACTCACTGATAGCTTCAGCGCCGCGCATAACCTCAATCGCACAATTATAGAACTCGGTCGTAACCCGAGATTCGCTTTTGTTTTTTCCCCAACCAATCACCCCGACACCAGGAATCAGAATAATTGTAGGAGACGGGTCACGCATGGCAGGTGAGTTTTCATTTTTGCAGGCATCATAATACGCTTTATAATCGATGCGATATTGCACCATGCCCGCCTCGAACTTTTCAATCAGCGTTTCCAGCGCATCCTTGGTCGGATCAAAGTCAACAAACAAAGGCTGGATTTTGGTACGCAGGAAGTGGTCGGGACAAGACGTACCCAGCTTGGCAAGGCGCTGCGCATCAACACTGTTAACAAAACGTAAGGCGGTTTCGTCGGTTTGCACCGTGGCGATGTATTTTACTTTGTTCGAGAGCAGACCGCGCGCCACAGGCAGAAACTGGCGCAGGAGTGCCGTACTATCCTCTTCGCTCAGGCTTTCCACACGAGCGCCGCCAAAGGTCATCTCTCCTTTGTCATGCTCTTCGATATAGCGGGCGGCTTTTTCAATTACCGACAGCGACTTTTCATAACATCCTTTGCTGTCACTATCCCAGCTGGTGTGACCATGCTGGCCCAACAAAATACCAATGATATCAGGGTTCTCATTGTAAATTTTTTCACACTCAAGAGCCGCTTCCCAACCCGGACGCATCCACGGCAAATATGCCAGCTGGCCTCCCCAGATAGTCTCGGTCAAAGCTTCCTGATCTTTGCAAGAGGCAACCGCAATCACTGAATTGGGATGCAGGTGATCCACATGCTTATCAGAAATCATTGAATGCAGCGGCGTATCAATAGAAGGAGTACGCGGATTGAGACAGAAAGTGCAATGTTTGTACATCGCGATCATGTCGTCTTCACCAGCTGACTTATAGCCCTTTATAGGGAAGTTCTGATAGACGCCATCAAGCGCGTCAAGCTTGCCCTGATACAACGACGAGAAATTTTCTTTCTTAGCAGTCCTAATATCACCGCCAGACCCTTTAACCCACAAGACCTCAACCTGTTCACCAGTTAGCGGATCAGTTTCCATGATTTTGGCAGAGGTATTACCGCCGCCAGTATTAGTGATACGTTGATCGGCACCAAGAATATTCGAGCGGTAGACTAGACTTTCAACCGATTTCAGGGGCTCGGCAACGACATCGTTCCATAAATAGTTTACATGCCTAAAGTCGTCTTTTAGATATTTCATAATGTATTTTTACCTTAGCCCAAATCGCAGGCCACACACCCAGCACGGCACAATCGGGACAAATTTTAGTGAGACTCAAATTCAAGTAACTCAGATCGCCAGTTCAGGCTGAGACTTCCAATGCGCCCCTTCGATGATGATTTAAAATGACTTTATGTGATTGAAATTATCAAAACAAGTCTTTTGTTAGCTCTGTTTTGAATAATTTATTGCAATTTCAATCATCGTGCCAGTATAACGATTGTTAGGATAGATAAATCAGTGCGGGCTTAGTCTGGCCAGTCAACTTTATATATTGGATAGTGATATGGCCGTTGCACAAGAATTTGAAACCACACCAGTAGACCCCTCTAAACTTCAGCCCGCGCGCTTTTTTGCAGCCAGCTATGCTGGTGAGCATGTTGCCGGTACTGAGTTTGTTATCGGTGCAATGTTTGTCGCGTGGGGCGTTTCTGCCGCTGATGTCATATGGGGTTTACTATGGGGAAATCTGCTGGCGGTTCTCATGTGGGGCTTAATCTGTGCGCCGATCGCAACACAAACACGCCTGACGCTGTATGCCTACCTAGAGCGCATAGCAGGCCCCGGTACCATCAAATTATATAGTGCAGTAAACGGCATTATGTTCTGCATCCTTGCAGGCGCGATGATTACAGTCTCAGCGTCCGCGGTGCGCATCCTGTTTGATATCCCGCCGCAAGTAAATTGGTACCCGACAGACTTCCGCTTTGTGCTGGTAGTGCTGGGCGTAGGGGCCGTTGTTGTTGCCATGGCAGTTAAAGGATTTAGGCGCGTGGCCCAATTCGCAGAAGTGTGCGCACCTTGGATGATCCTGATGTTCATTGCTGGTGCGCTCGCTTTATATCCTGTGCTCAACGCGCAAATGCCAGCAGGCGAAGACACTAGCTTTATGGCTGTTGCTGAAAAACTGATATGGACTGGCAGTGACGAAGGCCTTGGCTTTTGGCATGTTGCCGCATTTGCATGGATTTGTAATCTGGCGATGCACGGCAGCCTTTCCGACATGACCATGCTGCGCTATGCACGCAGGTCAAGCTATGGCTACTTCTCAGCCTTTGGTATGTTCCTTGGTCACTATATGGCATGGGTATGCGCGGGCATTATGGGCGCAGGCGCAGCGCTGATCGCCAAAACATCCATCGACACACTTGATCCCGGCGCAGTGGCCTATCAAGCTTTGGGGGCGGCAGGTATTATCGCAGTGATTATCGCGGGCTGGACCACCTCTAACCCAACGATTTACCGCGCAGGGCTTGCTTTTCACTCATTGAACCCCAAATGGGATCGCTCAAAAGTGACCCTTTTTACCGGGATTGTAACAACGATCATTGCTTGCTCACCGTTTGTTTTTGGCAATCTACTCAATTTTGTGGGCCTTATGGGCTTGACCCTCATGCCGGTTGGCGCAGTTATTGTTACCGAGCATTGGATATTCCCGCGCTTAGGGCTTACCCGCTACTGGGCGCATTACGCTGACCACAATATCAACTGGGCAGCAATTGGCGCTTGGTTCGGCTCGCTTGCCATTGCCTACCTCCTAAATATGTCAGGGGTGCATCTTTTCTTCCTGCTACTCCCTACATGGCTAGCGGCAACCGCTCTGTACCTCGCACTTGCCTCAGTAATGGGTGCCAAAGAAGCCCATACGGAGCAAGCAACTGCTTACGATAAAAGTGAGGACAAACGTCGGGCCCTTGAGGCCGCGCACCTTGAGCAGGTCGCAACAGAGGCACCAGTATTACGCGCTCAGGCTGAGGCCGACGGCAAACTGGTTTTAGCCCGGGCTGTCGCGCTTGTATCGCTTTTAGTTTGCGCTGTTCTGTCGGTCCGTGTCTTTACTGGTGGTGACCTTGAAAGCCTGCGCAGCCTACTCATTTGGCCCACACTCGTGTATTTTATAGCAGCCACGATCTGGGTGATTGAAAAAGACAAGATTGAGACCAATAATACCGAAACTAGTTAAACCTTCCACCCAAGAAATTAGCCATACTGCCAGTCACTGGGACAAAGCGTGCGGGACTAATCGATGACAACCAAGTCAACCATGACAACCTCTGGCAACTATATTCTGATCTTTGACATCGGAAAGACCACCATCAAATTGCATGTCCTCGATGAGGCATTTAACTCAGTTCATTCCCTGCAGACACCCAATCAGGTCGACCACACAGGCCCGTATCCACACTTTGATACGGATAAAACCTGGAACTGGTTGCTTGATGCTATCAAAGAAGCGGCCGCTCTCTACCCCATATCGGCCCTTACAATTACAACGCATGGTGCCGCAGCTGCTCTGATCAACAGAAGGGCTGTTACCGATACTTTGGGCCTTGTGCTGCCCGTTATAGATTATGAATTTTCAGGCTTTGAAAGCACTAGAGAAAATTACGTTAAGATGCGCCCTGACTTTTGCGAAACATATTCGCCTCTGCTACCGGGTGGACTAAACATCGGGCAACAACTTTATTGGCAGCAACAGCAATTTCCAGAAGAGTTTGCCCGCGCCACTGATATTTTAATGTACCCGCAGTATTGGGCATGGCGCCTAACCGGTGACCTATGCTCCGAGGTAACATCGCTCGGCTGCCACACTGATTTGTGGAATCCGACAAAGGGTGATTTTTCGTCTCTTGTACAGACAATGAAATGGCAAGACCTTTTCCCCTCGCTAACGCCCGCGTGGACACGCCTGCGGTGCGTAAAGCCCGCTCTCCGGGAGCGAACAGGTCTGGCAGCAACATGCCATGTTCATGCAGGCATCCATGACAGCAACGCCAGCTTTCTGCGTTACCGCCTACGCGAGCCAGACAAACCCTTCACCGTTGTCTCAACCGGCACATGGACCATATTGCTAGCAGCGGGCGTAGCCCTTGACAGGTTGGATGAGAGCCGCGATATGCTCGCTAATGTCGATGCACAGGGCAAGCCTGTCGCCTGCGCACGGTTTATGGGAGGCCGCGAGTTTGGCCTGATCTGCCATGCAACAGGATCCACAATAGACCAAGAATTTAACGAAGATGATCTGCAAAATATCATAGACTCTAACAGTATGGCCTTACCGGACTTTGGTGAACACAGCGGTCCCTTCGGTGGCCGAAAAAGTGAAATTATTGGCAATGCCCAAAACTTTAAAGGGACAGCCTTAGCGTCGCTCTACTCTGCCCTTATGATCGATTACCAACTGGATATGCTGCACGCGCGCGGCGATATCTATATGGAAGGGGCATTCATTCAAAACCAGTACCTGTGCGCTGTTCTTAACCAGTTGCGTCCCGGCCAAAATGTCTATTTGTCCTTGGATAAAACTGGCACCGTCAAAGGCAGTGCTTGCCTCACCAATTGGGGCCATAGCAGCATTGAAATCGAGATAACAAAATCCGCCACAACAAAACTTAAGCAGCTCACAGAATACAAAAGCCGCTGGCGCAAGCGTTGCGAAACTGTAGCCTTGCCGTAACCAGAAGCAAGCAGCGGAGCCCCAGAGTGTCAAAATCCGAATATCAAAGTAAAAAATGAAAAGAAGACCAAACGCTTATGGGTATTTATGGGTATATTTACAGGTATGGAGATCAATATTGAAACATTAGAGAGCACGCCACATATATTGTCCATCGCTACTAAACTAGATGAGTTCAAGGGCTCATGCGCTCTCACGTTTCTATTGACGGCGTAACACCATGCCGGGCTTTGCCCCTGTTAAGGCATTGTCACGGTATGTGATTTCGCCGTTTACCCAAACTGTTTCAATACCCACGGAGATAGCTTGTGGCTTGCCAAGTTCAGCGCGGTCAATAACAGTCTCCGGGTCAAATAATACAAGATCGGCTTGAAGGCCTTCTTTAATTAAACCGCGATCTTTTATGCCCATATGAGGGGCAGGCAACCCTGTCATTTTATGAACTGCTTGCGGTAATGTTAATACGCCTTTTTCCCTTGTATAAAGGCCTAAAACACGGGGAAATGAACCAAACCCACGGGGGTGGCCACCAGCTTCACCAGATCCGTCTGAGCAGATATTGGTATGCGACCAAGCCATCAATTTGTCCACATCGGCCTCGATCATACTGACAGCCATAATACCTTCATCTACAACCTGCTCAGGGTGTGCCTTTTCATAGGCAATAAACTCCTGTATCATTTCCATATAGGCGGTAATGGGGTCTTGGTTGCGCAGGGCGGCAATCTCAATGATGGTTTTACCAACATAGTCGGGATTAGGGCTGAAATTACTGAAGACCAGCTTTTCGGGTATCACAATGTTAGCGAAAGCATTTTCAATGGTTTCTCTGTTGGTATAATCCCGGTCTGCAAACAGGATTTTCATGGTGGATTGCCAGTATGTATAGGGGTAAATGTCCAGCGTTAAATCAATGCCTTCAGCGCGCGCAGCTTCGAATAGCCGCAGGAATTTATCGGCTTTCCCCCAATGGCGGCGATGCGCCAATTTAATATGAGACACTTGCACTGGCAATTTTGCCTGACGACCAATCTCGATGTGTTCAGCAAGCGCTTTTTCCAGCTCTATACCTTCGCTACGAATATGGCTGATGTACCGACCACCATATTCAGCAGCTTTTTGAGCCAGAGCAATAATTTCTTCGGAGGCAGCATAAAGACCAGGCTCATAGCCTAAGCCGCTTGACAGCCCAAATGCGCCTGCTGCCATATCGGCCTCCAGAAGGGCCGTCATACGGAAAATTTCCTTGGGGGTGGCCACCCGAGAGGCTTCGCCCATGACTTTATCACGCAGGGTGTTGTGGCCTGAATAAGAACCTATATTCACTGCTACCGGGTGCGAGGAGATGAACTGAAAGTGCTCTGCTAATGGGTAGCTTGAACCACCATCTTGCCCGACAATGATAGAGGTGATGCCTTGGCTTGCCGTAGCAAGTTCGCCAATGCCGCTAAGTAACGTAATATCGTGATGACTGTGTGTGTCTATAAAGCCGGGAGCGAGCACCTTGCCGCCACCGTCAACCACATCGTCACCCGGTAAAGGTTCGAGCATCCCGATAGCAACAATTTTACCTCCGATTATGCGAAGAGCAGCAGCGCGAGCAGCAGCACCCGTGCCGTCAATAAGTTGTATGTTGGTGATAAGAGTGCTGTTTGCTTTACCCTGAGAGTTAGCCCCTGCACTCTTCTCAGGGAAAGCACTGAAGCACGTTAATATTATAAGTAAGTTACGTAATAAGGTCATATGCATTTTCCAATGAATCAGGGAGCTGTACAGGCTTTTTGTCGTTCAGGCCTACACGCCAAATACTCGCACGGTGCGCCTCTACCTGCACATCGGTTATTGTTACCGTATATAGAACCCACTGTCCGTCAGGTGAGATCTGAGCACCGGCAATTTCCTTCAACTGGCTCAAGCCTTCAACAGTCATAGGGCGTGCGGATAGAGCATTCCCTAATGATGTGATGATGAAAACAAGAAAATAGATGTAAGAGCGCATGCTCGGGAGCTCCAAATGCTGAGGACCTGTATAAAAGGGGCCGTACGGGGTTTAAAAAGTGGGTTTCTTACAATCGAAATGACTATGCTACCTTCCAGCATGTGGCGATGGCAACCTGTTAAACGGCCACCCTCTTGCAGAAAAAGGGTGGCCGTTCATTTTTATTCGCCCCAATTATATGTAAAGCGAATGCCATACATGCGAGGTTCAAAGTTTGCTACAGGTCGGTCGTCGTCAATGATCCCTGTCCAGTATATGTCATTAAAAACATTTTCCATATAAGCTGTCAGTACCCATTTTTCAGTTTCAACACCGGCACTGATATCAAGTGTGTTGATAGCGCCTAGGTATGATACAGGGGTTGGATCCAGCGGGTTGGCCTCCGCCTCATTTTGCCAAATATAATCGCTGCGCACAAACACTCTGACGTCATTATTGACTTCACGGTTATATATAGCTGTCGCTTTACCTGACCAAGACCGAACATTAGGGAAGCCGATCGCTGGGTCAAAAATTATGCCCGCAACTTCGCTGATGCCAGAATCTACGTGGCTTAATGATCCACGCAATTGTAGATTTTCGGTGATGTGGGCGGCCATTTCAATCTCAAAGCCTTTCATATCCGCCTCACCAGCGTTAATGTCGTAGCCAATTTCTTCCCCGTCCCCTAAATCAATTTCCCCACCAAATGTCTGAAGGTTGGTATAATCCATGATGTAGGCAGCAGCATTGATAGAAAGACGGTTATCAAACAAGAATGATTTTAAACCGATTTCATAGTTTCTAACATCTTCCCCTTCTACACGCTCAGGCACGCCAGGTAGGCCTGTTAGGCGGCCATCGTTACCGTATCCAGCACGGTACCCTGTAGCAAACTGCACATAAACAGTTGCTGAATCCGTAATGTCGTAGTTCAGAGCAATCCGTGGGTTAATTTCATTGCTTTTACCCTGAGCATGAACAATCGGGGCTAGAGGAACAGAAAGAGGGTCTGCAGCACCAAAATCTCCACAGCACTGTTCACCGTACTGTGCATTCACTTTTGTATAACGCACGCCACTAGACAAATGGAGTTTATCTGTAATGTCCCAAAATACATTAGCGTATACAGCAAAGTTTTTCAGGATCTCACTGTTATCAAATTTGAACCATAACTCCGTATAGGCCCCATCAGTGCTATTAGCTAATCGCCCAACGCTATCGTATGGGTTTCGCTCGTCATGGTAATTTACGCCTGCAACCCAGTTGAATGTACTGTCATAAGCAGAGGTAACACGCAGCTCTATTGAATCCGCATTATTGAAACGGCGAGATTCCAAAATCGATATAGGGAAAGGTGTTTGGTCATCGTCAAAACCTCGATTATGCTGGAAGTCATAATGGCCATAAATCAAGTCGAGTTTATGGTCCCCCATGTCATAGTTCACACGGAATGAAGACCACCAGCTATCAAATTCATCATAGTCCCGGAAGTCATAACGAACAAAGCCCCCATTGGTACCAACTTCTTCGATGGTTTTAACCGCAGGATCAATGATATTACCGCCATTTTCAATATATAGATCAATCGCACTTTGGCGACCAAGGTCGTTTTCATACCTATTCGTATAAAGCACATTCCCCAAGCCGTAACGCTGCCTATCATATGTAAAGTCTGCGTCAATCGTTAGCTTGTCCGATGGCTGCCACCTTACAGCAACACGGGTAGCAAAATTATCAGTACTGGATGTCTGGCCGTTTTCGAGGTTTGTAACCGCACCATCTCCTTGCTCCATGGATGCAAGTACGCGTACCGCAAGGTCTTCGCTTAGAGGGACGTTAACAACGCCTTTCACCATTTTGGTGTTATAGCGGCCATAATCAAGCGTTACTTTAGCAGTAAAGGCCTCAGTATTTGGCTTGGCTGTTATAATATTGATGGTGCCACCCAGGGAGTTAGCCCCCGTAAGGGTACCTTGTGGGCCACGAAGTATTTCGATGCGTTCAATATCTAACGAACGAGCGGAAAGAATGGTTGCACTATCTACTGAGCCATATGCTATATCATCGATTGTTGTACCAATGGGTGTGTATTGTCCACCACTGGCACCGGTGATAGCCCGTATCGCAATTGTGGGGTTAAAGCGCGAAGAGCGTGAAAAGCTAACGCCAGGAACTGAAAAAGCATAATCTTCAATCCCATCAACGCGCAAAGACTCCAATTCATTTACCCCAAGCACTGTTATGCTGATTGGCACATCCATTATGGACTGTTCTTTTTGCTGGGCCGTTACAATGATCTCATCAAAAAACCTGCTGTCGGTACCAACAACTTCATCTGCTCGTTCGTCTTCTTCATAAGCGGCAAGGTTGGCTGAATAATTTTCGCCCTCCATCTCTGCAATATTGCGAAATTTCGCGCCGCCCCGCGCACTTGTGCGCTGTAGCATTGCAGTAGACTCTGACCGGATCGCATAAGTCGTGTCATCCACCTGATCGAGTATAAAGTCAGTGCCATCAAGTATCTGGCTCAAGGCAGTTTGAGCATTCAGGTGCCCTGATGCACCAGCCGTAACCAATCCCTCTAATTGCTTTTGAGAATACACAAGCTGAATGTGTGTTTGGTCGGAAAATTCTTTCAGTGCCTTAGTTAAGGTCTGCTTTTTAATATCAATATCAACAGCATTTGCTTCTTGAGCAATAACGGTGGCCGATGTAACTGCAAGTAAGGCAATAGCTGCTGTGGAACATTTTAGTCCGAACATTAATAGTCTCCCTTTGTAGTTTCTATGTATCAAAGGTTCGACCACATTACTCATACGTATTATCACTCAATAACAGACAAAAACCCGGCGTATCCAGAGCAACATAACACAATATTAATAAAGATCAGTGTTTTGCCCTGCCCCCACCAGAGACACGTATTTTGCTTTTTTGTTGGCGAACCTGCTATTGGAAACGGGTGGTTTTCTAAAAGCCCCTGCAAAAAAAAGAAAATAGCTATTTCTCCTTTTTTTCATGAGTTTCCTCTTGTTTTTTGTCGTACTGACCCTGTTTTTCACTAATTTAACAAACTGACCACGGGGTTTTTGAAGTTTAACCGTTATCGAATATAGTAGGTTTATGAATTAGGCTGAGAGATGTATTCCAATGGTAAAAAAGCCCCATAAAGGCGATCAAAGATACTTGAAGCACAGTTCGGAACTGCACAATTTTCTTTCCAAACGTCTTGGCAATCCCGCGACAGTGGACGAGTTGATTCAGGACGTTTTTCTTAAAATATTCAAAAACACCAAAAGGCACAGCGTGGAAAAGCCCCGCGCCTATCTGTTCGCTGTTGCCCGTAATTTACTGGTGGATCATTTTCGGCACAACATTGCCCGGCAACACAATAACATGCTGGAATTTGACGAAACCATCCACACCGACACTAGTTTTTCAGAAGAAAAACGCTTGGAAACAAGGGAAGATTTACGGAGTTTAGCAGTAGCCATTCGCACTCTGCCACCCAGAACACGTAAGGCCTTCACCCTAAGTCGTCTTTATAAATACAGCTATGCTGAGGTGGGTGAAATGATGGGTATTTCACCCCGGACAGTGGAAGGCCATGTGGCCAAGGGGCTTGCTACTTGTACCACCTATATGCTGCAGGTTGATACAAGGGAGAAATCCCACATGACAGACAATATAGTACAATTTTCTAAAACCGTGGCCACTAAGTAAGTGGCATAATGAACAATAGTAAAACAAGAGAATGTAAGCGTCATGACTGACAAAAAGACACACATACCTGACCGAGCACTTGCGGAAGCTGGCCAATGGCTCGCGCGCGAACTTGAAGGCAATATGTCCCGTACTGAGCGCGCTGATTTTGAAGCTTGGGTAGACGCCTACCCCGACCATCAGGATGCTTATATAGAAACGCATAAAACATCAATTCTCTTTAGCAATCAGGCGACAAAAGAAGGCCGCCAGCAATTGGTAGAGGCTGCACCCGAGCTGCGGCCTCTGATAGACGAGTGCGAAGACCTAAGTACGCTTGCGAGCAAAAATAGCCGATTGCCTTTCGCTTTGGGGGGTAAATACGGGTGGATTTCTGCAATTGCAGCCTGTCTTCTGGTCGTCTTGGTATCAGGGGTCATATTTTTTGGTAATGATCCATTTGCTAACCATTACAGCACTGAAGTTGGTGAATTACAGACAGTGATGCTCGAAGATGGGTCCATTATCACCTTAAATACGGATACAAGTTTGTCCGTTGCATTCTCCGATACCGAACGCCGTATTCTGTTGAAACACGGCGAAGCATTTTTCGATGTTGCCAAGGACAAAGACAGACCCTTCAAGGTCGTTGCCGGCAAAGATATTGTTCAGGCAGTTGGGACAGCCTTCAATGTGAAAAAGCGCGCAGACACCACCAAGGTGACTGTTACCGAGGGCGTGGTTGAAGTTAAAAGCGAGCCCTTTTTAGGGGCTCTTACAAACAAGGCTGGTACAAACAAGGCCAGTACAAACAAAGTAGGCCCTTCAGGAACAATTTCACTGGCGGTAGGTGAAAACTTAACCATCAGCGCGGCTGGTACTCAAAATGCTGTCCTATCCCCTCTCGAAGTGGAGTGTATCATGGCCTGGCGTACCGGCATGCTTCATTTTAATGGCATCACCCTAAGCAACGTAGTTAAAGAACTGCAATATTATGCACATAAAGAGATTATCTTAACGGATGAAGCTGTTGGGGAACTGGTCGTCGGGGGCTCGCTCAACACACATAATATATCAGCGTTTTTAAAAGGGCTGGAACTCACCTTCCAAATTAAAGTTATCGAGCGGGATACAGTCATTATCCTTAGCACGATTACCCGCCAGACTGATCTGTCATCAATCTAAACTACCAACTGGCTAATAACATTTGTTGATCATAAAACAGGGTACGGGGCGCCCATGTCTCGCCCCTCGTTATAAATTGGCAGAGTTTGGATTCACCACCACATTGAGTTATACTAGTTCACAACGATAAAAATAATATTAGGGATGGAACTCTGTGAAAACGGGAAGGCTACTTCTAGTTTTTCTTTTGTTGGCTGGTTTTGGGTTAAGCATCTCTACGCAAGGGCAGGCGCGCCAAACCAGTTGGACTGAAGAAAAACTAGGGAAATATGCTGTAAAAGCTGAGCGCGCCGCGACCAAGAAAAGGTGGTCTCGTGCCATCAAATGCGGCGAAAAAATGCTCGTGGGTAGCCTTGCACTCTACCCAAAGAAGGACATCGAATATATTCGACGTCTCAAAACTCTGAATAGATATTATGACAAGGCCGGCAAATTAGATCAGATACCTGAAAGGGTTAAAGAAGCCTATCTGCTCTCCAAAGAGCAGCTCGCTCCTTTGCACGACAGCAGCAAGACCAGCCGGTTGCTCTATTATAAACTTCTGATTGCCCAAAAAAGTTACAGGGAAGCGATCCATATTGTGCAAGAAAACATTGCATTGGTAGGGCCCAGTGAAGACGAACAATTCAGGCTTTATCATTATTTAAAGCAGCTTTATTCTCTATACGGTTTAACGGGCCAACTGCCCCAAGAAGAACAAACACTCCTTACATTTTTAGCGCTTGATAAGCGGTTGGTTGGCAGCCCGGCTGAAGAGCAAATACAAATCATTATTCTGCTGGCACAAAACTATTGCCTGCAAAAAAAACTTGGCAAGTTTAGAGAGCTTAGTAACAGCTACGGTTTACAGTACCGATGCTAAGCCCATGCCACCAAATAATCGTCGAGAAATCACCACGCCGCCCTTAGAGTGTTCCCTGTTTAATATACATTAAGGGCCCCTGCCCTATTGCATTGCCCTTCCGAGGTGAAGGGCATCGTTTAGGCTGTATATATTGGGTTTCAGAGATGGGGGTTTGCGTAGCGCCTGCTCTGTTCCCTGCCTCAGATAGGCACGGACCACTGATGGACCAAATACTTCCGGTTTCAGTCGTGGATTGCCCGCAGTGTTTCCACAGTACTGTATTTTCAACGCGCACGCTGCTGCCTATCCTTAGACACCTCCCCCGCGCAGCAAAAAACCGTATTAGTAGCGTCTTCCATCCATCTTATCATACTCGGGAATTTCTGCCCCTGCCTCACGAAGCAAGTGATAAAAAAACTCGCGCTGCTCCATTCCTTTTGCTTCCCTGAGAAAGTTAAATTCATCAACTACAAAGGCTGGAATCTGACCCAAGGAAAACGTCTTCTTTTGCCGCAGCATCGCTCGCATACGCGAATGGGCTTGTGAGGCTTTGCTCTCAGCAATTTCATCATGGGACTTTTGGCCATTCTCCTTTTCAGCAACAGCGCTTGCTTCAACCGCAAAGGCAGCCAGCGTGCCCGTTGCCTCTCTTACGCTCGTTGTTTTAGAGGGGTTTTTGTTCAAAACAGGTGCTAATTTTGCCATACCTAAATCCTAAGCTACTTCTGTGGTTTTCTGGGAAAGAGGACCTCTGTCATAATAGACTAAATGATGTTCATTCTGCATTGCCCCTAACCATTGTTGGAAGGCAGCAGCCGCTGCTCCTTGAGGCATACCCCCTGCCCAATCCATCTGTTCAAAACCTGTAAGCGCGGGCATTGTATAGGGGAGCACTGGCATTTTTGCCTCGGCCATTTCTACACGGGTTCTTTCTGCAACATTGGTATATTTTTTTAGGCCCCAAAGGTTGATAACAATTTCAGGGGCTTTCTTGTGGTTTTTAGTCGCCGTTTTGGCATGAAAATATGTTTTCACCGCTTGGATACTGTCTTTTTTCGAGGACTTGCAGGGAATAAGGATTAGGTGAGCCTCCCCTATTGCATAACTGGCCATTCGACTGTCCCACCCGGCTGTGTCTATTAGAATAGCGTCATAATGATCCTGATACTGCTCAACTGTTGCCGGTAACTGTTCTTCAGACGTAATTTCTATGCAATCGACATTTTCATCATCAAGGTCTTCGCACCAGGCGGCGGCTGGAAATCCTGCTTCTGTATCCAAGAATAGTATCTTAGCCCCGTCTCGGGCCATTGCTCCTGCCAAACAACAGAGCATCGTGGTCTTCCCCGCCCCGCCCTTCTGTTGCAAAGATATAATTATCTGTGCCCCTTCGTGGCCTTTGTTTGTTTCCACTGCTTCTGGAGCAACTTGAACCGCTGTTGTATCAGTCATCCGCTTTTCCACTCCCTTTTAGAGAATATATTGTTAATTAGAAAACCGTAAATAAGTAAATGCTAAATTGATAAGCTGATAACAAATATACAGATCATTAGTAACCTACTTATTTCTATACCATATATCTGTCAAGCATTAACGACTATTCTGATTACAAATATACCATTATCAATATATCAGTTACCCATTATCTATTATTTAGTTATCAATTTACTACTTATCCCTTATCTAATTATTAGTTATCTAGTTATCTAGTTATCTCTTATCTGATCATTTATTATCCGTTAGTTAATTATCTGTTACCCTATATAAAAACTCCCTTTCCTTCATACAAAAAATATAAATATTATAGTATAAACAGGGAGTTAACCTGTATTCTACATGACAGAAGCAGGGTAGGGGCTAGGCATATATGCATTAGAAGTTAACTGTTACCTGTTACCTGTTACCTGTTAACCGCTAAAGCTCGAATAGCCGAGATGTACGATAAATTTTATTACGCGTGCCGGGCATATCATACCCAATAATATCACATTTAACCAAATTGGCGACAAGCCGTGCAGCAGTGGCCCGCGGACAACCAAGATATCGAACGACATCCACAACGCGGAAGCGCCGCCGCACCGTCAACCAAGGTAATAGTCCGGCTGAAAATTTAGATCTAAATCCCTGCGACTGTAATTGTTGCTCCCACCGATCCACCCGTTCAGCAGAAACAATAAATTTTTTCTTCGCACGCTTTCCTGCACGCAACAAAACACCCGACAGATAAACCATTTTTTCTTCAAAACTTGCTCTGTGAATGAATGTGTTAAATGAAAAACAGCCGCCAATCGATAAAGCAGGGTAGGGGGCCATCCCCGCCCTGGCGACCAATACAGGCAAAAGCGTCAACCAAAGCATTTCACTGATAGGATTATACATAAAATTATCCTGGCACCGAATCCACTGGGCACAAACCGTAGACAGATTCCATCCAAGCGCAGGTTCTTTAAAAAACCGGCTAATTCCTTCTGTTTCAAAGCCATCAGTAACCATGGATCTAACCATTAAGCCCGTGGAAATCGCTGTAGGTACCATGGCGCTATAAATACCTGAAAAATCCTCAGCGCCGGGCGACCGCATAAACCAATCTCGTTCATACACTTTATCAAGATAAAGGTGGCAAACATGGGTGAGATTAGTGACATAGGGTAGGGGGTCTTCATATGCTTTGGCCCGGTAGTCTTCTTTTTCCAAGTCATAAAGCCGCGCTTCCAATTCAAGGAAGCTTGTTTGCGCCCCGCACATCTGCCCAAAATAGTAAGCGTCTTCGCATATATTTCTATAATAAATGGCTCTGCGCAAAGGCTCGCCCGTCTTATTATAATAAAGCTCTACTTGCCCAAATACCCGCGCAGCCTGCCCAAATGCACCCATATACAGCTTTACAGCCGCTTTCTTTTTTCTCTGGGCCGCAGAAGGGTCTCCAACCATCGACCCAAGAGTAACATCGCTGGACATATAAACTCTAACCCCTAAATCGTGAAATAGAAGAGACTATACAAAATACGAAACTCTCAAAGCTGTATATGCTTCACTAACCCTCGGTACAGATTTGACCGTAATACATTGAATTTTATAGATTTATCAAAGAGCCTGTGAAGAAGAAAAAATCTAATTAGCGTAAAAATTCAATATCAGTGTTTCTTTTACCATATTTTTGTCTCGTTTATAAGTATATATGAGACAACTACATAATTCTATAGATAGTATCACGTATTATTGGCACAATCCTGCCCTTTATCATGTTCATTTTTACGTCTGATAGGTATCACTATCAGTATTTGATACTTGCTCGCAAATATACTTGAGGCTAAAATCCTGCAATATGGCCCTGAAAGAGATTTTGACATCGGCACCCTAAGCAGAAGCCCGCTTTTAAGCAGTACCCTTTTGCCAAAGCTGCTGCCGTGCTTGGCCTTTATGCTGGCAAAACTAAGCCAACGAACAGCTCTCAAACTGTCCCAAAAAAAACAGCCTAAAAACCGCGCACAAAACATACAGAAAGCGGTCCTGAAACTGGCGGTGAAACCAGTTATAAAGTCTTGCCAAAAATTCCGCCAAAAACTATCCCCTAAAATGCCTCAAAAAACATCCCCCGAAAACAGTTTGAAAACAGCCTGAAACATCCCCAAACCACTAAAATTGAACTGTCTGCCTCGGGGCTAGCGCAAGGAACAGCACCCTGCATCACCCAAAAGAAATTGATCATGAAACCAACCGCCACTCAAATAGTAAAACTGCCCGCACACCAACTTTCGCCAACGTGGTGCAACAGCCTGCTTTCGCTAAAACCCCGCCAAATGCCGCCTTTTTATCAGCCCCCTAGCATGAATTTTATGTCACTATCAATGCCGCCCCACAAGCCTTCGCCACAAATACGTTACGCACCTATGCCGCTGATCTGAAAAAGTTAGCAACCTTCTGCTTGATGACTAAACAGCAGGCATTGCCAGCCGACGCTACAACAGTTGCCGCTTTTATAAAAAGCGAAGCCGCCAATGGCAGAAAATTTCACACAATCGAAGGGCCGTCACAGCAATCCGCTTCATGCATACGCACGCCAGCCAAACCAACCCTCAAAAAACAACCATGTAGTCAATGCCATGCGGGCCGCCAGCCGCACAAACGCCAAACGCCAAACGCCAAAACCAGAAAATTGGCATTCGCCTGACCCAAACACCAAATGAAAACCCTGTTTTTCTGCTCGGCCCTTTACTCGCCGCCACAGATGATACCCCCCGTGGTCTGCACGACCGGCTGATCCTGTCATTCGGTTTTGCTCT
>JAESQS010000127.1 GCA_016765035.1 Kordiimonadaceae bacterium | reverse complement strand
CATACGCCAAAGGGCGGCCTGACGGGTCTTCGCCGTATGAGATAAAGAAGCCATCTAGGTTGGGCATGTCTTCGCCTGCCACTTTAAGCTCCAGTTTGCCGTCGGCTCCAATAACCCGGCTTGCAGGTCTCATTGTCAGAACAACCTTGTCGCTATCAATCATATTATGGCCAGAAATATGACGGCCCTCTTTGTCCACAAGTATTATTTGCCCTTCAATCGTCCATTTCTTGAGTTTTGACTGGTTTTCCTCAGCGAGAAAGGCATATACGCTGTCAGTATTATTTGTCATGAAAGTAACGGTTAAAATCCACGCCGCCATTGCACCAACAGCTTTAAAGCTCAGCCCCCCTAAAGGCCCGTTGACTGTAATTTTTTGATCAGGTGTTATTTTGTACGTTGCCCAAACCACAACCAGCGGCACAAGCTGAACCAATACCCAAAAGGCTATATGAATCAATGTAGTTTGCACGATCACTTCCCCTCATGATTACTTGGCAACAGTACGCTATATAAAAAACATAAACAACTATAGTATGCATTGTTCAATTAAATTACACCTACTGGTAGAATTCACAGGCTCTAGTTGTGAATACAGTCACTCAACGGTCCTGCGCCACAGTCAACCTCTGGTTTTCGTTGGGAAAATTTTGTGCTAGTTTCCCTGATCCACTCGCTACTTTACGTCGAAAACCGGAATGAGTTTCATGCCCAACGGGGTGGGTATATTTAAATAGAAGAAGACCAATATTTTTGTCTTAAAAGGGAGCACACCATGCGTAAAATCATCCTGCCGCCTATCCTGCTGGTCTTTTGCATTGCCGGTATATACCTCACGGGCCATATGGAAGGCGCAACTTTTTGGCATAGCGGCAACTGGAATTACCTTGGCTATGGCGTGCTGCTACTAGGGCTACTGCTGCCGGTATGGGGGGCGCGGGTTTTCAAACAGCATGAAACCAACATCCTGCCTTATAAAGACCCAGACAGCATTGTAACCGATGGCCCCTTCAAATTTACCCGCAACCCCATGTACTTGGGCATGCTGCTGGTGACAGTCGCCGCCAACATCCTCGTTGCCACCCCCTCAGGCCTACTATTCAGCGCCCTATATTTCGCTGTCGCCAACTGGTGGTACATCCCCTACGAGGAAGGCCGCATGCAAGAAATTTTCGGCGATACGTTCGAGGATTATAAAGGGAGTGTGCGGCGCTGGGTTTGACCATTCCCGTCCAAACAAGACTATGCTAGGAAGCTTCGGTACAATAATTTACCCATGTTGAGTATTTGCCTTATGTTTGAAACCATCCCCCTAGAATATGTTGGTTATGCTGCTGCCACATTCACCACCTATGCTTTTGTGCCGCAGGCGGTGAAGGTTTGGCGGGAGGATGATACAAAGGCTATATCGCTGGGCATGTACAGCATGATGGTGACGGGCATTGCCCTGTGGCTGGCCTATGGCCTTATCATCAACAGCTATCCGCTGATTATTTCAAACACCATCACGTTCGCCATCGCGCTGACGATTTTGTATAAAAAAATCAGCCATGTGCGCCGGGGTGAGAGTTAGCGGCTCTTTGAGCCTGTACCAGCCTATAAAGCTACACTTCATTTTCAACCAACAGCCCCCTTGCAAGGGTGGGTGGATTACCCGATCAAGTCGGGTAATGACCTGTGTGTGTACGGGTAATGGCGAGTGCTCGCGGGTAATGACCTGTGTGTGTACGGGTAATGACCTGTGGGTGCGGGTGATGACTGATGCGGGTAATGGGTAATGGCGAGTGCTCGCGGGTAATGTCGGGTGGATGCGGGTGATGACTGATGCGGGTAATGGGTAATGGCGAGTGCTCGCGGGTAATGACCTGTGGGTGCGGGTGATGTCGGATGCGGGTAATGGGTAATGACCGGTGTGTGCGAGCAATGCCGGGTGTGTGCGGGTAATGGCGGGCGATGTAACGGCGCAGAACAAGAAATACAACGGTGTTTGGCAAGTGATGTAACTGTGTATGACGTGGTAAAACCCCAGCTTCGCTCCCATACCCATATTCCCGCTTGTGTGGGCGGGGGCTTGTGCTTATCCTGCGCGGGCAGCTGGCAAAATCTGGCTGTGGGGACCGCAAACCCCGTTTAAAAACCAAAGGATGGCCGAATACTCTCGCGCGCGTCCCCACGATACTTATGTGTTTTTCATAAGTGTCTATCATCCGCCGAATATTTTTTGGCCGGATGGCGTGGGAATGTCCAAGTTTCGGCTAAATACCACGCACCCGTGTCCTTTGGTTCGGGTCTTTGCGGCATCCGGCTTTTCGCCGGTTCCTCTGTTTTATATAAAACCAAAGGGGGACTATGATGTATGTAATAGCACTGAACGATTCTGTAGACACGTATATGGGCCAGCGTGTGCGGGCGTACCGCGAAAAAAAAGGGATGTCGCAACAGCAGTTAGCAGAGGCCACGGGCATTTCTTGGGATTATATCTGCCATTATGAAGCGGGTACGCGGCGTATGCTGGTGAGCAGAATGCACGATATTGCCGAAACGCTTGGTGTTACCATCGACCATTTCATTTTACATGTAGACAGGCATGTTATGCCCATCGCCCTTAAAACGCGCCTGCACCGGCTGGATGCTCTTTTAGCCCGTGTGGCTGCGCGCCAAAAGCTGCAAAAAGGCAAGAAGCCCCGACCAACAGGCCGCAAACAGGCCAAATGCAGCTTATAAGCATGGCAGGACTATTTGCCGTACCGCCCCGGCCCAATACAGGGCCTATAGTATGCACTAAGGCCACGCTTCATTTTCAGCCAAAGCCCCGGTTGCAAGGGTTATGGATTACCCGGTCAAGCCGGGTAATGACCGGTGCGCGCGGATAGTGACGGATGTGTATACAGGAAATGATGGATGCCCGCAGCAATGATGGGTGTGCGCGGACATGGTGTGCGCGGACAATGATGGGTGTGTGCGGACATGGTGTGTGTGGACAATGACGGGTGTGTGCGGACAATGACGGATGTGCGCCGGTGATGGTTGATGTGCGCGGGGTCAGCACATAAAGTCAGGTATCTCGCCAACAGTGACACCCATCATAGGCACGCCAGTAATTTTGGTGGTTTCATGCCTTACCATCAAGCTGAGGGAAGGAGATCGGGCTTCCCAAAGCCAGTCCTGAGAATTCCTGAAATTTAGCACCACTCAAATCGGCCTGAAGAGCGTACAGCTCTGGATGCATAGATTAGAGCAGTCCAAATTCGCTGTGTTCCTCATGCGCCGTTGACAAGCGGAGCTACTCATACTGATAAAAGGAAGTGCAGAACATGACAAAACATGATGAAATTTTAAAATTACTAAGTGAGGAATCCGAGGTTTCGGCAACATTAAACAATACCATCACGTCACCCTTAGGCGGCCAAAGCGATGATATGTTTTTGGTAACCTTTCATTCCAATTTACCGTCAGATGTTATGTTTACCGCGTATCGTTCCACCCTCACCATCAATGTGACGATCGTCAGCCTACCGCCAAAACCATATAAAATAGCGCCCGGTGCACCTCAGACCATCCCTATTCCTTCGGGCACAAAGATATTTTCTGCTGATGCAACAGATATCAGGGTTATGGATCCGACAATGTCCTTCGTATGCACGACATTTTGACCCATGGGCCGTGCTGAAATACAAAAACGTGCTTCAGCGCGGCTATTGTTAATAAGGGTCATATCCGCCTCGTCGTCATTACCCGGCTTGACCGGGTAATCCATAACCCTGTTTCAGCGTGAAGGGGCATCCAACGTAAGCCCCATTGTGCCGCACGGAAGATGGACCCCGGCTCGTAGGCCGGGGTGACAAACGGTG
>JAESQS010000126.1 GCA_016765035.1 Kordiimonadaceae bacterium | reverse complement strand
GGGTTTAAAAATGTTAAAACTCTGCCTCGCTGATAGTCTTTCATCAATTCCCATACGATAGGAATAGCCGCCGCAATACTGACAGCAGCACCGGCAAAAAGCCATGCTGGCAGGCCAGCTAAAAACAGCACACTGACACCCCCCATAACCACCATTAGGCCCGTGCCAAAATCAGGCTGCCTGACCACAAGGAAAGCAGGCAAAAAAATCAAAACAAGAGGGATGATAATTGAAAAAAACCGGCGAGACTGCTCAAATGTGCGGGCGTGATAATACCGTGCAAGCGCCATCACAACGCCTATTTTCATAAGTTCTGACGGTTGCAACCGCATAATGCCTATATCAAGCCAGCGTTGCCCGCCCATGCCAACACTGCCCGTAAACTCCACAAGCAAGAGCAAGAGCAACCCCAGCGCCCATGCTGGATAGGCAAACGCCATCCAATAGCTAATATCTGTAACGGCAATTGCGAGCATGATCACCAATGCAATACCCAGACGAATGGCGTGCCGCGAGGCCCAAGGCTCCCACTGCCCACCAGCAACTGAATACAGCATCAACACACCAACCCCACCAATAAGCACGATCGCAAGCACAATCCCCCAGTTTAGGGAATAGAGCCGCTGAAGTGGCGTTTTGTCCACTCTGCGCGGGCCAAAAATACGCACATTTGCCATCAGGCGTCTCCCTCGCTGGCGGCAAGCGCAGTACCCGCGAATTTTGCGCTTCTCTCCCCTGCTTTCAGCTCTAAGGCTTTATCAAGCAAGGCGCGACCAAGGGGCGCAGCCGTACTACCGCCACCGCCGCCATGTTCCACAAGGATCGAGACAGCAACTTCTGGCGCCGCTGCCGGTGCATACCCAACAAACAAGGCGTGGTCCCGCACATTCCAAGGGAGGTCTTTGTTTTTAATCACACCAGTGCCACGCTCTTCTTTTGAAATACGCCTTACTTGTGCCGTTCCGGTTTTTCCAGCCTGTATGGGCGCAGTTTTGGCTCGTTTACTGTCGTTTGCAGTTCCTTTTGCCTCCATCACCATTTCCATGCCACGGCGCACAATGCGCAAATGAAGGGGATTAACCTGCAAACGGTTAAAGGACTGAATACTATTTGTGAAGACAGAGGAGTTCCCGCCTACCATATTAAAGTCCGTTCGTATCAGGCTTGGTGTCACAGCATTGCCTGATGCCACACGAGCTGTCATTACAGCCAATTGCAAGGGCGTAGCCAACATTGCCCCCTGCCCAATGGAAACATTCAGGGTTTCACCAAGCTGCCACGCTTGTTGCAAAAAATCTCGTTTCCAACGCCGGTCAGGTACAAGGCCATTTTTTTCACCATCGACACCAAATTTATAAGCCTCACCAAACCCAAAACGGCGGCTCATATCTGCAATGGCATCTATATCCAGCTTTTCAGCGATCTCATAAAAATAGACATCGCAACTATTTTTCAGCCCGCCTAACAGGTCAAGTTTCCCATGGCCGTACTTCTTCCAGCAATGGAATGTATGGTTCCCCAGCCTGTGTTTTCCGTTACAGAAGCTGGTCGTTTCTGGTGTAATCACGCCCTGCTCTAACGCTGCCAAGGCAATGATCATCTTTATCGTGGAACCGGGTGGATATTGACCCGTCACACATTTATTAAGCAAAGGCTTCCGGGGGTCGCCAAGCAGGCCTTGCCAGTTTTCTTGGCTAATGCCGCCAGTAAACTCGTTTGGATCAAAACTGGGTGCGGAAGCTAGGGCAAGAATTTCCCCTGTTTTTACATCAATTGCTACAGCGCTTGCACTTTCTTCGCCCAATTTTTTAAGGGCAAATTTCTGCAATTCAAGATCAAGGCTAAGGTGTAGGGGTTGCCCTTTAGTCGGGTCTTGCGTTGGTGGTAGGTCGCGCACTTCGCGTCCAACTGAATTCACTTCTACACGTCTGGAGCCAGCAATACCCCTGAGCTGTTCTTCATACCGGCGCTCAATACCCTGCCTGCCAACTTTAAACCCCGGCAATTGGTACAAAGGATTACGCCCAATATCCTGCTCGCCAGGTGTTGCCAGATATCCAACAATATGGGCGACTTCCGCACCAAAAGGGTAAAAACGGGAAAGCCCTGCCATTGTCGCCACACCCGGCAGTTCAGGCATTTCAACATTCACTTTGCTAAAAGTTTTCCAGTCCAGACGCTGCGCCACCGTAACAGGCAAGAATTTACGCTGCCGTTTAATCGTCCGTTTCACGCGGGCCAAACGCCGGTCCGATAGCTTTATAATACGGCCAAGCTTCGCGAGTGTTTTGGCAATATTTTGCGCTTGTTCCGGGATAAGCACCACAGTGAAATCCTGCCGGTTTGTTGCCAGCTTTCGCTGATGCCTATCAAAAATTTCACCGCGCTCAGGAGGCGTTAACCGCAGGGATATGCGGTTTTTATCAGCCCGTAGGCGGTATTGTTCCCCATTAACGATGGCAAGGTAATAAAGCCGCCCCCCAAGAGCGGATAGCGCCAGCCCTTGCGCCCCGGCAAGAAGGAATGCGCGGCGGCTAAATACTTCATATCTCTGCCCTTCCCTAGCCATTCATTGCCCCATCACTGGAATATGGAACGGCGAAGCCGGCCCAGAAGAAAGCCAATAGGCGCATAAGAGAAAGCTGTTACCAACCACTGAATAAACATAGCGCGCACAGGCCACACCACACCATTCACAGCGGAAATAATAAGCCATGACACAAAATATAACCCAAAGGATAAAACTACAAAGACCACCCAGTGCACAGCATTGTTGCGCCCTTTAAAATGTTTAAGCTGACTAAGCACAAACATACGCGCCAATATAAGCAATAACATATTAAGGCCCAAGGGTACATTCAGCCACAAATCAAGGCACAGCCCCACCGCTGCGCAGGCGCCATATTGCATCAACATAGGCCGCCGCGTTATCCAGTAGAAAACCGCTATCATAGCCAAATGCGGCATTGTCACATTGGCCACACCACTGCCCAACGGTAATAACATCAACACTGCCAATAAAAAGCTAGATATCAGGGGCACAAAGCTCGCTGCACCAAGCTCAACTGCTGCTGTACGCGCTTTATTCATTATCTGCCCCTCCGTCATCGTCGAGTAATAATGCATCGGTATCTGGGACAGCATGATACGCCATTATGCGCACATAATCGAGCTTCTCTAACCCGCCAATCGGTTCAAGAAACATATACTCATTATCAATTTTAGAGACGATTGCCAGTGGCAAATCAGGTGGGAAAACGCCCCCATGTCCCGATGCCAAAACCCTGTCACCAACCCTGATGTCAGCCTCTGCGGGCAAGAAACGCAAGCGCAGGTAATTTTCATTCTGTCCTTCCGCAATGGCAAGGGCACCAGTCCTCTCAAGCCGCACAGGTACTCTGCTATTGATGTCGGTGATCAATAAAATACGGCTGGTCCAGCGCCCCGTATGTAAAACGCGCCCGATAAGGCCATTTTCGTCTATCACAGGCAAGCCATCCTCAACACCATCAAGACTGCCCGCATTTGCAAGCACACTGCGCTCAAATGGCCCGCCGCCAACACCAATAATCCGCGCCGTTGCAGCAGCAGGTACTTCGCGTTTTGGCACTTTAAGAATAAGGCGTAGCTGTTCGTTCTCACGGCTCAACTGCATGGCCGCTTCACGCCACTGCTTCAAGCGGTCATTTTCATCCCGTAAATCCTGATTTTCTTGATAGATATCAGACACACCGGCAAACCGTTCCATGCCTGATTGCATATAGCGAAGCGGGCGCTCCAACAAATTTAGAACAGGGGCAACCACATCATCGGCAACACCGCGCACCTGCCCCGGAATGCTAGCGCCAAATAATTCCAAAATCAGAAAGAAAAAAGAAGCAACAAGGTAAAACCATAATCCGCCCCGCCCCCGAACAGAGCGACGCGCACCAGTAGTATTACTGGCCAATCCCTTTATTGATTGTACTATCGGGACCAGCGGTCTTACTCCCCACGCCAAGTAGCGCGCCTCAAGCCCCCGCCCAAAGCGCCCCCACTGTTTTTAAATATTAATAACTTTCAGTCAGCACCATACGTAACATATCGTCTTCAAGCACCTGTCCGGTACCCAGAGCAACACATGTAAGGGGCTCTTCAGCCACAGTCACGGGCAAGCCAGTTGCGCGGCGAATGACTGTATCAAGTTCCTGCAGCAAGCCACCACCCCCTGTCAGCACAACCCCACGGTCAACAATATCCGCAGCTAGTTCGGGCGCTGTTTGCTCAAGGGCAACTTTAACACCTTCAACAATAGCGCTCACTGGCTCTGACAAGGCTTCCGCAACTTGAAGCTGGTTAATTTCCATTTCTTTTGGCACACCATTCATCAAGTCACGGCCTTTGATGGTCATTACCTGACCAACACCATCATCTGGTGCAAGTGCCGTCCCAATTTCTTTCTTGATGCGCTCTGCTGTGGCTTCGCCAATAAGCAAATTATGGTTCCTACGGATATAAGCGATAAGCGCTTCATCCATCTTGTCACCGCCAACCCGTACGGATGTGGCAAACACAATACCGCAAAGCGACAATACGGCCACTTCGGTGGTGCCTCCCCCAATATCAACAATCATAGAGCCCTGAGGCTCTGTTACCGGCAAGCCAGCACCAATCGCCGCGGCCATAGGTTCGTCAATCAAAAACACTTTACGAGCGCCAGCTTGCTCCGCAGATTCCTGAATGGCTTTACGCTCAACCGCTGTAGAGCCAGAAGGCACACAGACAATAATTTCAGGGGCCGCAAACGACCGATTATGCACTTTTTGGATAAAATGCTTGATCATTTGCTCTGCAACATGGAAATCGGCGATAACACCGTCACGCAATGGACGAATAGCGGTAATGCCACTAGGTGTACGACCCAGCATCAACTTCGCCTCATCCCCCACAGCAATAACTCTGTCTCTGCCCTTCTCGCTTTTAATCGCGACAACAGAAGGTTCGTTCAGCACAATGCCGCGCCCCTTCACATACACAAGTGTATTAGCCGTGCCCAAATCAATGGCCATATCGGAAGAAAACATGCCGAGCAACTTAGATAGCATTTAACGCCTCTTTAATTTTATTAGGTGCCTACCGCCGAAATCGCCGAAATCAACGAATCCCTTACCATTTCTTATGGGCTATAGAGCGCACAGAAACAACCTTAATTATATGCTATAACACAGGATTAAGGCGAGTTTTTGACTTTTAAAAAAAATACTGACTGTTTGCTATGGGACAAAGCAGATTAGCACGTTTTTTCGATAAAATTTTAACGATGCAAACTGTAATATTTTTTAGAGTGCATCCATTTTAATTACATATCCGCCCACACCCTCTACCCAACCACCCCACAGTGTATCCAAGCGGGTGGTTGGGTAGAGGGTGTGAGCGGATATGTAATTAATTAAGAAGATACCATAAAAAGAAAGGCCGTGAAAAATCACAGCCTTTCTTTTAGTTTTTGCGTTTGACAGTGCCTATTTCGGGCCGGGCGCTTTCTTTTCGCGCTTCACCATCAACTTATTCACCGCTGAAACATAAGCCCTCGCCGCAGCCGTTATGGTGTCTTCGTGCGCCCCTTGCCCATTCACTGTACGGCCATCTTGCTCAAGCTTCACAGTGCATTCAGCCTGCGCATCAGTACCGTGCGTTACGGCGTGCACTTGGAAAAGCTGCAAATGCGGCTCCATACCAATAAGTTCTTTGATGGCATTAAAGGCGGCATCCACTGGCCCTGTGCCGTATGTCACCGTGCGCACTTTATCGCCATCAATGGTCATTTCCACATCAGACACTGCCGTACCGCTGGTGGAGGTATAGGTATTCAGCGTTACCACCTGCATACGGTTTGACCATGTGGCCACCTCGTCATCCACAAGGGCAACAATATCTTCGTCATAGATGTTTTTCTTACGATCCCCCAGCGCCTTAAAGCGGCGGAAACATTCCTGAAAGGCATTGTCCCCAAGCTCATACCCAAGCTCAGACAATTTATCTGCAAAGGCGTGGCGACCAGAATGCTTGCCCATAGTAAGGGTTGACTTAGTGACCCCCACGCTTTCTGGCGTCATAATTTCGTAAGTTTCGGCATCTTTCAATATACCGTCTTGGTGGATACCGCTTTCGTGGGCAAACGCATTGGCACCAACAATGGCCTTGTTATTCTGCACCGTAAAACCCGTGACTGTCGAAACCAGCTTGCTAGCCCGCATTATCTCAGGTGTTTCAATACGCGTATGCCACGGCAATGTGTCACTGCGCGTTTTCAGCGCCATTACCACTTCTTCCATGGCAGCATTGCCCGCACGTTCGCCTATGCCATTGATTGTGCATTCAATTTGCAACGCCCCGCCTTCAAGGCCAGCAAGAGAGTTTGCAACTGCCAAACCAAGGTCATTATGGCAGTGGGTTGAGAAAATCGCTTTATCTGCATTGGGTACATTTTTAATAACAGACCGGAACATTTCTGCATATTCCGTCGGCGTGGCATAGCCTACTGTATCTGGTAAGTTGATGGTTGTTGCCCCAGCTTTAATCGCTGTTTCCACCGCTTTATACAGAAAATCCATTTCCGTGCGCGTGGCATCTTCTGCACTCCATTCCACATCATCCACAAACTTGCGGGCACGCGTAACAGACTGGTGAATAGCGTCGATCACATCTTCCGGTGACATCTGCAATTTCACTTTCATATGCAATGGGCTCGTTGCAATGAAGGTATGAATTCGGCCTTGAGCGGCAGGCTTTACTGCTTCGCCTGCCCGGTCGATATCACCAAGGGCCGCACGGGCCAATGAACAGATAGTGGAGTTTTTAATACGCTCTGATATCTGGCGGATACACTCAAAGTCGCCGTTAGAAGCAATGGCAAAGCCTGCCTCAATAACATCAACTTTAAGGGCTTCTAAGGTATCTGCAATACGCAGCTTTTCTTCGAGTGTCATGGAGGCGCCTGGCGATTGTTCGCCGTCGCGCAAGGTGGTGTCAAAAATTCGCACACGGTTGGCTTCACTATGTGACATAGCTCTACTTCCTAAATTTTAGTAACAATACTGAAATGGATGATCAGGTGGCGTTTCCCTTAAGCACTGTGCGCATCAAACCTGCACTGTCGCCTTGTGCTTAAGGGCCAATAAGTCGGCCAGCACCTAACAGTAGAAGCAAGCTAAGGAGCAGAACAGTGCCAACTATATACATACGAGAAACCGCCCGGCTGCGATCAGCGGCTGAAACAGCCACTGCTTTCGCATGCTTTCGCGTATTTTCTGTATGGTAACGCTGTTGGTTCATTGAAGCCCTATGCCTACGCTTTTGCTTTGTTTCCCAATTTTTAGCAGATTTCGATATAGAAGCAAGCATCACCTGCAATTTTTTTATGGTAGTCGATGAAATGGAAATTCACCAAAGGGCCCCGTCATTTAAAGGCTTTATAGCCTGAGAAAGACAGATCAACCATACAATCAGCAGCCTGTTTCGCATATTTGAAACACTCTCTGCCCTATAGACAACTAAGAAAATTAACCTATTCCATCGTATGCTAGTCCCCATGATTATTGCACCAAATACACCTGAAGAAAATTGCCAAGACAAGACTTTTGGCGAAGACAAAACACACGTAGTCAGAGAATTTCGTAAAACGAATGCGACTATAGATGAGATTCTCACGTATTTTGAGAACAAAACTCAAGGCCAGCGGCTGGCTAAAAGGTCGGATGTCAACCCATCAGAACTTACAATGCACCTGCCCCAAATCGCTATACTTTCCGCAATATATAATGAGGAGGGCCTAGTTAACGACATTGAGTTTGACCTGTTGGGAACAAAAGTGGTGCTTTTTTACGGAGAAATAACCGGCACCCGCGTTTCAAAACATTCCAGCAAACAAATAAGCCAGCGTGCCATAAGTTCAGCCCGCAAATGCGTGGCTTTACGAGAACCAATTATTGTTACATCAAAAACGCTTTCCGAGGAGCATTCTTACCTAAGCGTAACAGTATTATATATACCGCTGTCACAAGATGGTGAACGGATTGAACGATTATTTGCTTATATTAAAGTAGCACATCATTCTAACCTAATGCCGTCACGGAAAAAACACATTAGCCCCTTTAAATGATTGAAGTGGGTTGACGCAAACCTAATATGTGGTGGGTCCACTTGATAAAGTTGAAACCAAACCAACCATTGGGACGAGTATCCTCGCAGCGTGTAACGCCGTAAAGTTAGGGCCATAGGCCTCCATAAAAGGGACTTTAAATATTTTACCAACACGTGAAAATGGGCAAACAGTACAGCGGGCAAATTTCAAATTCCGCGACACCATCTTTCATTCGACAGACGACATCCGAAAGAATGAACGAGACTTTGATACTATCCTGTCCTACTTCGAACAAAAGACAGAAGGGAAGCGCATAGCCAAACGTGCGGACCTTGTACCGTCGGAACTTACCATATGGTTACCGAATATTTGTATACTCGAACCGCTCTACACTGGTGATCCCGCAGAAGGTGTCCTTGAAAATATCCAAATAAATTTGATCGGCACAGCGCTTGCTGCTTTCTACGGGGAAACTACTGGCAAACTGGTGACAGATTCAGCAGATTCTGAGGCGTTTAAACGCCTTATGCAAGTTGCTCAAAACACCATTGATGGGAAAAAACCCGTTATCGCAAGCTGGCAGTCTGATCTCACACCTTCCCGCGCCTACCTGAGACTGCAAGCCCTTCATATCCCTATGTCTGATGATGGTGCGTCTATTAATCGCTTTTTTGTGTATATGTGCGTTACCCGCCATAAAAAGGCCTCCTGCGCGATATAGTAAGAGCGCGCGCTTGCGGGTGCCCAAAGGCTATTTGTATCAAAATCACAGCAATGCAAACTTGCTGCACGCGAAATTCCCACAAAAATACCTTGTAAAAACTGAGAAAATTTCTGCGAAATAGTAGATACTACCATCTAATTCTATATAAATTAGGGGGTGCAGGTGGCACACAAAATAATTAATACTATCGAAGAATTACGGCAGATATATCCTGAGCCCAGCAAACTCGCTATAGGCAAGGTAATGGCCTCTATCGACAGCCACAGCCGAGATTTCATCGGTGCTTCGCCCTTTTTTGTATTGGCAACCACGGGCACTGGAGGCCGCAGTGATGCTTCACCAAGAGGCGGCGTGCCAGGGTTTGTGCATGTGGTTGACGACAAACACCTGCTCCTTGGCGATAAACCAGGCAACAGCCGGCTGGACAGTTATGAGAATATTCTTAACCACCCGCAGGTTGGTATGTTGTTTATGATCCCCGGCATTTCAGAAACGCTGCGGATCAACGGAAAAGCCAGCATCACCATCGATAAAGAGCTTTTAGCAAATGTTGCCAACAAAGCAGGGCGTGCGCCTAAAGCCGGCTTGTTGATAGAAGTACAGGAAGCTTTCCTCCACTGTGCGGTTTCCCTAACAATATCTAAGATTTGGAAAACCTACACGTGGCCCGATGAACGCCCTGTTAGTACCGCTGACACCATGTGGGCCGACCATGTAGAGAAGGCTGACGCCGAAAAAGCCAACGGTGAAACTGATATTGGTGAAGCTGGCAAAAAGTAACCATGAAAATTATTTATAACAAAAACCACCAGCAGCAAGACTGCAGGCAAGAAATGCACTATGGCAAAATGGTTGATAGCCACGAAAATGCATCCCGCATGGACCACATGTATGCGGCTATCACCACAAGCGGCCAGCATGAAATGCTTGAGCCAGAAGACAATGGCATTGCCCTTATCGAACAAGTGCATGACCACGGCTATATTGAATTTCTGCGGACCACATGGGCACGCTGGTCCACCATGGGAAAAACAGACCCGCTGATACCAGCCACTTGGGCAACGGGCAGCTTTGGGGGCGAGCACGCCGGTGGGCAATCAAACAGTATTCCTGCCCTAATTGGTCGCTATAGCTTTGCGGCAGATGCCCCCCTTACAGCAGGCACGTGGCAAGCAGCCTATACCGGCGCGCAATCTGCCATTACTGCACAAAGGTTGGTCAGCGCGGGAGGCCGCGCAGCTTTTGCCCTCACCCGCCCGCCGGGCCACCATGCCCACAAAGACCTGTGCGGCGGATATTGTTTTCTCAACAATGCAGCCATTGCAGCGCAAGGGTTTCGCGCAGACGGTAAAAAAGTTGCTATCATTGATATCGACTTTCACCACGGCAACGGCACACAAGATATCTTTTACGACAGCAGTGATGTGCTGACACAATCGCTACACGGAGACCCTGATACATGTTTCCCTTTCTATTTAGGCTTTGAAAGTGAAACAGGCACTGGCGAAGGGCGAGGCTATAACCAAAATTTCGCAATGCCACTTGGTACAGGATATTCAGACTGGGTAGTCAGCTTGAATAAAGCCTGTGAACGGGCCACAGCTTTTGGTGCAGAAGCACTGGTTATTCCATTAGGTGTCGATGCGCACGAGAATGACCCCATCAGTGGCTTTAAGCTAACCACAGAAGACTTTGGCAGCGCTGCCAAAGTGCTTGCTAGCCTTAATCTCCCTACTGTCATCACGATGGAAGGGGGCTACGACATGGAAAGCCTTGGCAAAAACGTGGCAACCTTTATCAACAGCTTTAGCTAAACCGTACCCGGTTTCGTCAGAAGCAGATACGATCTAAAAAAAAGCTAAACAAAATATAGCATTAAAAAAGGCGGCCCGATTGGACCGCCTTTTTTATTCGAACTATATGCTGTGAAGCTTAGTTTTTCTCTTTGTCTACAAGCTTGCCTTCTTGCATCCAAGGCATCAAACCTCGGAGCTTCGTGCCAACTTCTTCAATTGGGTGGCGCGTAGCAAGGCTACGGTGCGCTTTAAGCTCTGGGTTGCCAGCAACATTATCAAGCATAAAGTCTTTTACAAAACGACCCTGTTGAATGTCTTCAAGTACGCGTTTCATTTCAGCTTTAGTCTCGCTGGTGATGATACGTGGGCCGGATTTATAATCGCCGTATTCAGCAGTGTTTGAGATGCTGTAACGCATGTTGGCAATGCCGCCTTCGAAGATAAGGTCAACAATCAACTTCACTTCGTGCAAGCACTCAAAATATGCCATTTCAGGGGCATAGCCTGCTTCAACAAGTGTTTCAAAACCAGCTTTGATAAGCTCAGAGATACCACCACAAAGAACAGCTTGCTCACCGAACAGGTCAGTTTCGCACTCTTCACGGAAATTGGTTTCCAGAATACCGGAACGACCACCGCCAATAGCAGATGCATAGGACAAGCAAAGGTTATGGGCTTTACCAGAAGCATCCTTATGCACAGCAATAAGACAAGGTACGCCTTTGCCTGCTGCATATTGTGACCGTACTGTATGGCCGGGGCCTTTTGGCGCAACCATAATCACATCAATGTCTTTACGTGCTTCAATAAGGTTAAAGTGAATGTTCAAACCATGGGCAAACAGCAATGCAGAACCTTCGGTCATATTTTCATGCAAATCTGCATAATAAATGTCAGCCTGTAGCTCGTCAGGTGTTAGCATCATCACCACATCTGCCCATTTAGCTGCGTCGGCAACAGACATAACTTTT
>JAESQS010000125.1 GCA_016765035.1 Kordiimonadaceae bacterium | reverse complement strand
GCACCAATATGTTTGATGCGGCTGTTGGTTTTGGTGGCTACCGTGAAAGTGGCTTTGGCCGGGAAGGGGGCCGGGAAGGAATGCTTGCTTACCTCATACCTCGGTATGAAAAGGCACTGAAAGCTGTGAAGCCAGTGCCTGTACCAGCAGCTACCGGTGTCAGGGCAGTATCTGGCGTGCCGGGCATAGACCAGACAGCCAAAAACTATGTTGGCGGTAAACAGGCGCGGCCTGATGGCGGTGACAGTGCTGCCGTCTTAACCCATAAGGGTGGCCATGCAGGGCTTGTAGGGGCCGGTAACTATAAAGATATTCGTAATGCTGTCGAAGCCGCGAATAAAGCTTCTGGCTGGGCAGGTAAAACGTCTCATCTTCGTGCCCAAATATTATATTATGTGGCTGAAAACCTTGGATACCGTGCCGCAGAGTTTGAAGCGCGGCTTGTTTCGCTGACGGGTATGAAATCTAAAGCGGCTGCAAAAGAAGTAGAACTTTCAGTGCAACGCCTGTTTAAGGCCGCTGCTTACTGTGACAAGCACGAAGGCACCGTGCATGAGCCCCCTTTGCGTGGTGTTGCTCTGGCGATGAATGAGGCCATTGGCACCATTGGTATAGTATGTCCTGACGAAGCACCGCTTTTGTCCTTTGTGACATTAATGGCCTTTGCCATGGCAGCAGGTAATACATCTGTGATTATTCCATCAGAGCGATATCCTTTGCTTGCAACCGACTTTTACCAAATTTTGGAAACGTCAGATGTGCCTGCGGGCGTGGTGAATATCGTCACGGGCAACAGGGATGCTATGGCGGCACCGCTGGCGAAACACTACGGCGTTGATGCAGTTTGGTATTTTGGTACAGAAGCAGGTTGTGCAGATGTTGAACATGCCGCGGCTGAAAACATGAAACGCACATGGCTCAATTACGGCAAAGCCTATGACTGGGCAGACAAAGACCAGATGAATGCCAAAATTCTCATGGATAGAGGCACTGAAGTTAAAAATATCTGGGTGCCATATGGTGATGCCTACGCCAGTGGAAAATCTTATTAAGGTGCGTAATAAAAATACGCTATTTTACCATTGTGGTTCTTTAACTTTTTACTTAGGTAATGGCGGTAAGATCATAGCGGGTTGATGCGGAGTGCTTTATGCCAGATGTTCGAATAGCAAAGATATTACATGCAGTTAATGAGGACACTGGCGCAGGCTATTTTTTAAAATTAGTAAAAGCACTGAATGAAATTTGTGGGTTTGACCATGCCTTTGTGGGCCAGGTTGACACAAAAGAGAAAACAGTCACGACGCGCGCTTATGTTTCTAAAGGCGAAATATTAGCGAATGTCACCTATGACTTGGTAGACAGCCCCTGTGAGCAAATTCTAGATCGTAGCTATTGCCGGTTTAGCGAAGGCGTTGCAGATGTTTTCCCAAAAGACCTGATGTTGGCAGACCTGAATATTAAAGGGTATGTTGGCTACCCCTTATTATCGCAGGCGGGGGAACCAATTGGTATATTAGTGCTTTTGCACGAAAGCCCGATTGAAAATGTCGATACTATATTTGACCTGCTGCGGTATTTCGCACGCCACTGCGAATGCGAGTTAGAGCGCATGACACTGTAAAAAGCGCTGATACAGACACGGTCAGCGCTTGATCAGGCAGAATTGGTGCGCCAAAGTATTTTGCGGAATGTATCTCATGAACTTCGAACGCCGTTGAATGCCATTCTTGGTTTTTGCGATGTTCTTAAAAATGATACATTATTTTCTCAAGCCAAAGAAAAAACCAAAGGGTATCTGGATCATATTCATAGCGCAGGGCATGAATTGCTGGGCACTATTACGGAAGTAATGGATTTTGCAGCTATCCAGTCAGGTTCTTATAAGGCGGAGTGGGAAAAAACCGACATCAATATCCTTATGACTGATGTGGTTCGGGAGTTAGAGCTAAAATATCCAGACCGGATATTCTCTACTGCTCTCGGTGAAGAGCCACTATTTGCCTCTGTTGATGTGGTTTTATACGGAAAAATACTGAGAAATATAATAGATAATGCTGTGCGATTTTCCGGTGTTGAAACGAAGGTCGATGTTAGCCTAAAAGAAGATTCTAGCAGACTTATATGGGCTACGATAAGCGACAAGGGCCCTGGCATTAGTGCCACCCGCTTAGCTAATATCCAGCGATCCTTCACTTATGAGCAAAATACTATGACTAAAACTCATAGTGGTTTAGGCATAGGGCTGGCATACGTAAACCATGCCAGCCGCCTTATGGGCGCGAAAGTGAATTTTGATAGTGTTACGGGGCAAGGAACAACGATTGCCATAGGCATTCCTATGGCATCCAAAGCCTCGATTGCAGAAAACAGCGTTAGCGCAATATCAATTTAAAGTTAAAAATAATATTTTATAATATCTTATGATATTTTCTTAAC
The DNA here is from genome assembly GCA_016765035.1 of Kordiimonadaceae bacterium. Classification (GTDB taxonomy): domain Bacteria; phylum Pseudomonadota; class Alphaproteobacteria; order Sphingomonadales; family Kordiimonadaceae; genus Kordiimonas. Next base: position 1,871 of record JAESQS010000125.1, on the reverse strand, counting down.
AAACAACCTTAAGAGTTTGTCGAGTTTGATAGCAGCAACTGCACCAAACTCCATCGTCTCTGTATGGGTTAATTCACCATCCGTCATGCCTGCTGCATAATTCGTGATAGAGCTTATGCCGCACACGCGCATGCCGCAGTGGCGGGCTGTAAGGCATTCCGGCACAGTTGACATGCCTACGGCATTTGCGCCCATAGTGCGAAAGGCCCTAATTTCAGCCGGTGTTTCAAAATTAGGCCCTTTGGCCATCAAATACACACCTTCATGCAAAGGTATATCAAGCTCTTTGGCGCATTGGCGGAATGTTTCGGTATACTCTCTGTCCCATGCTTGTGATACATCAGGGAAACGAGGGCCAAAACGGTCATCATTCACACCAACAAGCGGGTTTAAGCCAGAGAAATTTATATGGTCTGTAATAGCCATCAGGCTACCGGGGCCAGCTACTTCATCAAGGCTACCTGCGGCATTGGTTAGAATAAGTGTTTCAACACCCAGCGCCGATAAAACACGTGTCGAATAGCCTAAGCTTTGCTCAGAGTGTCCTTCATAGCCATGCGCACGCCCTTGCATACAAATAACAGGGTTGCCTTCCAGCTCGCCAATCAGCATTTTGCCCACATGGCCTTCAACTGTTGGTTTTGGGAAGCCGGGCAGGTCGGTAAACGCCAACACAGTGGCTTTTTCCACGGAACTGGCAAGGTCATTCAATCCACTGCCTAATACCATGGCTACTTTTGGCATTTCGCCTTCAAAGCGCTCACGGATAAAGCGCGCGCATTCTTGTACAGCCTCATAGGTCATGGAATAGCCTCATCGTTTACTGGTTAGAACATTGGTCAGGTGGCCTTTGGCCGCCTATATTTCAATTTCAGGCAAGCTCAAGCCTTTATGCTCTTTAATTTCCGCTTTGCTCATGTCTGATAGCTCGTGCGGGAATACAAGCCAGTCGTCGGTTTTATGGCAATAGAAGTCAGGCTCCAAATCCGTCACATTGCGGGTGGGCTTATAGAAAACCGTTGCAATTTTGATGGTTTCAGGCGTGTTACGACGGCATTTTATGCGCATATGCTTAATAATGGCATCAATGGAACGGCCACTGTCAAAAACATCATCAACAATAAGCAATGAATCTTCAGCATTAATATTGTTCACAATATATTCAAGGCCGTGAACTTTCACTTCCTTTTGCTGTTGCATACCAATGTAGCTGGAAGTGCGAATTGCAATATCGTCCGTGTCTACGCCGTAATAGTCCAGTATTTCTTGAACTGCGATCCCTGTAGGGGTGCCGCCGCGCCATACACCCACAATAAATTTAGGACGGAATTCACTTTGAAGAATTTTGATGCCCAATTGAAATGAATCATCTAGCAATTCCTGAGCAGTCACAAATTTTTTACTGACAGTCATGTTGGCCTAAGCCCCCTTTGTTCCAAATAATCGGTCACCCGCATCCCCAAGGCCGGGTACGATATAGGCTTTTTCATTCAAGCACTCGTCAATAGAGGCTGTAAAGAGCGGCACATCTGGGTGCGCTTCCACAAAGGTCTTAATGCCCTCAGGGGCCGCCAGCAAGCAAACAAACCGAATGTCTTTGGTACCAAGGTCTTTAATTTCCTGCACAGCACGAACGGCGGAATGGCCAGTGGCAAGCATAGGGTCAAGAACCACATTAACTCTGGACGCTGTATCTTTAGGCACTTTGAAAAAGTATTTTACTGGCTTAAGCGTTTTTTCATCACGTGCTAGGCCAATTTGGCCAACCCGTGCAGAAGGCACAAGGTCAAGCATGGGGCCAAGCAAGCCATCGCCGGCGCGAAGCACTGAAATAAATGTCAGTTTTTTGCCTGCAAGCACAGGGGCTTCTG
>JAESQS010000124.1 GCA_016765035.1 Kordiimonadaceae bacterium | reverse complement strand
GCCCGGCGTGTTTGGCCCTGAAGTTTCATTTGCTGCACGCATTGAGCCTGTGACTGTGCCCGGCTCTATTTACGTGAGCGAGCCGTTTGCCTGCTCCCTTGCGGTTAATACAACAGATAAATTCCGCTGTGAGTATGTTAGTGAAATACACCCACCCCACAGACAGCAGCCCTTGCCGCTGTTTAGCCTGCGGCGACTGCTTAAACTGTAGGGCGGTGTTGTTACCAGCGGCGCAAGCTTTCCAAACCTTCCGGGTCTAAAATATCAAGGCGATTGCCTTCGCGCTTCACATAGCCCATGCGGACCAGTTCGTTAACCGTGCGAGAAACGGTTTCACGGGTGCTGTTCACCTTTCTTGCAAACACGCTGAAAGTGGGCAAATGCCCGATAACCAGTGTTTTGCTACCGCTATTGGTTGGCTCGGCCATACGTAAAAGTTCAGCGTAAATACGGCCTTTTGCGGAAAATGAGCTGACTTCAAAGAGGCGACGTGTGGTTTTTTGTACACGCCGGGCCAACATTTGCGATATGCGTACGCCAATGCTGCCGTGTGTATACATTAATTTCAGGAAGGCATCGCCCGGAAACGCCGCCACGGTGACATCAGTGATGGCGACAATATTTGCTGTGCGTTGTTCACCGCTTAAAAGTGAAATTTCGCCAAACAATGTGCCGGGCTGATATTCATCCAGCCATATCTCGACACCATCTTCGGAAAATAACAGCGCTTTTGCCTTGCCCTCCAGCAGACAATAGACTGTGTTCCCGTCTTCTTCCTGACTTAGAATTGTTGCATTTGGTTTGAAACAGACAGAGGAACAGGTGTCTCTCATGGCGGTAAGAACCTGTGGGTCGTTTCCAAAAAATTTCGCTAACTGCTCAAGCATGATGAACCCCGTTTTCATTAATACCAGCTATAGTGGGATCATTACCGGAAATACATTGCTATACAATAGAAATTTACAAGTCTTTGGCGAATAATTTGTGAGTAAATATAATATATTATACCTATACGTGTATTTTACGCTATTTTTACTTTTAGCGTATTTAATAGGCGAGGCTCAATAATGGGGTGGCGGAGGGTCATCATGGGTTTTTTCCATGGTGTCTGTATCACTGGACATCATGTGGTCTGTTAGGCGCTGTAGTTGTTTTGTAAGTGCATCAATGTTGGCCCATTGTTTGCTGACTTCTGTGTTAAGAGCTTCCAGTGTTTCCTGCTGAAAAGCAAACTTGCATTCCAAATCATCTAGACGCCTTTGCAGAGTAGAGATTTCACTCATAGTAGTATTCCTATAGGAGAGTTATCCCTAAAATAGCATTTCTCGCGTTAGTTTACATGCTTACGTAGGGGATTGTTGTATTTTTTATTAAATACGATGGTTTCTTTCTTACTCTAACTTTTTCTGGTCTATGTTGTAGGGTAACTTTAGGTAGTTTAACTATTTGTTAAGTATTTGATGATTCGGCGAGTCGCTTGTGGTATGCCTCATGCAGGGGCCGAGTGTTGAGTGTATGGCTTGAATAACAATGATGGGCTGCTGGTTATAAAGTGGTTCGCTGTTGATTCGCAAGTTAATGATAGAGTGCAAGGCTTTAAAATGGTTTTTGGTGAGGGTAAAAATAAGGCGAGCTCGCTAGCGCGGCAAGCCATGGAGTTGATGGATCTTCATGATATTCCCGCAGCCCCGCCTAATTTTACAGTGTGGTATAATTACGTTAGTGAGCGGGTCCCTGACCTGAAAAAAGTGCTTGATCAGATGATTGTTGAAGACAAGGCATTCTCTGGTGGTTTTAACGCTGAAGTGTATGAAACTTTTATCGGCTATGCGCGGGAAAGCGCCCTTGTTCAGGAAACCAGCGAAAAAATGCAGGGTCAGGCGCAGCAGTTATTAACTACGATTGACGATGTTTCTGGCGAAATTAAAGGTGTTTCCTCATCTATTAAAGAGAGCCTCGATAGTTTTACGGAGGAAGGGTCACTTGGGGGGATTGAATCTTTTATTCAATCGATGATGCTGGAAACCAAACGCTTTCAAAAAGCAAATTCAGACCTTCAAGTGCGGCTTGAGCAATCTTCCGAAGAAATTGAGTTTTTGCAGCATAATTTACAAAAAGCAGAATCCGAATCAAATACCGACTCGCTTACGGGAATCGCGAATCGCAAAAAGTTTGACTGCACGCTTTTGAAAGAAGTGGCCCAAGCCGGGCAGGAGGGCCAACCTCTGTGTCTCGCCATTGGCGACATTGACCATTTCAAACAATTTAACGACAGTTATGGGCACCCTGTTGGTGATCAGGTTTTGAAACTTGTTGCCAAAGCGCTGTTTACTAATATTAAAGGCGGAGACTTGGCGGCCCGGTATGGCGGTGAGGAATTTGCTATTATTTTGCCGAACACCACGCTTGAAAATGGCTATAGCCTCATAGAAACCATTCGTGAAACCATTGGCAACCGCCGTATTCGCAATAAACAAAAAGATAAAGATTTTGGGAATGTCACTTTGTCGCTTGGTTTGGCGCAATATGTGGCGGGGGAAACACCGGCAGAGCTGCTGGAACGTGCCGATGTAGCGCTTTATAACGCCAAAGGTGCTGGGCGTAACCAAACGTTTAAAGCGGCCTAAGCTCAGGGTTTAAGAGCTTTAATTTACCTCATCGGCTCAGGCCTGATTACGCGTTATACCGGCTTTAGCTTGTGGTTGTTACGTCTACGCATACCAACAACTTGACGACAGCGCCCTTGTTGTCGAACAGCGGCATGTAAAGTGTATGCCCTACAAGGTGTATTTTATCCTGTGCGATGCCTGTGGTGATCCGTAATACTGGTTTTTCACTTTCTATCACCTGTGAGCAGCTTTCGTATATTCGGTTTACGGCCTCTGTATTTTCCATGGCATCAATATCCCCGCCGGCAATTTCACCGTAGAAAGCTGAGACATGGGTGCCGACCAGCCGAACATGAAGCCGCAAGTGGCCTTCCATTTCGCCGACATCTAACATGACAACCCGGTCAAGAAATTCTTTGAACCGGCTTGGGCGAAAGTCTGCGCGGCAAGGCTTGTGGCCTTCCGCTGTTAAGCTGCACCAGAAGGTATAAAAATAATTCGCGACAGCGTTGTGACCATATATTTCATCATCAAAATACAAATGTGTCACACCGGCTATAATATCCGATGCAGGAAATGTGCGGGGCCAAAATGGCAAAGCTAACTCCTGTTACAACGCTTGTGTGCCTTAATAGGGTACGGGACACACAATGGAGCTTCCTAGCTGAAAGTGACAGAAACCACACTTTGGCGGGTTTTGCGCTACTTAAGGGTGTTTAAGCACGCTCTAATGTTTAGTGCCGTGTTTTTGCCGGTATTTTTCGCCTTTTAATCGAGTGTCTGGGCCAACCGTCGCCGAGTCTCTTTAATGCGAAATCAGGTAGGTGTGGGGAATACCGAGGGGCCGCTGTGGCCTGATAGAAGCCCTAAAGTATAGGGTTCAGCGCCTTGTCGGCACCCTGTGAAACGGCAGTTAGGGGTGCCGTTTGAGAGTTCTATTTGGTTTTCTTGGCGCTTCCAGTTTGCCCCTCTATAGCTACATGCCTAAATACGCACTCTCCCATAAGGGGCGCTCCAGAAAATGCCTTAAAACCACAGGCTTAGGGTTTAGTTGTTGCGAGTTACTTGCAAAAACTTGACGAGAGCCTTGTTTTTTGATACTAATATTAAGACTAGTTCGCATTATTAAATGGGCGCAGATAAAACCATGTATGTTTGTATATGCAATGGATACACAGATAAGCAGATTCGCAACACTGTTCGCGAAGGCGGTGTCCGTACGGCAGAAGAAGCTTATTTGTCGCTTGGCAATGGCTTTTGCTGTGGCACTTGTAAAGAGTGCGCAAACGATTTGGTTGCGAATGAACTCCCCAATCAGCGCGTCCTCGCCGCAGAATAATTTGCACAGCCTCGCTTCGGGTTAGACCTGTAAATTCTCAGCATGTTTATTGAATTGGCCTTGTGGCCGGTATGATATCTATACTCTTTGTCATTACTCGGCTTGACCGTGTAATCCAGCAGTTGTGCTATAAAGTGACGTACCTGAAAGTATGGCGGGACTGATAAGCCCTGTGGATACCGGCGGGCAATGGCTCTAACTAAAATGGATGCGCTATAGTCCCTTTGAGGGCAACGCCCCATAAGGTTGAGGCTGCCCATAAGGCAGCCT
>JAESQS010000123.1 GCA_016765035.1 Kordiimonadaceae bacterium | reverse complement strand
TTGCTATCATCTGATATTCACCCCGATATTTGCTGCTGTTACCGCATGATGCGCATGGCAAATCGCAACTGCAAGAGCATCTGCTGCATCTGGGCCATTTATTTGAATGCCCGGCAGCAAAATTCTCACCATGGCTTCCACCTGGTCTTTACCGGCATGGCCTGCACCCACCACTGATTTTTTAACATGGTTTGGTGTATATTCAGCCACGGGTATACCTGCCTGTGACGGCACCAACAGCGCGATGCCGCGAGCCTGCCCTAGCTTCAGGGTACTTGTAGGGTTTTTATTAACGAAAGTTTCTTCTACAGCGCATGAATGTGGCTGCCACTCAGCCACCACTTCGGTTAAGCCGTCATACAATTCCACAAGCCGTTCTGCGAGAGACTTTTTACTGGTTGATTTTACAGTACCGTTTGCAATGTGGATGAGGCGGGAACCGTGGCTTTCCACAATACCCCAGCCTGTTTTTTGCAGTCCCGGATCAAGCCCTAATAAACGCATGAAATTTCACGCCCTCCCCCGAGCTGATAAGAGCTGATATAAGCATAGCTTACTCTGCAGCAAGCGCCTCAAGAACATCGGCTGGTATATCAAAGTTACCAGATACAGTTTGCACGTCGTCATTATCTTCAAGCGTATCGATAAGACGCATCATTTTCTCTGCACCATCTTTATCAAGTACCATCGGCTCTTTTGCTTTGAAAATAAGTTTCGCGCCGACAGGCTCACTACCAAGTGCCTCAGTGAGAGCTGAAACAACAGCGTGCAAGTCATCACCCTCGGTATAAATGGCGTGGCCATCATCATCTGATTCAACTTCGTCGGCACCGGCTTCAAGCGCGGCTTCAAACATTGTGTCTGCGTCGGCAGCGTCAGCGGGATAGTTAATTTCACCAACTCGGTCGAACATAAAGCCAACTGAGCCACTTTCCCCCAAGTTACCGCCTGCTTTACCAAATATGGTACGCACGTCAGATGCTGTACGGTTACGGTTGTCGGTTAATGTCTCAACGATCACACCAATGCCGCCAGGGCCGTAGCCCTCATAGCGCATTTCGTCATAGTTGGCCGCATCACCGCCATCGGCTTTTTGAACTGCGCGCTGGATATTATCTTTTGGCATAGACTGAGCGCGCGCTGTAGCAATAGCCAAACGAAGACGTGGGTTACTGTCCACCTCAGGGCCACCCATTTTAGCCGCAACCGTGATTTCCCGGCTAAATTTAGAGAACATTTTAGAGCGCTTTTTATCTTGTGCGCCCTTACGGTACATAATGTTTTTAAACTTGGAATGGCCAGCCATGGTTACCTTAATCCTATCTCGAGTTCGTAAATCTATTCACCTAACCGATAAAACGGTAGTAATTGGCCTCTTTATTAACAGATTTCGACGCCTTGAACAGAGGAATAAAGCGCCCTCGCCATAAAATCTCATGCTTTTAGGAGGGATGGCGAGCAACCACACCCCTCTGGCAGGAAAAAGCCCAAGTGTAACTGCAAATATTTGGCAATATCACCCTTGAGTGCAGAGCAAAGGCAGATTAGGCTCTTTTATAGAGCGGCACCAACCATTGGCGCGCCACGTGTTGTAGGATAAGGGATTTTCAGAAATGACTATACTTGTTGGTGGCTGTTACTGCGGTAATATTACAGTGCGGGTTGAAACAACTGTACCCCCGGCTGATATGACACCACGCGCCTGCGACTGCGATTTTTGCATGGCCCACGGTGCCGAATGGATTTCAACACCCGACGCTGCACTGGAAGTTGAAATTCAAAATGAAGCCGCCCTCAGCCTTTATTCCCAAGGGTCAGACAGCGCACGCCTATGGATATGCCAGCGCTGCGGTGTGGTACCAGCCGTGACCTGTGACATTGATGGCCACCGTAAAGGGGCCGTTAACCGCCGCACAATGGAAAATCGGGACGCGTATCCCGCTGCTGAGGTTACCAGCCCACAATCACTTTCCGCCGAAGACAAAAAGGCCCGCTGGAAAAACCTTTGGATACAAAAGGTAGTCATTAAAGATTGTTGGGATGTTGGGCTTTAAATCACTCTCATAAAATATTTCTAAGGGGACATACCATGAAATTTGTATCTAATATCCTTACGGGCATCGTCGCTCTTAGCCATATGGGATTCTTGGTTTTAGAAATGTTTTTGTGGAATACACCTATCGGGCAAAAAACGTTTAATCTAACACCAAAATTTGCCGAGGCCAGCGCCGCCCTTGCTGCTAACCAAGGATTATATAACGGCTTTTTAGCCGCCGGATTGATTTGGGCGCTCTATGCTAAACGCGATGACCTGAAAATTTTCTTCCTGTCATGCGTGTTTGTAGCCGGTGTTTTTGGTGCTGCTACAGCTAGCTTTTCCATCCTATACATACAAGCACTCCCGGCCTTAGCCGCCTTAGCGCTGGTTTTGTTTGTAAAAAATAGTGAGAAAAGTGAAGCCTGATTAAATCCGATTAATCTGCACTTACGAATTCCATGCGGATGATCTTACCATTTTCGACGGTATAAATTGCGACAAAAAAGCCGGGGCGAATATCTTCGCGCTTACCGGTCTTTGAATAAAGCTCTACGTCTATTACTTTATTGCCTTGCACTGTCCGGTTTTTAATGAAGACCTCATGGTTTGGCCCATCTTTAAAAAACTCACCATAAGATTTACGTAAACCTTCATGACCCGAAAATAAAATTTCACCCGGATATTTTACGCCAACCATGTCTTCTGAAAAAGTAGCAACAAACCGTTCTAGGTCAGCATCGTTGTATGCATCTAGCTGCTCTTGCACCACGGCTTCCGTAATCTGCTGGACAGTTAGTTCTTCACTTGGCTCGGCAGCAACCAAACCAACAGATATCGCCAATATAGTAAAAATATTCATTTTCGTTCACCCCTAGTTTCTCATTCAAATTAACCATAGCAGCTTAATTAAATACGCAATGGTTTTTAATTCCCAATATAGTAGCACCTACGCGCTGCCCTTTTATCAGCCCCCCGATGGTAATCCAGTCACCTCGCCATTTCAGCAGACCACGATGGTCCATGCTCGCAACAAACTTATCTTCAAAAGCTACCCAATTGTCTTTGCCAAAGTCCCATGCGAATACATGTTTGGTGGGTTTTGATGGATCGCCATTATAGCCAATACCATTGTAATTATAGGCATTTGGCGTACCGCCAACAAAAAGCACGCGCTTCCCAGCGTCATCACCAGCGCCAGCCATGCGGTAATGCCCCCTGCCCGGCAGTTGCGGCAAGCGGCGGTACGTAATTTGTGATGGATCAGCAGGATCAATAGTCCCCATCCACCCTTCATTCACTGTGCCAAACTGGCGGCGGCCTTTGTCGTCCTTGCCAAGCACAGCAACACCGTCTGCAATGACAAAGCGTTTACCTACAATGCCGCCAGCATGGCCAAACACAGGGCTGCCGGGATACTCAGTGGCTTTGGCCCATGTATCATTTTTGATGTCATAAAACTGGACATCACGCACATTTCCCGTGTTGTGCCAGCCTGAAACCATATAAATATACCGGTTCTGGTATATAAAACTTACAGCATCATCCACCGGCACGGGCATATCAGCAATCCGCCTATAGGTCCGCTTATAAGGGTTATATTCAAAGTTTTCAGGGGCTGAAACTTCACTGCCATCAGCAGCAACAGTGTAGCCGCCAAAAAAGTAAAGGCGCTCTCCAACAGTTTCCGCTGTTGCGGCCAACCGTCCCTCACTTACGGGCAGGTCGGGCAAACGCTCCCACTTTTCACGGCCCTCCACGTACATATAGGCTGCTTTGGACGTGTCCTGCCAGCTTTTGCCTTTTTTAAGGCCGCCAAACGAAAACAGGTGAACTTGGCCATTAAAAGTTGCAGAGGCCACTGCATTATTAGTGTGCGCTTCGGGCAAAGGCGGAATGCAGGTATCGGCCGACAGCGCCCTATTTGAACCCACTAAGAGCAGGATTACTGACACTAGAATAAAAAAGGGGCGCACGCGTTCCTCCTAAAGCTCAAGCTTCAAAAACACCATGTCTCGGCACTCTATACCGTCTTCAAAAATAGGCTCGTCATAATTAAGCGTAAAGAAGTTTTTTGCAATGCGGTCCATACGGAAACCAGCTTTCTGGTAAAAAGCGAGAGGGCCAATGCTGCTGTTGCCTGTACCCACCTCAAGCAATGTTGCACCAAGCTCCTTTGTCACACGAATGGTTTCAGCGAGCAATTTTTTACCCACGCCTTTACCTTGCCATTCAGGCGAAACAGCAATGTTTTTAAGTTCCCATTTTGTGTCTTCAATGAGAAGTAAGACAAATACGCCCACCACAACATTATCCCACATGGCGGCATACAGCCTGCCATCAGATACATACTCCCGTACCGTTGCCTCATAGGGGTCTGCGAGCAGTAATAAATCCAAGTATGGCTCTGGGCTCGCACCCTCTGCAATGGTCAGTTCAATCATGTATGTACCTCAAATAGAAGAAGCCATCCTTTTAGGGGAATGGCCATGAGACTGTTAAAATGATGCCCCTGCAACACCCCTGTGCTGCGGTGCTTCACTGGTGCACTATAGAAAATCATGCAACATATACCTTAAACTACACCTATAGCGCTCGAAATTTTGAAACTCTTTCTGCAAGGGAAAAGCCTATGTCTAAACCTTTTCTATATTTTGGCATCGCCATAAGTCTAGCCTTTAGCATCACCCCGGCCCTATCTGCTGCCAATACATTAACATCTGAGGTGTTGATCAATGCCAACATTACAGGTGTTGCGGATCACAAAGCCATTATTACACATGTAAAAATACCAAAAGGAACGCCCATACCGCCTCATTACCACCCAACAGAGGAATTCCTCTATTTAGTGCAGGGGGAAATGATCCTTACAATTGTTGGGCAGGCCGACAGGCATTTAAAAGCCGGGGATAGTTTTAAAATACCTGCAAAAACTGTTCATACGGGTGCTTCTGTTGCAGACATAAGTGAGGCCATTGTGTTTAGAGTGCACCCGAACGGCCAGCCCGTTATCATGGCACCGCCCAAATAATATTCTGGCAATATCTGGCAATATAGCGCGGGATACATAGACTTCCCTGAGGTTTGCCCTAAGTTTTAGCATAGGCGTAAAGCAATTCATTGAAGCACCCACTTATTGGAGGTCCTCCTTGGCACCCACACTATACCACTGCACCAATGCCCGCTCGATGCGGCCATTGTGGACCCTGGAAGAAATGGGGCTGGACTATACGTTGGAAACGCTGCCTTTCCCGCCCCGATATCTGGCGCCTGAGTTTAAAAAGATAAACCCTCTTGGCACTGTGCCCTGCTATGTGGATGGCGCATTGACGATGACGGAATCAGCAGGCATCTGCCAATATCTAGTGGACAGACATGGCCCCACAGACCTTGCTGTTAAACCCAGTGACCCAGACTATGGTGAGTACCTCAATTGGTTACACAGGTCTGATGCCACCTTCACTTTTCCGCAGGCGCTCATATTACGCTATACCGTGCTGGAGCCAGAAGAACGCCGCAACCCGCAAGTGGCGGAAGATTACCGAAAGTGGTTTTTAGCCAGAATGCGGAGCGTGGAAACAGCAATGGCTGATCGCAAGTATCTTTGCGCAGGGCGCTTCACCATCGCTGATATTTGTGTTGGCTATGCGATCCACCACGCTCTGTCCCTCGGCATTGAGGAAGTTTTAACACCCCATACTGCCGCATATTGGGAGCGACTTAAAACCCGTCCGGCTTATATTAGGGCCTGTCTTTGACAAATGCCTTAGGCATTACTGCCAAGCGCACTACCAAGTTTTGACCAAAAAGCTTTATCCCGCTGATATTGTTCCTCTGGAATCTGATGCCGGATATGCTCGTTATAGGCCAACCGCTCGCTTGCATGTTTCGCGAAATTAAATTCACCAAACGGGTCTTTAAATTGGGGGGCACTAGGCTCATAAAACCCTGAAAAATTACCTGCCGCATCCTGTTTAGCATTCGCGCTCATCAAATTTGCCAGCATATGGCCTTCAGCAAACATTAGCTCTTTATCGCTCATACCTGCTGTTGTTTCTGCCCACGCGGCCTTCACCTCTACAGGCGTGCTCTCGGTTGGAAAACGGAAGCCATTAGCACGGCCAACAGTATAGAGAGCATCGCCATTCCAATCACGTTGCGCACCCGGCGGCAGCAACAAGTTCAATGCGCCTTCTTCAGACAGTCCATCAACACTTTGCTCGGTAATCGGAGCCCCCATGCCCTGCGTCACCTGCAAAACCTCCCGCTCGTCAGCCGTTAGGCTTTTCAGAAAGCTTTTTGGCTCACTATAACCGCCAGTTTCAGAGGCTTTTTCCATGATGTCCGCGAATTTAGCCTTTAGGGCATCCACGTCTGAGCCAAATTCCTCAGCCCTCGCTTTAATACCCACATCAAAACGCGCTGGCCATAATTCCGGCGAAAGCAAAGATTGCCCAGCAGCAATGGGGCTACTACTCAGCCCCCTAAAACTGGCAGTCCCGACATCACCACCGCTTGCCTGCCGTAAAGCCGCAGCAAAACCGCCAGTACCCTGATCAGCAGCAGCTTGTTCGGATGTTCCAAAAACAGTGTAAGAAGAAATTGCAGTGATGGACAAAGTTGCCTCCTAGGGTTATTTTAAAATCCTAGGAAGCAAATACTATGCCTAACTTAAGTTGTTAAATTTCAACTATTCAATGTATCTTTCATTTCTTCCAGTTCAAGCCAGCGCACTTCTTTTTCTGCTAGCTCATCCTGCCCAGCTTCAACCTCTTTGGTTAGCTGCTGGAATTTTTCTGGGCTTTTTGCATAAAGTGCCGGGTCGGAAATTTCAGCTTCCATCTGGGCTATACGAAACGTCAGGCTTTCAATTTCCGCTGGCAGACTATCGAGTGCCCGCTGGTCTTTGTAGGATAGTTTTTTGGCTTTTTTCTTTGGCTGCGGCGTAAAGCCCAAGACTTTGCCTTTGCTTTCTTTTTCTTCAGCTAGCATCTGCTTTTTAGCCAATGCTTTCTGCATTTTATAGTCGCTATACCCACCTGAATATTCAATGGCGGTGCCGTCGCCCTCCAGAACAATTGAGCTGGTAACAACACGGTCAAGAAAGTCCCTATCGTGCGACACTAATAAAATAGTGCCTTTATAGTCAGCCAACACTTCTTGCAACAGGTCGAGCGTGTCCATATCAAGGTCATTTGTTGGTTCATCAAGCACAAGCAGGTTAGATGGCTTGGCAAAGTTAGCGGCTATTAACAAGCGATTACGTTCACCACCCGACAAAGACGACACAGGTGTCCGCGCCACACTGGGGTCAAACAGGAAATCTTTCAGGTAGGTCATGATATGGCGGCTTTCGTCCCCAATCTGAATCCACTCACCTCGGCCACCTGTCAGCACATCCATAATGGTCATGTCGTCTTTCAGGTCAGCGCGTTTTTGGTCAATAGTTTGCGCCTGCAAGTTGGTGCCAAGCACCACAGTGCCTTCATCTGGGGCCAATTCCCCCATCAGGGTTTTAAGCAACGTGGATTTGCCAGCCCCGTTCGGGCCGATAATACCCACCCTGTCGCCGCGAGCGATGCGTGTATCGAAACCTTCAAACAAGGTGCGGCCACCGTAGGTTTTGCTGATGCCTTTGGCCTCAACCACCTTCGCGCCAGATTTTTCACCACCCCCCATTGAAATATTTACATTTCCAGTGGCTTTCACCACTGATTTGCGGTCATCCCTTAAGGAGTGCAGTCGGCGTAAGCGGCCTTGGTTTCTTGTACGTCGCGCACTGATGCCTTCTACAGACCAGCGGGTTTCTTCCTTAATGACTTTATCAAGTTTTTTGAGCACTTCAGCCTCTTCCGCATAGGTTTTTTCCTGCCACGCTTCGAAGTTTTCAAAGCCATCATCAAGGCGGCGGATTTTACCGCGAATCAGGTCTTGGTTGTACC